>NZ_JAVSCQ010000004.1:0-229889 GCF_040560405.1 Facivitalis istanbulensis
TCGAGTGCTTCTTCAACAAGCTCAAGCGCTTCCGCCGTATCGCCCTGCGCTGCGAGAAAACCATCGCCGCCTTCATGGGCTTCGTTCACCTCGCATGCGCCATGATCTGGCTACGATAAATGCAGACGCGACCTAGCCCCGATCCTCCCATCCCTTGGCCGGATAGGCGGGCAGGGCCAGGCGGTAATGGATCGCCGCGCCGCGCAGGGCGAATCCCGCCAGCGCGGCCAGCGGCCCCGCCACGGATGAGGGCGTGCCCAGCAGGATGAGCCCGACATAGCTGGTCGATGCCAGCGCGGCGGCGGTGACATAGAGTTCGGGGCGCATCAGGATCGACGGCTCGCCCGCGATGATGTCGCGGATGATCCCGCCGACACAGGCCGACATCACCCCCAGCATCGCGGCCGGAATCGGGGTGATGCCATGGCCGCTGGCCTTGGCCGCGCCATAGACGGCATAGGCCGCCAGGCCGACCGCGTCGAACCAGTCGAGCGCGCTGCCGCGCCACCAGCGTTCGGGCGTGGCCCATACCGCGACCGCGGCGATCAGGCAGACGACCGGCACCCGCGCGTCATGCACCCAGAATACGGGCGCGCCGAGCATCAGATCGCGCAGCGTACCCCCTCCCACGCCGGTGATCAGCGCGAAGAAAACGAGCGTCACGATCGTCTGGCGATGTTTGGCCGCGACCAGCGCGCCGGACACGGCAAAGACGGCAAGCCCCGCCAGGTCGAGCCAGGGCATGGCGACGGGCAGCATGGCGGTGGGTTCGGGCAACATCACGGTCCATGCTAGCGCCCGATCGCGCATGACGATAGCGTGGGCGGCGGATGAACATGACGTTATCTTCCATTCATGCAACAGAGGGTAAAAGACGCACGTTACGGCGTCAGACGGTTTTGAAAGGATGGTTTGAGATGCGGAAATTGATGCTCGCTCTGGGATGCACGGCCATGGTCGTGCCGTCGCTGGTCCTGCCGGCCACCGCGGCCGATGCGCAGCGCCGCTACAAATATCGCGAATGGCGCGGCGATGACGGTCGCGTCCATTGCCGCAAGCCGAACGGCACCACCGGCCTGGTGGTCGGTGGCGTCGCCGGTGCGCTGCTGGGGCGCACGATCGACACGCGCGGGGATCGCACGCTCGGCACGCTGGGCGGGGCGGCCGTCGGCGCGCTGGCCGGCCGCGAGGTCGAGCGCAGCACGAGCAATCGTCGCTGCCGCTGAGCCCTGATTCTGAAGAATGAAAAAGGAGCGTCCCCTTTGGGGGCGCTCCTTTTTCATGATCCCGGCCGATCATCGCCGCGGGTTCTTCCGGTATCTTTCAACGGAACTATGGTATTCTGATCGCTATCTTACCGGCCAGCATGGTCGTGATGATCTTTGTTGCGGTCCCGGTCATAGTTGCGGTCCCGGTCATAGCACAAGGTCACGGCGGGGCGGCCCGGGGAGCATATCCTGCCGGGCCGCCTTGCGTTCATATCAGGCCGCCGCCCAGCATCAGGCGCAGCCCGAAGACCAGAATGAGGATCAGGTTCAGGTTCCGTCCGCTGTCGCGCGACGACAGCGTGCCGATCGCCGCGCCGACGATCGCGATCGGAATGACGAACCAATAGCCCCAGGCGAAGAAGGGCAGGAACGGCACGATGCCCAGCAACAGCGCGACAATGCCGATGACGATCGAGACGAGGTTCAACATGGTCCCAAGATGGCGGTGGCGATGCGGTTCCACAACCATGGTGCTCGCGGCAAAGCGACGGACCGTTAACGATGTCTGCTGATGGATATGCTAGAGGCGAAAGCCATGATCCGTTCGCGTGCCCATGCCCTGACCCTGCCGCTTGGCCTGTCGCTTGGCCTGTCTCTGGCTCTGATGCTGGCCGCCTGTGGCCGGGCGCCGGACGACGATGCGCAACTCAACGCGCTCGATAACGAATTGTCGGCGGTGCATGATGGCCAGCCCGCGCGCGACCCCAAGCTGGCAGAGGCGCTGGCCGGGCAGATTCTGGTCGATCCCGGCCTGACCCAGACATCCAATGCCAATGCGGTTCGCCCGCCCGACCGCCCGGTCACCGATCAGGTGCCGACATTGCCGCCGCCCGCCGATCCGGTCGATGGCCGCACCCTGAAGACCGCACCTGCTGCCACGCACGACTGTTCCGAATGCCGTGCCTCGAAAAATGCGCTGACCCTGGCGGCACTTGCCGGGCAGCAGGCGCGCAATGCGCAATGCCTGTCGGGCCTGCGCTATTCGGCGGGCTGGGCCAACCGGATGCCCCCGGTTTTCCCCGTATATCCGGGCAGCCAGCTGTCGGAGGCGGCGGGCAATGACGCGGGCGGTTGTGCCTTCCGCATCGTCAGCTTCCGCGCGGGTGGTGCGGCGGACAAGGTCGTGAACTTCTATTATAGCCGGGCCGTCGCGGCGGGATTCGACGCCGACCACAAGCGCGACGGCGCGCAGCATGTGCTGGGCGGTTCGCGGCAGGCGGCGGCCTATATGATCTATGCCACCGATCGGCCCGATGGCGGTTCGGACGTCGACCTGATCGTTCGGGGCGGTTGACCCAGGGGATCGGCATCGGCGCGTCGCGCTTGCTCTTTGCGCGCGGGCCGCTGTTGCGCTAGGGGAGGCGGATTATGTCACCGCTTCTACTCGTGATGCTGGGCGGCGCGCTGGGATCGGGGGGACGGTATCTGACGGGGCGCGTGACGCTTGACGCGTTCGGCCCCGGTTTTCCGTTCGGGACGCTCGCGGTCAACTGGATCGGGTGCCTGCTGATGGGGGTGCTGGCCGGGGTGCTGGCGCGGACCGATGCGGGGGAAGGCTGGCGCCTGTTCCTGGGGGTCGGCATTCTGGGCGGCTATACGACATTTTCCGCCTTCTCGCTCGATACGATCCTTATGATCGAACGCGGGCAGGGGGCGTTGGCGCTGGGCTATGTCGGCCTGTCGCTGGTGGGCTCGCTTGCCGCTTTGTGGGCGGGCCTTTGGTTTACAAGGATTTTTGCATGACGGACTTTGTCCGCCAATTCACGGTCGGCTATGACGATGACGGTATCCGGCTCGACCGTTGGTTCAAGCGCCATCTGCCCGACACCAGCTTCACCACCGTCGCCAAATGGGCGCGCACCGGGCAGTTGCGCGTCGACGGCGCGCGCGCCACGCCGGGCGACCGGATCACCGCGGGCCAGGTGCTGCGCGTGCCCCCGGCCGAACCCGCGCCCGCCGAAAGCGCCAGGCCGATGCGTCCGCGCGCCGCCTTGTCCGAGGACGAGATCGCCTTCGCGCGCGAACTGGTCATCCACAAGGATCGCGACGCGCTGGTGCTGAACAAGCCGCCGGGCCTGGCGACTCAGGGCGGGACCAAGACGACCACCCATGTCGATGGCCTGCTCGACGCGCTCCAGTTCGAGGCGGAGGGGCGGCCCAAGCTGGTCCATCGGCTCGACAAGGATACGTCGGGCGCGCTGCTGGTCGCGCGCAACGCGCGGTCGGCGGCGTTCTTTGCCAAGGCGTTCTCGGGCCGTACCGCCAGGAAGATCTATTGGGCGCTGGTCGTCGGCGTGCCCTCGATCGAGGACGGCACCATCGAGCTGCCGATCGGCAAGCAGCCGGGCACCGGCGGCGAGAAGATGCATGTCGACGAGGAAAACGGCCAAGCCGCCCGCTCGCGCTATCGCGTGATCGAGCGCGCGGGCAATCGCTGCTGCTGGGTCGAGCTGCAACCCTTTACCGGTCGCACGCATCAGCTACGCGTGCATATGGCGGCGATCGGCCATCCGATCGTCGGCGATGGCAAATATGGTGGCGCGGCGGCGTTCCTGACCGGCGGGATCAGCCGCAAGATGCACCTGCACGCGCGCCGCATCCGCGTCGACCATCCCGATGGCGGCCGGATCGACCAGACCGCCGAACTGCCAAGCCATTTCGCCGAGAGCATGAACCAACTCGGCTTCGACGAGATTCGCGGCGACGTCATGCCCCAGGACGAGGAACGCGGGCCTCCGCCCAAGGAGGTGCTGAAGCAGCGCGCCAAGGCCCATGCCAAGCAGATCCGCAAGGAACGCCGCGGCGAGCGGCGCGGCCGGGGTACGCGCTGACCTGAAACGCCGCCTTCCCGCGGGGTGGACCGGACATGAAAAGCCCCACCGGCCAGTAGGTCGATGGGGCTTGTTGCTGGATAGGTGAGGAAACTGCCCTCCCTCACGCCGGGTGATCAGCGGCAATAGCCGGGGTTGTTCGACTTTTCGATCGCGTGACCGGCCAGCGCCCCGGCGCCGCCGCCCAGGATCGTGCCGAGCGTCCGGTCGCCACGGCTGTCGATCGTGCGGCCCAGCAGGCCGCCGGCGATCGCGCCGACGATGGTGCCGGTGGTGCCGCTATTGCAGCGCGACGGGCCACGGTCGTAATAGCCACGGGCATAGCCACGACGGTCATAATAGCTCCGGTCGTAGCGCGGTCCGCGATTATAACCGTCCGAATAGGCATCGCCATAGGCGCGCTCATAGCGGTCGCCATAATAACGTTGCGCGCTGGCGGCGGTCGGAACCATGGCCGTCGCGCCGACGGCAAGGGCGGCTGCGGCGAGCGAGAGCTTCTTGAACATCGTCATCTCCCTTGATCTTCAATCCGGCGGCGGCGGGATGATTCCCGTCGTCGTTGAACCCCTTATGTCCGATTCGCGGTGATGGGATGCTGAATGCGCCCGTTAGCTGGCGTTCATGCAATTGTTCGGTTCGCCGCGCTTCCCCCCGGGCCACGGGCGCGATAGGACGATGCGATGACGCGACCGCGCCTTGCCCTTTTCGATTGCGACGGCACGCTCGTCGACAGCCAGGCCAATATCTGCCGTGCGGCGGTGGAGGCGTTCGCGCTGTCCGGCCTGACCCCGCCGCCGGCCGCGGCGATCCGCCGCATCGTCGGGTTGAGCCTGGTCGAGGCGATGCGCGTGCTGGCCCCCGACCAGCCGGACGAGGCCCATCGGCAATTGGCCAGGGACTATAAGGCCGCCTTCTTCCGCCTGCGCACCGAAGGTGCGATGGAGCCCGAGCCGCTGTTCGACGGCATTCGCGAACTGCTCGATGATCTGGCGGCGCAGGGCTGGCAGATGGGTGTCGCCACCGGCAAGTCGGACCGGGGGCTGGCGCGCGTACTGGCCGAACATGGGCTGGCGCATCATTTCGTGACCTTGCAGACCGCCGACCGGCATCCGTCCAAGCCCGATCCCTCGATGGTGCTGGCCGCCATGGCCGAAACAGGGGTCGCCGCGCAGGACGTGGCGATGATCGGCGACACGAGTTTCGACATGGCGATGGGCAAGGCGGCGGGGGCCTTCGCCGTCGGAGTCGCCTGGGGCTATCATGACGTGACCGATCTGGCGCGGGCGGGGGCGGAGGTGATCGCGCAGGAAGTGGGCGACCTGCGTCACCTGCTGGTGCGGCCATGAACGCCGAGGACGCGCGGTCGCGGCGGCGCTGGTTCATCATCATGGCGGTCCGCCTGATCGGCGTGGCGGGCGCGTTGTTCGGGGTGATGCTGGCGTCGCGCGGCGTGGCATGGCCGGAAAAGGCGCTGGGCGTGGCCATCGTCATGGCGGCGCTGGCGATGATCGCGATCGTGCCCGCCGGACTGGCGCATCGGTGGCGGAGTGGGGGCGAATGAAGCGGTTCTGGACCGAGGTGACGGTCGATGCGGAGCGGGTCGTGCGGCTGGACGATCGTCCGGTGCGTACGCCGGGGCGGGTGCCGCTGGCGCTGCCGACACCCGCGCTGGCCGAGGCGGTGGCGGGCGAGTGGCGCGATGTCGGCGAGACGGTCGATCCGCGCGCGATGCCGCTGACCGGGCTGGCCAATGCGGCGATAGACCGGATCGCGGCCGACCCGGCCCCCTTTGCCGAGGGGCTGGCGCGCTATGCCGAAAGCGATCTGCTTTGCTACCGCGCCGAGTCTCCGCCGGAACTGGTCGCGCGGCAGGCGGCGCTGTGGGACCCGCTGCTCGACTGGGCGCGCGATCGCTATGATGTGCATTTCACGCGCGTGACCGGCATCATGCACCAGCCGCAACCCGTGGCGACGGTCGAGCGGCTGGGCGCGGCGGTGGCGACACTCGATCCCTTCCATCTGGCCGCGCTGTCGCCGGCGGTCACGATCACCGGCTCGCTGGTGCTGGCGCTGGCGCTGCTCGATGGCGCGGCGGATGCGGATGCCGTGTGGACGGCGGCGCATGTCGATGAGGATTTCCAGGCCGAACAATGGGGAGAGGATTATTTCGCCATTGAGGCGCGCGAGGCCAAGCGGCGGGAGTATGACGCCGCGGTGCGGTTTTTGACGGCGCTGGGGATGTAACGGCTGCCGTTGTTGACCCCAACCTCGCTTCGCTCAGCCTGAACGGGGGTGGGGGAGAGGGGGCGACCTACCAAAAGTACCACCACCCCGGCCTTCGCCGGGGTGGAATGAGGGGAGCGCGCGGCCCCTATTTCGTCGTCAGCTTTCGGATGAACCCGATCAGCCCGGTCTGGCGCGAGCGCTTGAGGCGTTCGGCCTGCAGGATGGTCTTTACGCCCCGGAAGCATTCCTCGACATCGTCATTGACCAGGACATAGTCATAGCCGTCCCAATGGCTGACCTCATTGGCCGCGCGCGCCATGCGGGCGTCGATCACCTCGACCGAGTCGGTGGCGCGGCGTTCGAGTCGCTGGCGCAGTTCCTCCATCGAGGGGGGGAAGATGAACACACGGACCACATCGCCGCCCGCGATCTGGAACAACTGCTGCGCGCCCTGCCAGTCGATGTCGAACAGCACGTCCTTGCCCGCCGCCAGCATCGCCTCGACCTGCGCGCGCGGCGTGCCGTACCGATTGTCGAAGACATGCGCCCATTCCAGGAACTCGTCATTCGCCACCATGCGGCGAAATTCCTCGAGATCGACGAAATGATAATCCTTGCCGTCGACTTCGCCCGGACGGATCGGCCGGGTCGTCGCCGACACCGACATCTCCAGGCCATCGTCGTCGGCCAGCAGCTTGCGCGCGATGGTCGATTTGCCCGCTCCCGATGGGGAGGACAGAACGAACAGCATCCCGCGACGCTTCAGCTTGTGGGAGTCGTTTGGGTTGTCGGGCGTGATGGACATGCCCGCCTTTGGCGCACGATGCCGCGGCGCGTCAAGCCATGCCCGACACGCCGCACGGATCGTCCCGACCCTCGGGCCGATCAGGCGTTCAGGTCGCGCGCCGCCTTGTTCGCCTTGTGACGGTCATAGGCCTTTTTCGCTGCATAGCCGCCGCCGAGCAGCAGGCCGAGTGGCCCCAGCCGCCGGATGCCGCCGACTGCCAGCGATCCCAGGATCGCGCCCTTGACGCCGTTATTGCCTTCGCGGCGGCCGATTTCGCTACCCACCAGCGCGCCGATGATGCGGCCGATCATTGTACGTCTCCGAAAACCCGGTTCTTGAGTTCGCCCGCACCGCGCAGCACCGCCCAGCCCACCGCATAGGTGAGGGCGATCGGCACGATGATCTTCAGGGCATTCGCCCCCACCGCGCCGATGATCGCGCCGTCGGCGACACCGTCATCGCCCGACAGGCCGTCGATCGCCGCCCCGACGATCGCTCCTATTGTCGTTGCACCCATAGCTCATGCCCTTTGCTTGCTCGAGGCAGGAAAAGCGCGGGAGGCACGATGGGTTCCGTGGCGACGAAAGAGAAGGACGGCCGGTCAGCGCGAGGCGGCGACCTTCGTCTCGATCGCGGACCAGATCATCGCGGCGACATCGGTGCCGTCGAATTTTTCGATCGCGACGATGCCGGTGGGCGAGGTGACGTTGATTTCGGTCAGCCATTCGCCGCCGATCACGTCGATCCCGACGAACAGCAGCCCGCGCCGCTTGAGTTCGGGGCCCAGCACCGCACAGATCTCGCGCTCGCGCGCCGTCAGTTCGGTCTTCTCCGCCGATCCGCCGACCGCCAGGTTGGAGCGGATCTCGCCTTCACCGGGCAGGCGGTTGATCGCGCCCGCCACCTCGCCATCGATCAGGACGATGCGCTTGTCGCCCTTCGCCACGGCGGGCAGGAACGCCTGCACCATATGCGGTTCGCGATAGGCGGTGTTGAACACCTCGATCAGCGCCGACAGGTTCGCGCCGTCGCGCCCGACCTTGAAGATGGCCTTGCCGCCATTGCCGTGCAGCGGCTTGATGACGATCTCGCCATGCTGCGCCAGGAACGCCCGCGCTTCGTCCAGCGAGCGGGTGACCAGCGTCGGCGGCATGAACTGCGGATAGTCGAGGACGAAGACCTTTTCGGGCGCGTTGCGCACGCTGCGCGGGTTGTTGACGACCAGCGTCTTGTCCGCGACCCGCTCCAGCAGGTGGGTGGCGGTGATATAGCCCAGGTCGAAAGGCGGGTCCTGTCGCATCAGGACGACATCGGCTTCGTCGCCCAGATCGAGCTTCACCGGATCGCCGAAGGTGAAGTGATCGCCCGCGACGCGCTGCACGGTGACGGGATGCGCGCGGGTCCAGAGATGCCCATCGGACCAGTTCAGATCACCGGCGTCATAATGGAACAGCCGATGGCCGCGCGCCTGCGCCGAGAGCATCAGCGCGAAGGTCGAATCGCCCGCGACGTTGATCTGGTCCATCGGGTCCATCTGGACGGCGACGGTCAGGGACTGGGACATGGGGATTTCCTTCCTTGCGCGCGGAACGACGCCGCTTCTTCGCCCGCGGAGGTAATGGCTGGCCGCGCGCCTGTCACCCGCGTGTCAGCCGCACCATGCATTTTCGATGTGGCGCGGCCGGGTGCCGGGGGCGAGCAGGACGACGTCGACCCGGATATCGTCGCCCGGCCCGGCATAGCGCGGCATCAGCACTTCCGCCGCCGCCGCTACCCGTGCCAGCCGCCGCGCATCGATCGCGAAATCAAGGTCGGCGGCGGTCTTGCGGGTCTTCACCTCGACAAACGCCACCAGCGTCCCGCGCCGCGCGACCAGGTCGACCTCGCCCGCCGGTGTCCGAACGCGGCGGTCGAGAATGGTCCAGCCCTTCAGCCGCAGCCACCACGCCGCGAGCCGTTCGCCGCGCCGGCCAGCGGCTTCGGCGACACGGCGATCACGCACGGCGTTGGGTGGGACGGAGCGCATGCGTGGGGTGATAGCCGATCGCCCGACGCCCCGCATCCCTTGCATGTCAGGCCTTCGGGTCCGCCGTTGCGGTGAGCCAGTCCAGCGCGGGTTCGGGCGTGTCGAAGATCCGCAGATAGGGCTGGGTCATCAGGCGCAGGATCTGGTGCCGGGCGATCGCGCTGGGCGTTACCATGGCGATGCGGCTGGCGCGCGGGAACTCGCGCAGATTCTGGTGCACCACCATGATCGCATCGGCGGGCTGGACGCGGATCATGCTCATGTCGATTCGCAGGCGATAGCCGGGCGCGAAGCCGCTGCGGCGGAACGCATCGATCATTTCTCGCGCGTAGCGTTCCGCCACCTCGGGGGTGAATAGCCCGGTCCATTGGATGTCGAGCAGGTCGAGATCGTGGCGAAAGGTGTAATTGTACATGCCCGGCTCTCCCGACCATAATCCCGTTCGACGCGGCTGGCCCGTCCGCGAGACCGGCGGATTAGTCCCCGGTCGGGCCATCCTTCATTGCCAGCGCGCGCGCGTAAAGCGTTTTCCGGTCCATTCCCAACGCCTTGGCGACTTCGCTTGCGGCGCGTCCGACCGGCAGGCGGGTCAGCGCCTCGGCCAGCGCGGCGTCGGCATCCTGGTCGCTGGCGGGGGGCGCTTCGCCGGGCGGCGCGATGACGATCGCGATCTCGCCCTTCGGCCCGCCCTCGGCATAGCGTGCGGCCAGGGTGGAAAGGGTGCCGGTCACCGCCTCCTCGAACTTCTTGGTGATCTCGCGCGTGACCGCCGCCTCGCGGTCGCCCAGTCCTTGCGCCAGCGCGGTCAGCGTCGCCGCCAGGCGAGGCCCCGATTCGTAGAGGACCAGCGTCGCGCGGATGCCTGCGATCTCGGCGATCGCGTCGGCGCGCGCCTTTTCCTTGGGCGGCAGGAAGCCCGCGAACAGGAATCGGTCGGTCGGCAGCCCAGCCAGCGTCAGCGCGGCGATGGCGGCGCAGGGGCCGGGGATCGTCACTACCATATGCCCCGCCGCGCGCGCATCGCGGACCAGCTTGTAGCCCGGATCGGAGATCAGCGGCGTGCCCGCGTCGGACACCAGCGCCACCGCCTGGGTCGCCATCCGCGCGATCAGGCCCGGGCGGACATGCTCGGCATTATGGTCGTGATAGGGCTGCATCGGCCGCTTGACGCCGATATGGCGCAGCAGCCCGGCGGTCACGCGGCTGTCCTCGACCGCGATGACATCGGCGTTCGTCAATATGTTGGCCGCGCGCGGGGACAGATCGCCGAGATTGCCGATGGGGGTCGCGACGATGTACAGGCCGGGTTCGAGACTAGGTTCGGAATGGGTCACGGGGATCGTCATGACAGAGGCAGGGCTGTTCGCACAACCGGGGGCCGTCATTCGGGGCCGCTTCCCGCGATTATCGGGGCGCTGGGGCCGCGCCGTGGCGCTGGCGACGACGCTGGCGCTGGCGGCGTGCCAGACGATCGTTCCGCGCGGCCCGGTCGAGCAGCCCGAGACGCGGCCCGTGCCCACCACGCCGCGTCCCACCCCCGAGGTGGAGCCCGGCCTGCCGCGGGATACGGCGCGCCACCGGGTCGCGTTGCTGGTGCCCCTGTCGGGCAGCAATGCCGGGGTGGGCCAGTCCATCGCCAATGCGACGATGATGGCGCTGCTCGATACGCAGGCGGACACGATCCGAATCACCAATTACGACACGACGCCGGGCGCGGCGGCGGCGGCGCAGCGCGCGATCGCCGAGGGCGCGCAACTGATCCTGGGGCCGCTGCTGTCCGAGGATGTCCGCGCCGTCGCCCCGATCGCGCGCGCCGCGCGGGTGCCGGTCATCAGCTTTTCCAACGACACCGGCGTGGGCGGGGGCGGCACCTATCTGATGGGCTATACCCCCGCCCAGTCGATCGAGCGGGTCGTCGATTATGCGCGCGGACGCGGTGTCACCAGCTTTGCCGGGCTGGTGCCCAACGGCCTGTATGGCGAGCGCACCTCCACCGCCTTTCTGCGCGCGGTCGAAGGGGCGGGGGGGCAGGTCGTCTCGCTCCAGCCCTATGGCCGTGTGGCGGGCGGCCTGACCGGCGCGGCGCAACGGCTGAACGCCAAGGCGCCATATGACGCGGTGCTGATCGCCGATGGCGGCGCGGCGGCGGCTGTGGCCCCGATCATCAAGCGCGGATCGGGCGCAACCACCCGGCTGCTGGGGACAGAGTTGTGGAACTCCGAATCGGGCATCGCAACGCGCGCGCCGCTCAATGGCGCCTGGTTCGCCAGCGTGTCGAACAGCCTCTACCGGCAGTATGCGACCAAATATCGCGCGCGATACAAGGCCGCGCCCTATCGCCTGTCGAGCCTGGGCTATGACGCGGTGCTGCTGACCGTGCGGATCGCGCGCGATTGGAAGATCAACGCGCCGTTCCCCGAATCGCGCCTGCGGGCCTCGGACGGCTTTGCCGGGATCGATGGTGCGTTCCGCTTCGGCCGCGACGGCGTCGCCGAACGCGCGCTGGAGGTGCAGGAAATTCGCGACGGTGCCGCCGTCACCGTATCGCCCGCGCCGACCGGCTTCGGGGGATAGGCACGTTGCGCGATGGCGATCTGCTGCTGGTGATGTGCGCGGCGGGGAGCAGGGAGAATGCCGCGGCCATCGCGCAGTCTCTGGTGGAACGGCGGCTGGCGGCCTGTGTGCAGATGATGCCGATCGAAAGCTGGTATCGGTGGGATGGCGCGGTGCGGCACGCGCCGGAATGGATGCTGCATGGCAAGACCGTGCGGGGGCGCTACGCCGCCTTGTGCGAGGCGACGACCGAACTGCACGATTATGACGTGCCGGAAATCCTTGCCGTGCCGATCGCCGACGCCGCCCCCGCTTATGCCGAATGGGTGCGGCAATCGGTGGGGTGGGAGGACTGACGCTCAGTCGTCGGTCCGCACCACCTCACGCAGGATCGCGTCGAGCAGCAACGCGCCCGCGTCCGTTACGATCAACCGCGCGTCATCGCGGCGTAGCAAGCCCTGTTCGGACAGCCGGGCGATATTCGCCTCGTCGAGCATCGCGCGTCCCTCCGCCAGCGCCGCGATTCGGCGAAGGTCGACGCCCTCGGTCAGGCGCAGGCCCATGACCAGGGCTTCGGTTGCGCGGGTGACGGGCGCAAGCGTTTCCTCCGTCTCGATGCCATGGCCGTTGCGCTCGACCGCGCCCATCCAGTTTTCCGGCTTCTTGCGGCGTGCGGTCGCCACGCCCTCGCGCCGGCCATGCGCGCCGGGGCCGATCCCGGCATAGTCGCCATAGCGCCAATAGGTCAGGTTGTGGCGGCTCTCCGCCCCTGGCCGCGCATGGTTGGAGGTTTCATAGGCGGGCAGCCCGGCGGCAGCGGTGATCGCGCGCGTCGTCTCGAACAGGTCGGCCGCCGCATCGCCATCGGGGATGGTCAGCCGCCCCGCCGCCGCTTCGGTGTGGAAGCGCGTGCCGGGTTCGATGGTGAGTTGGTAGAGCGACAGATGCTCGGTCCCGTACCCGAGCGCGCGGGTCAGTTCGGCCTCCCAGTCGGGCAGCGGCTGGCCGGGGCGGGCATAGATCAGGTCGAAGCTGACCCGGCCGAACACGCCTTGCGCGGTCTGGAGCGCGCGCAGCGCCTCGTCGACGCCGTGCGCGCGGCCCAGGAAGCGCAGCGCATCGTCGTCCAGCGCCTGCACGCCGAGCGAGGCGCGATTGACCCCGGCGGCGGCCAGATCGGCGAAGCGCGCGGCCTCGACGGAGGAGGGATTGGCCTCCAGCGTGATCTCGATCCCCTCGGCAAAGCCCCAATGCCGTTCGGCCGCGTCCAGGATCGCGGCGACGGTGGCGGGCGGCATCAGCGAGGGGGTACCGCCGCCGAAGAAGATCGAGGTCAGCCGCCGACCCGGCAGCGCCGCGGCCTCATGCGCCAGGTCGGCGAGCAGCGCCTTGGCCCAGGCGGCCTGGTCCACCGATTCGCGGACATGGCTGTTGAAATCGCAATAAGGGCATTTGGAAACGCAGAAGGGCCAATGGACATAGAGCGCCAATGGAGCGGGGGGCGACGATATTGCGGAGGGCATGATGCCACCCGATATGGCGCCGATGTCGCTGTTTCGCCATCTCTTATCGCTGCCCGCTCTCGCCCTGCTGCTGGCCGCCTGCGGGCCGATGGTCCCTTCGCGCCCGGCCTCGACCGAGCGGCCGCCCGCGCGGGTGGTTGAGGAGCGGGTGTCCGACGCACCCGCCCCGCGCGGCGCGGGATTGTTGCGGCAGGCGATGATGAACGGCCACCGCGCGGCGCGGGCCGAGGTCGGGCTGGCGCCGCTGGTCTGGGATGACGGACTGGCGGCGGATGCGCTGGCCTATGCGCGCGAACTGGCGCGCACCCGCCGATTCGAGCATTCGCACCAGCCCCTCGGCCCGGCGCGACAGGGCGAGAATCTGTGGACCGGCACGCGCGGGGCCTATCGCTATGACGAAATGATGGGCCATTGGGTGGCCGAGCAGCGCGATTTCGTGAACATGCCCGTGCCCCAGGCCAGCCGGACGGGCGATTTCGGGGATGTCGCGCATTATACCCAGATCGTCTGGGCCCGGTCGGCGGCGGTCGGATGCGCGATGGCGAGCAATGCGCGCGACGATTTCCTCGTTTGCCGTTATAGTCCGACAGGCAACGTCTTTGGGGAACGGGCATTCTGACCCCCGGGACGAACGATGGGAAGGTGGGACATGAAGGCCAATCCCTATGATCCGATGGCGTGGGTCGGCTTCTGGACGGCGCCGTCGCGCTTTGCGGTGATGGCGGGCGAGGCGGCGCTGAGCGCCCAGTCGGTGATCGCGGCGCGGCTCGGCGCGATGGCGACGGGGACGTCCTCGGCGGCGGAAATGACGCTGATGGTCAGCGAAAAGGTCAAGGCGCTCGACCAGTCCGCCCGGTCGCTCAAGCGCGATCAGGCGGCGCTGTCGCGGCTGTCGCGGCGCGATCCGCGCGGCGGGATCATCGATGCGTGGGAAGCGATGGCGCGCGCCATGCTGATCGGCGCGTCGATGCCGGTGCAGGCGATGACGCCGGTGCACCGGACGGTCACCGCCAACCGGCGGCGTCTGGCGAAGCGGTAGGACGACCCGCGCGCTCCCATCGTTCCGGCCCTTGCCGGGCGTGACGCGGAATCCGTGGTGGACGGACCGCCCGACAGCCGGGCGGTCCGCATCGATTCAGAATACCGCCTTCACCAGCTGGCCGAACGCATCGGCGCGGTGGCTGATGCGGTTCTTTTCGTCCTGGTCCATCTCGGCGAAGGTCACGTCATAGCCGTTGGGCTGGAAGATCGGGTCATAGCCATGGCCTTTGTCGCCACGCGGCGGCCACACGATCGTGCCGTCGACCCGGCCCTCGAACCATTCCACATGGCCATCGGGCCATCCGACCGCCAGCGCACAGACGAAATGCGCGGTGCGGCTCATGTCCGGCTCTTCGTTCAGCCGATCCTCGACCGAGCGCATCGCCATCGCAAAGTCCTTGGTCGGTCCCGCCCAGCGGGCCGAGAACAGCCCCGGATCGCCGCCCAGCGCGTCGACGCACAGGCCGCTGTCGTCCGAAAGCGCGGGCAGCCCCGACAGATCGGCGGCGGCCAGCGCCTTCAACTCGGCATTGGCGACGAAGGTCGTGCCGGTCTCCTCCGGCTCGGGCAGGTCAAGGTCGCCCGCCGCGATCACTTCGACGCCGTAAGGGGCCAGCAATTCGCGGAACTCGACGATCTTGCCCTTGTTATGGCTGGCCAGGACCAGCTTGCCCGGTTCCAACTTGCGGATCGCCTGGCGGCCATTGCCTTCACCGCTCATGCGTGGAGCGCTCGCTCTTGCGCGGCGAAGATCTCGGTGCAGCCCATGCGCGCAAGGCGGAGCAGGCGCAGCAGCGCTTCCTCGTCATAGGTCGCATGCTCGGCGGTCGCCTGCACCTCGGCGATGTGGCCGTTCTCGATCAGGACGAAATTGGCATCCGCATCGGCGGCCGAATCCTCGATATAGTCGAGGTCGAGGACGGGCGTGCCCTGATGGATGCCGCACGAGACGGCGGCGACCTTGTTGCGGATCGGATCGGTGGTCAGCTTGCCCTCGGCCATCAGTGTGTTGACCGCCATGCGCAGTGCGACCCACGCGCCCGAAATCGCGGCGGTGCGGGTGCCGCCATCGGCCTGGATCACGTCGCAGTCGAGCGTGATCTGCCGCTCGCCCAGCGCCTTCAGGTCGCAGACGGCGCGCAGGGAACGGCCGATCAGCCGCTGGATTTCCTGGGTGCGCCCCGACTGCTTGCCCTTGGCCGCCTCACGGCTGCCGCGCGTATGCGTGGCGCGTGGGAGCATCCCGTACTCCGCCGTCACCCAGCCTTCGCCCTTGCCGCGCAGAAAGGGGGGCACGCGCTCTTCGACGCTGGCGGTCACCAGCACCTTGGTGTCGCCGAACCCGATCAGCACCGATCCCTCGGCGTGGCGGGTGAAGTTCGGCTCGATCGTGATCGGGCGCATCTGATCGGGCATCCGGCCGGACGGGCGCATAATATTCTCCTTGTTCCTTGGGGACAGCCCCCTAACGGTCGCGTGTCGGTTGCGCCAGAGAAGACGCCAGCGGACAAACGATGGCCTGGCACCGATCGATCGCGGTTGAGTGGCACGGCGTGCGTCCCTACATTTCGGCCATGGGCACGCTACCGATCACCGAGCTGACCGACCGGGCGCGCGACATTTTTCGCGTGGTGGTCGACAGCTATCTGGCCAGCGGGCAGCCCGTGGGGTCGAAGACGATCGCCCTGTCGGGGATCAACCTGTCGCCGGCCTCGATCCGCAACGTGTTGCAGGAACTGGAGGAGCGCGGCCTGCTGGCGGCGCCGCATACCAGTGCCGGGCGGATGCCGACCGATACCGGGCTGCGCCTGTTCGTCGACGGGATGATGCACGCCATGGAGCCCAGCGTCGAGGAGCGCGCGGCGATCGAGGCGCGCGCGGCGCGGTCGGGCCCGGTGGAGGAGGCGCTGGCGGCGACGACCGCGGTGCTGTCGGGGCTGTCGGCCTGTGCCGGGCTGGTCATGGTGCCCAAGCGCGAGATGATATTGCGCTCGATCGGTTTCATCCCGCTCGCGCCGAGCCAGGCGCTTGCCGTGCTGGTGGCGGAGGATGGCGCGGTCGAGAACCGGGTGTTGCAACTGCCGCCGGGCATGACCGGATCTGCGCTGATCGAGGCGGGCAATTATCTGTCCGCGACGCTGGCCGGGTTGACGTTGGGGCAGGCGCGCGAGCGGCTGGAGCGCGAACTGGCGGCGGGTCAGGCGGCGCTGGACGGGGCGGCGCGCGCGCTGGTCGAGCAGGGGCTGGCGGTGTGGACCGAGGATGGCGATCGCCGCCCGATCCTGATCGTTCGCGGGCAGGGGCGGCTGATCGATGCCGCTGCCGCCGCCGATCTGGAGCGGGTTCGCGATCTGCTCGACGATCTGGAAGGCAAGCAGGAGATCGCGCGGTTGCTCGATTCGGCGCGGGCGGGCGATTCGACGCGGATCTTCATCGGCGCGGAGAATAAATTGTTCGCGCTGTCGGGGTCGTCGGTGATCGCCCGGCCGTTCCGGGGCCTCGACGGCCAAGTGGTCGGTGTGGTCGGTGTAATCGGGCCGACGCGGTTGAACTATGCCCGCGTCGTGCCCATGGTGGATTTCACGGCGGCAACGCTCGCCCGAGTAATGGGCTGACCCCGGATGACGGGTTGAACAGGGATTATGATGAGCGACAACAAGACGAACGAACCCCAGAACGATCTTCGCGATGAAACGTCCGAGGCCGCGCCCGAAGTGGCGGGTCAGGACCGTCTGGCCGAACTGGAGAATCAACTGGCCGAGGCGAAGCAGCAGTTTCTTTATGCCCAGGCAGAAATCCAGAATGTGCGTCGTCGCGCCGAAAAGGAAGTGGCCGATGCGCGCAACTATGCGGCGACGTCCTTTGCGCGTGACATCCTGTCGGTGTCCGACAACCTTCAGCGCGCCTTGGCGGCGATCCCCGCCGATCTGCGCGTCGACGACAAATGGAAGGGGCTGGTGACCGGGCTCGATGCCACGGGCCGTGAGATGGAGAGCGTGCTGGGCCGTCATGGCATCAGCAAGATCGAGGCGATGGGCCAGGCGCTCGACCCCAACAAGCATCAGGCGATGATCGAAATGCCCTCCGACCAGGAGCCCGGCACGATCGTGCAGGAGATGCAGGCGGGATATATGATCAAGGATCGGCTGTTGCGTCCCGCGCTGGTCGCGGTGGCGAAGAAGCCGGAGTGATCCTTCGGTTTTCGTGACCATCGAAAGGGCGGGCCTTCGGGGCCGCCCTTTTTCGTTGCTGGCCCGGTCTGGTCACTGGCCCGGTTTTGTTACTGGCCCAGCAGCTTGAGCACATCCTTCTGGGACTGGTTGGCCTGGGCCAGCATCGCGGTCGACGCCTGGGCCAGGATCTGGGCACGGGCGAGTTTGACCGACTCTTCCGAATAATCGGTGTCGGCGATGCGCGATCGCGATTCGGTCAAATTCGTCGAATGACTGGTCAGCGTGGCGACGGCTGATTCCAGGCGGTTCCCGGTCGCGCCAAGTTGCCCCCGAACGCTGGCCACCGTCGACAGCAACTCGTCGACACGTGTCAGCGTATGGTCGGTGCGGTAGCGATTGGTGACATTGAGTTCTTCGGTCAGCGAAAACTGACGGCGCTTCGCATAGTCGTTGTATTCCTCGGGCTTGTAGTAGGATCCATTGGGATCATGCCATTGGTCTCCAGCGGCCGGATAGGTGATCCGTCCGATATCGTCTTTGGTGATCGCAGCCTCGCCAATGCGTCCGCCCGCCACATAGTCGTCGAAGGTTACGAGATGCGAGGAGGGGGCGGTGCCGAGATAGTCGAATGGTAGAGGATTGGTCAGCCTTGCGTAGTAATAATTCGAGTATCCGGCGTCGCGACGGAAATAGACGGTAGGGATGGGCGGAATCGAAACCGGGATCGTGTCCGCGATGTTCGCTCCCGCCTGCACGTTCAGCGTGATGCTGGAGTCCATCAACTGGCCGTTGCTGTCATAGACCGGCGCGTTGGCGTTGAACAACGCGATGCCATTGAACGACGCCTGCCGGATCGTCTGGTCGATCTGTGTCGATAGCGCGGCGACTTCCTTTTGGAGGGCCGCCCGGTCGTTGTCGCTATAGGTGCCCGAACCCGCCTGCACCGCCAGTTCGCGGACGCGTTGCAGCATGTTGGACACTTCGCCCAGCACGCTGTCGGCGGTCTGGATCAGCGAGACGCCGTCCATCGCGTTGCGGATGCCCTGGGCCATGCCGCGAATCTGCGATGTCATGGAACTGCTGATCGCCAGGCCGGCGGCATCGTCCTTGGCCGAATTGATCCGCTGGCCCGATGACAGCCGGGCCATCGATTGGGCGAGGTCGGAACTGGCGCGTTGCGTGGCGGCCATTGCGCGAAGCGCGGCGCCGTTGGTGTTGATGACCGTCATGGTACCTCCCATCCGTGACGAGCGCGGGCGGTGCCGCGCACGAGAAGGACGGTTGGCGAAATTGACGGGGATCAATCCATCCGGGCTTTTCCCGGATAGGCGCAACGGGCGCGCGGACTAGGGATCGGCGGCTTTCCCGTCGCCCAAGGGGAGCGGCTGGACCATGCCGCGAAACGGCAGCAACGTGTCATATTGCGTCACCGGCGGTGCCCCCGCCACGGTCGCGCCGCGCCTCAGCAGAAAGGCATGGCGGACGATCTCCGCCTGTTGCTCGATGCCATAGCGGGTGAAGGCCCGACCCGGCTTCAGCGCATAATCGTAGCGGCAAAAGGGATGGCGCATGAGCGGCAGGCAAAGACCGCGCTGATGCTGCCAGATATGCACCATCTCATGGACGAACAGCCCCTGTTCGTGGAGCGGGCAGGCCCCGAAATCCTCGCGCCACAAATCGCCCCCGGGATGGAAATGGATGCAGCCGGTGGGGGCCATCACGGTGTTGCGCGGCTGGAAAAACGCCCATTTCGTGGGCGATAATCGAACCCTGGCATAATCGATCGCGTCGCCGAACACCGAACGGGCCAGCCGCTCCTCGGCTGGGGTCAGCGGACGCTTCATCCCTGCGGCGCCGGATCGCCCGCCCCGATCACCCGCGCTCCCTGATGCAGGCGGGTGCCGTCGGAGAAGGTGAGCAGCAGCGACAGAATCCGGCCCGGCTTCACCCCGGGGTTCATGTCGTACAACATCACATGCCGTCCGCCCGGTTGGAACGCGACGGTGCCGCCGGCGGGGATCGGTACGCTGTCCACCCGGCGCATCGCCATGCCGCCTTCATGCATCTCGGTGGTGATCGCGACATCGCTGCCGACCGAGATGAGCTTTACCGGCTTGGGTCCGCCATGGACGATGAAATAGGCCGCCGCCGGACGCCCCGGCACGGCGGCCAGGCGGACCCAGCCCTCCTCGGCATAGAGCTGCGGTTTGCTGCTGCACCCGGCGAGCGGAAGGGTGGCGGCCAGCATGGCCAGTCCCGGAAATACAGCGCGGCGCATCACAAACCATTCCTTTTCGGCAAATCCCGAAACCACCCTAGGTTCCATGCAATCTTGCGGCAACGGATCGCCCACCTATATCCGCCTCGTGAACGGGGTTTTCGGGTTGCCGCTGACGGGACCAGGGAACTCCGGCATTTGGACTTCCAGGCTATGTTCTTGAGGGGCATCTAGAGACTTATGGCAAAAGTGATCGGCATCGACCTCGGCACCACCAACAGCTGCGTCGCTGTCATGGAGGGTGGCAAGCCCAAGGTCATCGAAAACGCGGAAGGCGCGCGCACCACGCCGTCGATCGTCGCCTTCGCTAAGGATGGCGAGCGCCTGATCGGCCAGCCTGCCAAGCGCCAGGCGGTGACCAACCCCGACAACACCATCTTCGCGGTGAAGCGCCTGATCGGCCGTCGCTTCGACGATCCGGTCACCCGCAAGGATACCGAGCTGGTTCCCTATTCGATCGCGCGCGGGCCCAATGGCGATGCGTGGGTCAATGCGGGCGGCAAGGATTACAGCCCGTCGCAGATCAGCGCCTTCACGCTCCAGAAGATGAAGGAAACCGCCGAGAGCTATCTGGGCGAGACGGTGACGCAGGCGGTGATCACGGTCCCCGCCTATTTCAACGACGCGCAGCGCCAGGCGACCAAGGACGCCGGCCAGATCGCGGGCCTCGAAGTGCTGCGCATCATCAACGAGCCGACCGCGGCGGCGCTCGCCTATGGCCTGGAGAAGCAGGACGGCAAGACGATCGCGGTCTATGACCTTGGCGGCGGCACCTTCGACATCTCGATCCTCGAGATCGGCGACGGCGTGTTCGAGGTGAAGGCGACCAACGGCGACACCTTCCTGGGCGGCGAGGATTTCGACAACAAGATCGTCGATTTCCTGGCGTCGGGCTTCCAGAAGGAAGAGGGCATCGACCTCACCAAGGACAAGCTGGCGCTCCAGCGTCTGAAGGAAGCCGCCGAAAAGGCGAAGATCGAGCTGTCCTCGGCGCAGTCGACCGAGGTCAACCTGCCCTTCATCACCGCCGACCAGAACGGTCCGAAGCATCTGGTGAAGACGATCACCCGCGCCGATCTGGAGCGGCTGGTCGAGGACCTGATCCAGCGTACGCTGGAGCCGTGCAAGAAGGCGCTGGCCGATGCGGGCATGAAGGCCGACGAGATCGCCGACGTGGTGCTGGTGGGCGGCATGACCCGTATGCCGCGCGTGCGTGAGGTGGTGAAGAACTTCTTCGGCAAGGACCCGCATACCGGCGTCAACCCCGACGAAGTCGTCGCCATGGGCGCCGCGATCCAGGCGGGCGTGCTGCAGGGCGACGTCAAGGACGTGCTGCTGCTCGACGTGACCCCGCTGTCGCTGGGGATCGAGACGCTGGGCGGCATCATGACCAAGATGATCGACCGCAACACCACGATCCCGACCAAGAAGAGCCAGGTCTATTCGACCGCCGACGACAACCAGAATGCGGTGACGATCCGGGTCTTCCAGGGCGAGCGCGAGATGGCGCAGGACAACAAGCTGCTGGGTCAGTTCGACCTGGTCGGCATCCCCCCTGCACCGCGTGGCGTGCCGCAGATCGAGGTGACGTTCGACATTGACGCCAACGGCATCGTCAACGTCTCGGCCAAGGACAAGGGCACCGGCAAGGAGCAGCAGATCCGCATCCAGGCTAGTGGCGGCCTGTCGGACAACGACATCGACCAGATGGTCCGCGACGCGGAGAAGTTCGCCGAGGAGGACAAGAAGCGTCGTGCCGGTGCCGAGGCGAAGAACAACGCCGAATCGCTGATCCACACCACCGAGCGTCAGCTCGCCGACAATGGCGACAAGGTCGACGCCGCGCTGAAGTCCGAGATCGAGGCGGCCGTGGCCGACGCCAAGGCTGCGGTCGAGGGTGGCGATCCCGATGCGATGAACGAGAAGGCGCAGGCCCTCGCGCAGGTCGCGATGAAGCTGGGCCAGGCGATCTACGAGAAGCAGCAGCAGGCGGAAGCCTCGCCTGCCGCCGATGCTGGTGCGGCCAAGCAGGACGATGTGGTCGACGCCGAATTCTCGGAAGTCGACGACACGAAGTAAGACCATCGGCCCGGTCCGCCTGTGGGTGGGCCGGGCCATGGCTTTCGCATTGGAATACCGCCCCGGCGAACATGGCCGGGGCCCATGACTGAAGCGCTTCGCGGTGTCGCTCCGTCCGGCCTGAAGGCACGGTCGGCCAGCGAGGCGCGCACGGGCGGACGGGGCGAGACCGGGCATGAGCACGACGATCGATTATTATGAACTGCTCGAATGCGAGCGCACGGCGGACGATGCGACGATCAAGTCGCGCTACCGCAAGCTGGCCATGCAATATCATCCGGACCGCAATGCGGGCTGCAAGGAATCAGAGGCTAGGTTCAAGGCGATCAGCGAAGCCTATGACTGTCTGAAGGACCCGCAGAAGCGCGCGGCCTATGACCGGTACGGCCATGCGGCGTTCCAGCAGGGCGGCATGGGCGGTGGCCATGGCGGCCAGGATTTCGGCGCCTTTTCCGATATTTTCGAAAGCGTCTTCGGCGAATTCATGGGTGGCGGACGCGGCGGCGGGCGGCAAAGCCCGCGGCGCGGCGCGGACCTGCGCTACGACATGGAAATCACGCTGGAAGAGGCGTTCCATGGCAAGTCGACCGAGATCACGATCGACGTCTCGGCCGCGTGCGATACCTGCGACGGTACGGGTGCCAAGCCCGGCACCAGCGCCAAGACGTGCCAGCAATGCGGCGGCCATGGCAAGGTGCGCGCGCAGCAGGGCTTTTTCGTGGTCGAGCGGACCTGCCCGGTCTGTCAGGGCGCGGGCCAGATCATCGCCGATCCCTGCCCCGATTGCCGGGGCGAGGGCCGGGTCGAGAAGACCAAGACGCTGTCGGTCAATATTCCGGCGGGCGTCGACGAGGGCACCCGCATCCGCCTGTCCGGCGAGGGCGAGGCGGGCGCGCGCGGGGCACCGGCTGGCGACCTCTACATCTTCCTCCATGTGAAGCGGCACGCCATCTTCGAGCGCGAGGGCACGACCCTGTTCGCGCGGGCGCCGATCAGCTTCACGACGGCGGCTTTGGGTGGATCGCTGTCGATCCCGGGCCTCGATGGCCGGATGCACGAGATCAGGATTCCGGCGGGCATCCAGTCGGGCAAGCAACTGCGCCAGCGTGGCGCGGGGATGCCCGTGCTTCAGGGGCGCGGCACCGGCGATCTGGTCATCCAGATCGAAGTCGAAACCCCGACCCGTCTGTCCACCCGCCAGCGCGAACTGCTCGAACTCTTCCGCGAGACCGAGACGGGTGACGAATGCCCGGAGAGCCAGGGCTTCTTCGCCAAGCTGAAGAGCGTTTTCGCGGGGGAGTGACCTAGACGGATCGGCATTCCTTCCACTCCTCCCCTGCAAGGGGAGGTGGCAGGCCAAGGGCCTGACGGAGGGGGGGCAGCCTTACCTCAAGGACCGGGGACACCCCTCCCCATGCTCCGCATGATCCCCCTCCCCATGTTGGGAAGGAATGAAGGCGGCTTTGCCGGAAGGGCGTCCGACCTGGGCGGATCGGCGACGGCTTGGGGAGGGGCCGGACATTGGCTCCCTCTTACACGATCAGGGCTTTGGGCTGGAGGTTTTCATGGCATCCAGCTCTTGGACTTGCTCCGCCTGGACGGGGACATCCAATGCCCTTCGCAGGCTGTCGGGGATCAGGTTCCGGTCATAGGGGGCCATGGTTGGTCCGCTTTCCTTGGACCGGATATATTGCGTGCCATAGATTTGTGGCTGGCCGATCTTCATGAGATACCGATCGAGCGTCGCGGCGGCGATCCAGCTTGCATCTTTTTTGCCGCGTGCCGCCGCCGCCAGAGCGAGCGTATGCGCGAGCAGATAATCCCCCGCGCTCGACCCATGCTGCAAGACGAAAGCGGCATGGTAATAATCCTCCGCCGTGGCCAGACGGTTTTGATCCAGCATGACGCGAACCGCCGCCCGGCGCGCATTGTCTTCGGCGATCATGCGGCGGACGAAGGAAATATCGATCGGCTTGGCGGGGTCTATGGATTGGCGGATAGCCTGATCCGCCTCGAACATCGCCGTCAGATCACGATTGTCCTGCGCTTTGGTGGTCTGGGCCTGCACGGGCGACGTCAGGGACAACGCCAGAATAGCAAAGCCGACCTTCGTCATCATCGTCCTCCACCAACCGGAATTTTATGATTACATCTGTAAACGGTGATGGCAAGCGGCCTTGCTGGACAGGGGCGGGCAATAGGATCGCTTGCTTGCCAAAAGGCGGTTTTCGCGGTCCACTGCATCCATTCGATGGAAGGACCACCCTTAATATGATCCACCGCTTCCTTGCTCTGTCCCTGATCGCCGCCTCGACGGCGCTCCCCGCCGCCGCGCCAGTTGCGGCCCCACGCGTCGGGATCGCGACTTTCGAGGCGCTGCCCAAGCCGCTCCCGCTACCTTATCATGCGGGCGACGCGAAGGCGGAGATCGCGGCGGCGCGGGTGCGGGCGGTCAAGGCGCACAAGCGGGTGCTGATCGATCTGGGTGGAAACTGGTGCCTCGACTGCCGGCTGCTGGCCGGGGTGGTTGAGTTGCCGCAGATGCGCGCCTTTGTCGCGAAGCATTTCGAGGTGGTGACGGTCGATGTCGGCCGGTTCGACCAGAATATGGATATTCCCGCGTCCTACGGGATCAAGGGCCGGCTTCAGGGCGTGCCCGCCGTGCTGATCGTCGACCCGAAGACCAACAGGCTGGTCAATGCGGGCCGCGAGACGGCGCTGGCCGATGCGCGGGCGATGACGCCGCAGGCGGTCGCGGACTGGCTGGCCGGCTGGGTGGGCTGACGGTCCCGCGCCCACCTGTCATCGACGGGGATATGGGGGGAGGGCATTTGCCGCTCCCCCGCGATCATCAGGCCTCGCCGAACACGCGCGCGAAGATCGTGTCGACATTCTTGTAATGATAATCGAGGTCGAACCGCGCCTCGATCTCTTCGGGCGACAGCGCCGCCGTCACATCCGCATCGGCCTTGAGCAGTTCCATCAGCGACAATTCGCCGTCCGACTCCCACACCTTCATCGCGTTGCGCTGGACGAGGCGATAGGCGTCCTCGCGGCTCACCCCCGCCTGGGTCAGCGCCAGCAGCACGCGCTGCGAATGGACGAGGCCGCCCATCTTGTTGAGGTTCTTCTCCATCCGCGCAGGGTAGACGACCAGCCTGTCGATCACGCTCGTGAGGCGGGCGAGCGCGAAATCCAGCGTGATCGTCGCGTCGGGGCCGATATAACGCTCGACCGAGGAGTGGCTGATGTCGCGCTCATGCCACAAAGCGACATTCTCCAGTGCCGGGGTGACATAGCCGCGCACCATGCGGGCAAGGCCGGTGAGGTTTTCGGTCAGCACGGGGTTGCGCTTGTGCGGCATCGCCGACGAGCCCTTCTGGCCGGGCGAGAAATATTCCTCGGCCTCCAGCACCTCGGTGCGCTGGAGATGGCGGACCTCGGTCGCCAGACGCTCGATCGAGCTGGCGATGACGCCCAGCGTGGCGAAGAACATCGCATGGCGATCGCGCGGGATGACCTGGGTCGAGACGGGCTCGACGGTCAGCCCCATCTTTGCGGCGACATGCGCTTCGACGCGCGGATCGATATTGGCGAAGGTGCCGACCGCGCCCGAAATCGCGCAGGTGGCGATGTCGGCGCGCGCCGCGACCAGCCGGGCGCGGTTGCGGTCGAACTCGGCATAGGCCTGGGCCAGCTTGAGGCCGAAGGTGACCGGCTCGGCATGGATGCCATGGCTGCGCCCGATCGTCGGGGTCAGCTTATGCTCCAGCGCGCGGCGCTTGATGACGGCGAGCAGCGCGTCGAGGTCTTCGAGCAGGATGTCCGAGGCGCGGGCGAGCTGCACCGCCAGACAGGTGTCGAGCACGTCGGACGAGGTCATGCCCTGATGCAGGAAGCGCGCTTCCGGCCCGGTCCGCTCGGCGACATGGGTGAGGAAGGCGATGACGTCGTGCTTGGTCTCCGCCTCGATCGAATCGATGCGATCGATGTCGAAGTCCCCGGCGGCCTTGTCGGCTTCCCAGATGCGCGCGGCGGCTTCCCGGGGCACGACGCCCAGTTCGGCGAGCGCGTCGGTGGCATGCGCCTCGATCTCGAACCAGATGCGGAAGCGGGTCTGCGGATCCCAGATCCGGGTCATGGCGGGACGGGAATAGCGCGGAATCATGGGGCACCCTTCAGGTCGTGGAAACGGCACGGCTCACCGTGGCCTTCCTTTCGGAATCACGGCGTGCCGTGCCGTTAGCAGGGACGAGCCGAGCCTTCAAATCCCGTCGCTCCAAATGCGTATGGCAAAATGTAGATTGCGATCCTATCTCTCATGGCGAAGATCGCGTTCCTGGTCTTCATAGTCATCATTCTACCAGAGTAAGGGAGAGATGAGATGATGAAATATGCTTTTCTTGCAGGTGCCATGATGGTGTCTGCGCCGGTGCTTGCGCAGACCACGGTCGAACCGACGCAGACGGCGCCCACTTCACCGCAAAGCGGTTCCGCAACGGCAACCGATCCAATGCAGTCGGCGCAACCCGCCACTGATCCGGCCCCGACGCAGGCGGCTCCGGCCCAGGGGCAGGTCCAGGCGACCGGCGACCAGATCGCGCAGGTCGTCGAAACCCAGTTCCCGACCTATGACAAGGACGGCGACGGGCAATTGAGCAAGGCCGAGTTCGGCCAGTGGATGGTCGCGCTGAAGTCGCAGACCGATCCGTCGGCCAAGCCCGAATCGGCGGCTACGAAGCGGTGGATCGGCACGGCCTTTGCCCAGGCGGACACCGACAAGAGCAAGAAGGTTTCGAAGGCCGAACTGACCGGCTTTCTGAGCCAGGGGCAGGGTTGATCCCCGGCCTTCACGGGAACGCGGTCCGTTCCTGACCAGCCGCGAACGCGGATCGATGGGGCCGCCGGACCGATGGGTCCGGCGGCCCTTCGGTCATATGCCCTTCCGTCTCGCCCGGCATGGGAAGGGTTGTCGGCCGGGCATGAAAAAGGGCAGGGGCGCTGCCGCCGCCTGCCCTGATTCGCGTTCGCATGCTCCCGAAAGGGCGCGAGGCCGGATCAGGCCTCCTGCGAACCTTCGGCTGCCTCGGCGTCCTCGGCATCGGCGGTCGGAACCGTCGGCGGAACGATCGTGGCGATCGCGAAATCGCGATCGTCGATGGCGGGCTGGGCGCCCTTGGGCAGGGTCACGTTCGAGATGTGGATCGAATCGCCGACTTCCAGACCCTTGAGCGAGATGGAGATCTCGGTCGGGATGTTGGCGGCGTCGACGACCAGCTCGATTTCGTGGCGGGTGATGTTCAGGACACCGCCCTGCTTGATGCCACGGCATTCTTCCTCGTCGGCGAACACGACGGGCACGGCGACCGTGACGGTCTCATGCTCGCCGATGCGCAGGAAGTCGACGTGCAGCGGGCGGTCGTTGACCGGATGGAACGCGACGTCCTTCGCCAGCGTGCGCTGGCCGTCCACCATGATGACCGAGGTGAAGAAGTGGCCGGTCATCAGGGCCTTGATGAGGGCCTTCTCTTCGAGATGAATCGACGCGGCGGCCTTGTTCTGGCCATAGATCACGGCGGGGACGCGGCCTTCACGACGCAGCGAACGGGAGGCTCCCTTGCCAACCTGATCGCGCGTCTCGGCGGCGAGCGTAAGGGTGTCGCTCATTCCAATTACTCCGAAACGAAATGGATGTATCTTTCCCGACCACGCCTCCAGGGATGACCATGATCGGAAGCGGCGGCGCATAGCGGCTATGCGCCGAAAAGGCAAGGCGGGGTGGAGGCTTCCCGCCGCCCGGCTGGATGCCTCGCCGCGGCGGGGGCGTTTTCGCCTCAATAGGCGATACGCTGCGCCTTGATCCCCTGTCGGGCGAGTTGCGCCTGGACGCTGTCCTCGCCGGCAAGATGGCCCGCGCCGACCGCGATGAAGATCGTGCCCGGCCTGGCCATGCGCTGCTTGATCCAACTCGCCCAGCGAGCATTGCGATCGGTCAGCAAGGTCCTGGCGACCTCGGGCGAGTCCTTCAGGCTGTCGTTCATGTCGCGGGCCAGCGCATCGGGGTCGCCATGCGCCCATTCGTCGACCATCTTCGCCATCTCCTCGCCCGCTTTGGGCATCTCGTCGACGGTGGAGGTCAGGAATGCGATCTGCGCCTTTTGCGACAGGCCGTTGAAGAAGCCGATCTGCTGTTCGGCGGTTTCCAGCCCAGCGACCGGCTTGTTGGCGGCCTTGGCCGCGTCGGCCAGTACCGTTTCGGGGCCGTTCTTCGGATCATAGCCCAGCTTCTGGATGGGGGCGAGCGACAGGGTGACGGCGGCAAGCCAGGGCCTCATCCGGTCGAACGCCTGTGCGGGCAGCCCTGCCTCGGTCATCGCCTTCAGATACGCCCCGCGCTTGTCGGCGGGCAGTTGTTCGGTCAGCGTCGGGCCGGTGGTGACGATACCGTTCTTCATCACGATCTGCTGCATCGTCGCGGGATCGGGCTGCACCATTTCGAGCACGAGCTGGTCGGACTTGTCGAACGCGGTCTTCACCGCCTCGTCGAACCAGGACAGGCCGGGCTTCAGCACATGGATGGTGCCGAACAGATAGATGGTGGTGTCGGCGTCCTTTACCACCCACAGCGCGGGGTCCGCGTCATTGGGGTTGGGCGCGGGCTTGCTCTGGGCGCAGGCCGGGAGCGCCAGCATCAGCGCGAGCGAGGTGAAGGCGGTTTTCATGATCGTCTTCATGGGATCGGGCTTTCGGAAAGGGAAGGGCGGAAAGGGAAGGGGCATGGAGCCGATCCGCCCTATTTGGCCCCAGGGTACGATCCGGGCAATGGCGCTCGCCTTGACCGCGAAGGGGCCATCCGCCAAAGCCTGCGCCCATTATGCAGACCCGGAACGGACCCCCGGAAGGACCACTTTCCTTCCAGCGCATGATCCTCACCCTCCATGACTATTGGAGCGAGCGGGGATGCGTGATCCTGCAACCCTATGACATGGAGATGGGGGCGGGCACCTTTCACCCGGCGACCACGCTGCGCGCGCTGGGACCGGAGAGCTGGAACGCCGCCTTCGTCCAGCCGTGCCGCCGCCCGACCGATGGCCGCTATGGCGAGAACCCCAACCGGCTCCAGCATTATTACCAGTATCAGGTGATCCTGAAGCCCTCGCCCGCCGATTTGCAGGACCTGTATCTGGGCAGCCTGGCGGCGATCGGCGTCGACATGACAAAACATGACATCCGCTTTGTCGAGGATGACTGGGAAAGCCCGACGCTGGGTGCCTGGGGGCTGGGCTGGGAAGTCTGGTGCGACGGGATGGAGGTGACGCAGTTCACCTATTTCCAGCAGATGGGCGGGTTCGACATGAAGCCGGTCGCGGGCGAGCTGACCTATGGGTTGGAGCGGCTGGCGATGTATATCCAGGACGTCGACAATGTGTACGACCTGCGCTTCAACGATGCGGGCGTCAGCTATGGCGACGTGTTTCTCGAAAACGAGAAGCAGATGTCGACCTGGAATTTCGAGGTCGCCGATACCGACACGCTGTTCGACGCCTTCAAGAAGGCGGCGGCGGAGTGCGAACGCTGTCTGGAGGCCAAGCTGCCCATTCCCGCCTATGAACAGGCGATCAAGGCCAGCCACACCTTCAACCTGTTGCAGGCGCGCGGCGTGATCTCGGTGGCGGAGCGCCAGGCCTATATGGGCCGCGTCCGCGATCTGGCGAAGGGCGCATGCGGCGCCTGGATGGACAAGAACGGCTGGGCCGCGTGATGACCGATTTTCTGCTCGAACTCCGCTCCGAAGAAATCCCCGCCCGGATGCAGGCGGGCGCGCGGGACAATCTCGCCAAGCTGTTCGCCGCCGAACTCGCCAAGGCGGGGCTGTCGGCGGGGGAGGTCGTCACCTATGCCGGGCCGCGTCGTCTTGCGCTGATCGCGAAGGGGCTTCCGTCCGCGACCGAAGCGGTCTCCGAAGAGGTGAAGGGCCCGCGCGCGTCGGCCCCGCCCCAGGCGCTGGAAGGCTTTCTTCGCAAGACCGGGCTGACCCGCGAGCAATTGACCGAGCGTGACGGCGTGCTGTTCGCGATCACCGAAAAGCCGGGCCGCGCGACGGCGGCGGTGCTGGCCGAGGCGATCCCCGCGATCGTCCGCGCCTTCCCCTGGCCCAAGTCGATGCGTTGGGGCGCGGCGTCGGCCTCGACCGAATCGATGCGCTGGGTCCGCCCGCTGCACGGCATCGTCGCGCTGTTCGGCGACGACGTGGTGCCGTTCGAGATTGCCGGGATCGTCAGCGGCGCCGAGACGCGCGGCCATCGCTTCCACGCGCCCGCCGCGATCACGCTGACCGGCGCGGACGCCTATGTCGAGCAGTTGCGCGCGGTGCGGGTGCTGGTCGATCAGGACGAGCGCGCCGCGATCATCCGCGACCGCGCCTCGGCACTGGCGGCCGAGGCCGGGCTGGAACTGGTCGCCGATGAAGGACTGGTCGCCGAGAATGCCGGGCTGACCGAATGGCCGGTGCCGCTGCTCGGCCGCTTCGACGCAGCGTTTCTCGACGTGCCGCCCGAGGTGATCCAGCTCACCGCGCGGGTGAACCAGAAATACTTCGTCTGCCGCTCAGGTAACGGCAAGCTCGCCAACGCCTTTGTCTGCACCGCGAACATCGCGGCGAGCGACGGCGGCGCGAAGATCGTCGAGGGCAATGCCAAGGTGCTTGCCGCCCGCCTGTCCGATGCGCGGTTCTTCTACGAGACGGACCGGAAGACGAAGCTGGACGATCTGCGGCCCCTGCTGGAAAAGATCGTCTTCCACGAAAAGCTGGGCACCGTCGCCGACAAGGTCGCGCGGGTGGCCAAGCTTGCCGAATGGCTGGCGAGCGAGGGCATCGTCCCGAACTGCGATCCGGTGCTGGCGCGTCGCGCGGCGGAACTGGCCAAGACCGACCTCGTCACCGGCATGGTCGGCGAGTTCCCCGAATTGCAGGGCCTGATGGGCGGCTATTACGCCGCTGCGCAGGGTGAGGATGCTGCGGTCGCCGAGGCGGTCCGCGATCACTACAAGCCGGTCGGGCAGGGCGATGACGTCCCCACCGCGCCGGTGACGGTGGCCGTGGCGCTGGCGGATAAGCTGGATACGTTGGCGCAATTCTTCTCGGTAGGGCTCAAGCCGACCGGGTCGAAGGACCCCTTCGCCTTGCGTCGCGCGGGACTTGGGATTCTGGAAGTGTTTGGGCGCAACGGGCTTCGCGCGCCGATGTTCGCGATCGTCAACGCCGCGATGCTGGCGCGAACCGAAACATCCGATGCCAATCAGGTCGATGACGTCATTCAGTTCCTGATCGATCGTCTGAAGGTCCAGCAGCGCGAAGCCGGGGTGCGACACGATCTGATCGACGCGATTTTTGCGCTCGGCGGAGAATCCGACATGGTCCGGCTGCTCGCCCGTGTGCGCGCGTTGCAGTCCTTTGTCGTGACGGAGGATGGTGCCAATCTGCTTGCCGGATATAAGCGCGCCGCGAATATTCTGAAAAAGGATGAGGTGCCGCTGGATCTGACCCTCGGCGGCCTGCCGTCCTATGACGCCGAGCCTGCCGAAGCGGCGCTTCGGGCTGCACTGGATGTCGCGGAGCCGCTGGCTGCCGACGCGGTGAAGGCCGAGGATTTCGAGGCCGCGATGGCCGCGCTCGCCTCGCTCCGTGCGCCGATCGACCGGTTCTTCGATGACGTGACCGTCAACGACGCCGATCCGGCCAGGCGGGCGCACCGGCTGGGGCTGCTCGCCCGCGTCCGGGCCGCTGTCCACACCGTGGCGGATTTCTCGCGGATCGAGGGATGATTTAGCTGGCGGATCGGGAAGCACGAATGTCACATTCATGCTCTTCCCCTTCGCCAATAACGCCTTATTAAACCCGACGCCTGTGTCCCCAGGGCGTCGGACGATGCGACCAGTAAAGGATCACACCGATGACCTATGTGTACCGTTTCGGCGGCGGCGTTTCGGACGGCGGCAAGGGGGACAAGAACCTGCTTGGCGGCAAGGGGGCGAATCTGGCTGAAATGGCCTCGATCGGCCTGCCGGTGCCCCCCGGCTTCACCATCTCGACGGCGATGTGCACCCGTTATTACGAGGATGGCGAACAGTTCCCGCAGGACCTGCGCGAAGAAGTCGCGGCAGGGATCGCGCATATCGAATCGGTGACCGAAAAGCGCTTCGGCGACGCGCAGAATCCGCTGCTGGTCTCGGTCCGCTCGGGCGCGCGGGTGTCGATGCCGGGCATGATGGACACGGTGCTGAACCTCGGCCTCAACGACGAAACGGTCGAGGGGCTGGCGAAGAAGGCGGGCGATGAGCGCTTCGCCTGGGACAGCTATCGCCGCTTCATCCAGATGTATGCCGATGTCGTTCTGGAACTGGATCACGGCGCGTTCGAGGAATCGCTGGAGATCGCCAAGGAAGACAATGGCTTCACCCTCGATACCGAGATGACGGCCGAAGACTGGAAGAAGCTGGTCACGGTCTATAAGGGCCTGGTCGAGGAACAATGGGGCAAGCCGTTCCCGCAGGATGTGCAGGACCAGCTCTGGGGCGCGGTCGGCGCGGTGTTCGGATCGTGGCAGTCGGAACGCGCCAAGGTCTATCGCCGGCTGAACGACATTCCCGCCGACTGGGGCACCGCGGTCAATGTGCAGGCGATGGTCTTCGGCAATATGGGCGACACCTCGGCGACGGGGGTGGCCTTCACCCGCGATCCGTCGAAGGGCGACCGAGCCTATTATGGCGAGTTCCTGATCAACGCGCAGGGTGAGGACGTGGTAGCGGGCATCCGCACGCCGCAATATCTGACCAAGGCCGCGCGCGAGGAAGCGAACGCCAAGCCCGCCTCGATGGAAGAGGCGATGCCGGAGGTCTATGCCGAGCTGGCCGCCGTCTTCGACCAGCTCGAAACCCATTATCGCGACATGCAGGACATCGAGTTCACGGTCGAACAGGCCAAGCTCTGGATGCTCCAGACCCGGTCGGGCAAGCGCACCGCCAAGGCCGCGCTGAAGATCGCGGTCGACATGGCCAATGAAGGCCTGATCACTCGCGAGGAAGCGATCGCGCGCGTCGATCCGGCGGCGCTCGACCAGCTTCTCCACCCGACGCTCGACCCCAATGCGAAGCGCGACGTGCTGACCAAGGGGCTGCCCGCCTCGCCGGGTGCGGCGTCAGGCAAGGTGGTGTTCGACGCCGACGCCGCCGAGCGCGCGGCGGCGGCGGGCGAGGCGGTGATCCTCGTCCGCGTCGAAACCTCGCCGGAGGACATTCACGGCATGCATGCGGCCAAGGGTATCCTGACCGCTCGCGGCGGCATGACCAGCCACGCGGCGGTCGTCGCGCGCGGCATGGGCCGTCCCTGCGTTTCGGGCGCGGGCAGCCTGTCGATCGACAACAAGGCCAAGGTGATGCGCGTCGCCGGGCGCGAGGTGCGCGAAGGCGATATCCTGACGCTCGACGGGTCGACCGGCGAAGTCATGCTGGGCGAAGTGGCGACGGTGCAGCCCGAATTGGCGGGCGATTTCGGCACGCTGATGGCCTGGGCTGACGAGGTCCGCCGCCTGAAGGTCCGGGCGAATGCGGAAACTCCGCTCGACTGCCAGACTGCGCGCGATTTTGGCGCGGAGGGCGTCGGCCTGTGCCGCACCGAGCATATGTTCTTCGACCAGGCGCGGATCACCGCGGTGCGCCAGATGATCCTGGCGGCGGACGAAGCGGGCCGGCGCGCCGCGCTCGACAAGCTGCTGCCCGAACAGCGCGCCGATTTCACCGCGATCTTCGAGGTGATGGCTGGCCTGCCGGTGACGGTGCGCCTGCTCGACCCGCCGCTGCACGAGTTCCTGCCGCAGCAGGAGGCCGAGTTCGCCGAGGTGGCCACCGCGGCCGGGGTGGATGTCGATACGCTCAAGCGCCGCGCCAACGAGCTGCACGAGTTCAACCCGATGCTGGGCCATCGCGGTTGCCGTCTGGGCGTGACCTATCCCGAAATCTACGAGATCCAGGCGCGCGCGATCTTCGAGGCGGCGCTCGACGTCGCGGAGAAGTCGGGTGAGGCCCCGATCCCCGAGGTCATGATCCCGCTGGTCGCCACCCGGCGCGAGCTGGAGCTGATGAAGGCGGTGGTCGACAAGGCGGCGCAGGCGGTCTTTGCCGAGCGCGGCAAGACGGTCGAATATCTCGTCGGCACGATGATCGAGCTGCCGCGCGCTGCGCTCAAGGCCGGAGAGATCGCCGAGGTGGGTGAGTTCTTCTCCTTCGGCACCAACGACCTGACCCAGACGACGCTGGGGGTCAGCCGCGACGATGCCGCCCGCTTCCTCAGCACCTATGTCGAAAAGGGCATCTACGCGAAGGATCCGTTCGTCAGCCTGGACGTCGACGGTGTGGGCGAGCTGGTCAGCCTTGCCGCCGAACGCGGCCGGGCGACGCGACCGGGGATCAAGCTGGGCATCTGCGGCGAACATGGTGGCGATCCGGCATCGATCGCTTTCTGTGAGCAGGTCGGGCTCGATTATGTCTCGGCCAGCCCGTACCGTGTGCCGATCGCGCGCCTGGCCGCGGCACAGGCCGCGTTGAAGGCCAGGTAAGACAAGAAGGGGCCGCGCTTCGGGGCGGCCCCTTCCGGCATGACACCCGTGGCAGGGTGCGCCCGGCTTAGCCGTGCGTCGAGACGCCGTTGTCCCAGTCGAACCAGCCCCGCTGTTGGCCCGCCGGATAGGCGGCGCGGGGCGTGCCGGCAGCGCGATAGGGCGGCGTCCGCCGGGCCGATGGCGCCGCTTCGACGGGTGCCGCGACCGGCTGCGCCGTTGCCAGCCGTTCATTCTCGCGCTCCAGCTCGGCGATGCGGTCGCGCGCCGCCGTCAGCTTGGTTTCGGTGTCCTTCACCTGCGCGGCATGGGCATCCCGCTCGGTGACATAGCGGTCCCGCCATTTACGCCCGCCCGGATGGCTGGCGAGCCCGAAAAGCCAACCGGCGATGAGGACCAGCCCCAGCACCGCGAATTGCGTCGTCGAAGTGAACAGCATCGCATCGGTCCCTGTCTGTTACGCAGGGTCAACGGTTGATCGCGACGCTGGTTGCGCGGGGCGGCTTCGGCGACTGCCTGTTGCGGCTTACTGACCCGCCATCAGCGAATCCTTGATCGAGCACGCGGCGGGTCCGAGGATCACGACGAACAGCGTCGGCAGGATGAACAGGATCAGCGGCACCGTCATGATGGCGGGCAGGCGCGCGGCCTTTTCCTCGGCACGCATCATCCGTTCGTTGCGGAATTCGGCGGACAGGACGCGCAGCGCGCTGGCCAGCGGGGTGCCATATTTCTCGGTCTGGATCATGGTCGTGACCACGCCGCGCACCGCGTCCAGATTGACGCGCGTCGCCAGATTTTCGAGCGCCTGCCGCCGATCGGTCAGGAAGCCCAGCTCGACCGACGTCAGGGAGAATTCGTCACCCAGTTCGGGATAGGCCCGGCGCAGCTCGCGCGCGACGCGGGCGAAGGCGGCGTCGATGGTCAAACCCGCCTCGGCGCAGATGACCATCAGGTCGAGCGCGTCGGGCAATCCCTTGCGGATCGCGGCGGTCCGCTTGTCGACGCGGTTCTTCAGCGCGAGGTCGGGCAGCTTATAGGCCAGGATCAGGGTGCCGGCGACCAGCAAGTAGCGGGTGAACGGCTTCCACTCGGCGAGGCCGTCGGTGCCATAAACCCACAGCGCCATGCCGCCGCCTAGGATGATGGGCAGCGCCAGCCGCCCGAAGATCACCGCAAAGGCCAGTTCCTTCGAACGAATGCCCGCCTGGAGCAGGCGGAGCTGCACCGCCTTGACCTGTTCGTCCTGCAACATCTTGAGCGCGCTCAGGATCGTGCGCATCCGTTCGAGCAGGTCATAGCGTTCGATGAACTGCGTGCGTTTCCGCCCCGGGGCAATGGTCCCCGCCTTGAGCAGCTCGCGCCGTTCGTTGAGCGCGCGGACGCGCCGCGTCATCGGATCGCGCAGGCCGATCAGCGTATAGCCCGCGACGAGCAGCGCGAAGACGCACAGCCCCCAGAGCAGGGCGGCGAAGGACGCGGCGTCGAGGCCGAGATACAGGGGAGTGCTGCCGGTCATTCAGATCTCGAAGCTGATCATGCGCGACATGATGAATGCGCCCAGGACCATCCAGAGGAAGCCCCCCGCGCCGACGATCATCAGACGGGGGTCGGTAAAGAATCGCGCCATATAGGGCTGGTTGATCATCCAGATCATGCCGAAGACGATGAAGGGCAGCACGCCGACGATATAGGCCGAGGCCTTGGACTCGGATGACATCGCCTTGATCTTCAACTTCATCTGCGCGCGTTTGCGCAGCATATCGGCCAGGTTGGACAGGGTTTCGGCCAGGTTGCCGCCCGTTTCGCGCTGGATCGCGATGGCGATGACGAAGAACTGGAATTCGGGGATCTCCAGCCGGTCGGCGGTTTCCTGCAGCGCGGCATCCATCGTCCGGCCGATCCGCATCCGGTCGGTGACGCCGCGAAATTCCTGGCCGACGGGGCCGCGGACTTCCTGCGCGACCACCGCCATCGTCTCGGCGATGGGCAAGCCCGAGCGAAGGCCGCGCACCAGCAGTTCGATGGCATCGGGAAAGCGTTGCGTGAACTGGGCGATGCGCCGCGCGATCAGCATGCTCAACACCCATTGCGGCAGGAGCAACGCGCCGACCACCGCCGGCAACAGCGCCAGCAGGAAGGGCAGTCCGAGGAACAGGCCAATGAGCAGCAGGATCAGTGCGACCCCGGCGCTGGCCATGCCATATTGGCCCATGGTCCAGTCGCGTCCCGTCCGGTCCAGCTTGCGTGCGAGCTGGGCCGGGTTGGGCAGCAGCCGCCCGAACACATCGTCGATACGGGTGTTGGTGGCCAGCGCGATCCCGCGCGATCCCGCCAAGATGGCGGGCGTCGCCATGCCCAGATCGGGCGCGATGCGATCGCGCAACCCCGCCAGTCGCCGGGTCTGGAGCCGGGACGCGCCGCCGCCCGACAGCGCGGCGATCAGCAGCGCCAGCGTCGCGAAGACGCCGACCGCCAGGATCAGGGTCGCGAACAGGCTCATGCGGTCAGCCCGCCCGGGACCGCTGCGGCAGCCAGGCCTTCAGGTCGAACCGGTCGAGCAGACCGGGCTTGGCCGGTGGCTTCGTCGCATCGCCCTCGACCGAGGCGCAGATGCGCTGCGCGATCTCGATCAGCGGCGCGATGGTGCGCGACGCCTTGCCCAGCTCGGCGACCGGCTTGCCGACCTTGGCGGCCTGTACCACCAGCTTGGGGTCATAGGGGATGAGGAAGTCGACGGGGCGCTCGATCGATCCTTCGAAATCGGCGCGCGCAATCTCCATCTGATGGGGCAGCGGCACGCGGTTGGCGACGACCAGCACGGTCGCCTGCGGCGCATGCGCCTTGAACCAGGACAGGAAGCGGATCGTATCGCGCGCGGCGGCCAGGGTGAATTCGGTGACCAGCACGATCGTCTGCATAGCGCTCACCAGCATCGGCTGCTGGATCAGCAGCGCGCGCGGCAGGTCCACGATCGTGGTCTCGAACGTCGCGCGCATCTCGTCCTGCAACTGCGCGAAGGCCAGGCCATCGGCCAGGATCGGGGCGCTGATCGGCGCTTCGGCCGACAGGATGGCGAGCTTTTCCGAGGCGCGCACCATCGCGCGTTCCAGGAACAGCCCGTCGATGCGGCTGGGATTGTCGATCGCGTCGACCAGCCCGCGTCCGGGTTCCAGGTCCAGCGCCAGCGCGGCGGTCCCGAAATGCACGTCCAGGTCCAGGATGGCGGTGGTACGCTGCTGCCGCTCGGCCATCAGCCAGCCGAGCGATGTGGCGATGGTGGACGCGCCGACACCGCCGCGAACGCCGATCACCGCGACGCTGCACGGGGCCTTTTCGGGTGCCATGTCCGCGGCGCGCGGCGAATGGAGGATGGCACGCGCCTGTCCGATCGCGTCGCGCAGATAGTCGGCATGGATCGGCTTGAGCAGATAATCATGCAGGCCGCTGGCGATCAGCGTGCGATACAAGCGCACGTCGTTGACCTGCCCGACCGCGATCACGATCGTGCCGGGTTCGCACACCTCCGCCAGATTGTTGATCTCGCTGCCGGGATCGGCGGTGTCGCTCAGGTCGACCAGCAGGATTTGCGGGCTGGCCGACACCGACAGCGAATGGATCGCGGCCTTCAGGCCACCCTTCAGCACCTTTTCGGGCGCCCATCCCTGTTCGATGACGATGGGGCGGATCGCCTCGGCCGTCCAGTCGTCGCAGACATAGGCCTGAAACGCGTCGCGCTGGTTCAGCACAGGGGGCTTCCAGGGGGCGTTCATTGCCGCCCTCCCATTCCGCCGTTGCCACCCGAGGCGTTGGCGCTGCGCAGCGTCGTGCCGCCGTTACCCGTCGGGGTGGCCTGGCGGAGCGCGTCGATGGCGCGGGTGGCCATCGCCGGATCGCTGGCCGAGGGGCCCTCGACGCCGCGCACCAGATCGGTCGGGTTGGCGACCATTGCCGCCAGATTGCGATTGACGGCACAGCCATGGTTGGACGCGCCGCGCCCGTCCCAGTCGGGCAGCCCCTCGGACCGCCAGTCCGGGCAGCCGGGCACCGAGGCCTTGGCGCGCATCACCACGACGCGCACCGTGGCGGGGGCCACCGGGCTGCGCGGCACCGACCCGCTCTGGCCGATCAGCAGGCCATAGCGGCCCATCACATCGGCCACCTCACGCCAGGCGCGGGGGGCTTCCCCGGCGGGATCCTCCACCGTCACCCGGTCGCCATAGCCCAGCCGCAGATTGCGTGCCCAGCCATCGAGCCGCTGGCCCTCATCCGCCGCCAGCCGGCCGCCGGAAACGGCGAGGTCGAGCGCATATTCGGTCTGCGCGACGACCGGCTGATGCACCGTTTCGAGGCCGGTCTGCCCGGCACCGGCACAGCCTCCGGTCGCCAGCAACAGGCCGATCGGCGCGAGGGGGAGAAGCGAGCAGCGCATGAGGCGTGACATCCTTGGTCGGGCGGTCATTCGGAAAAGCCGGGCATGGGCGCGGATTTGCGACCCTTGGGGGCCGCGGTCATCGGCGTGATGGCGGCGGGGGCGACGGGCCCCGTGACCGGGCGCCCCTGTACCGCCGGGGCCATGGTCGGCACCGGGCGAGGTTCGCCGCTTCCCGCGCCCATCCGGCCCAGCAGAACGCGTTCGGCGTCGTTGGGCGCGCGCTCGCCATCGGTCGGCAGCGCGATGGCGGCGGGCGAGGATACCGGCTTCACCAGATAGGGGGTGATGATGATGACCAGTTCGGTCTCGTTGCGCTTGAACGCGTTGGAGCGGAACAGCGAGCCGATCAGCGGCAGGTCGCCCAGCCACGGCGTCTTTTCGATCGTGTTGTCATGACTGTTCGACAAAAGGCCGCCGATCATCATGCTCTGGCCTGATCCCAGCTCCAGCGTGGTCTCCGCCCGGCGGGTGGTGAGCGCGGGGATCGAGGTACCGCTGATCGTTACCGAGCCCACCGAGGAGATTTGCGACACCTCCGGCCGGACGCGCAGCGAGATACGGCCATCGGCCAGCACCGTCGGCGTGTAGGACAGGCTGACGCCATATTGCTTGTATTCGACCGACACCGCGCCGAAGCCGGTGGCAAGCGGAATGGGAATCTCGCCGCCCGCCAGGAAGGTCGCGGTCTCCCCCGACAGCGCGGTCAGGTTTGGATTGGCCAGGGTCGACACCTGGCCGAGCGACTCGCCGAGATCGATCGCGCTGAGCAGGTCCATGCCCAGCACCCGGCCGCCCAGGCCCAGCGTGGTCCGCTGCGGCCCCGGGTTGAACAGATATTGCGTCCGCGTCGCCCCGGTGGGGTCGGTGATGGTGTTGATCGAACCGGCGTTGCGGCCCGAACTGATGCCGAACACAAAGCCGCTGCTGTTGCTGTCGCGGTTGAGCAGATTGACGCCGATCGACTTGACGAAGCTGCGATTCACCTCGGCGATGCGCACCTGGAGATTGACCTGCAACGGGGTCGCGGTCTTCAACCGGCTGATGACCTTGGTGTCCTTGCCGACATAGGCCTGCACCAGTCGTTCGGCCTCCGCCACGTCGTCGGGCGCGGCGACGGTGCCGGTCAGCAGGATCAGACCGTTCATCGGCGTCGCCGCGATCTGCGCCTCGGGCATGGCGAGGTGCAGCATCCGGCCGATCGAGTCGAAATTATTGCCCACCCGGACCGTGGTCGCATAGACGACCGCGCCGCTGCGCGTCGTGGCCGACACGGTGGTTTCGCCCGGCTTCTTGCCGAAGATGTAGAGCTGGGTCGGCGAGCGGACCTGGACGTCGGCGATGCTGTCATCGGCGACGAACAGGTCGGTCATCGGCCGCGCCAGGGTGATGAGCCGCGCGCGGCCGGTATTGATCTCCAGCGTGTTGCCGATCGCCGTCTCATGCGGTTCGGCCGCGCGGGCGACGTCGAGGGGGCCGGGGGCGAGCAGCAGCGGCGCCAGGGTCATGGCGAAGCCCAGGCTGCGCGCCGAGCCGGAAAGGAAGGAGTGCAAGGACATGGCTCAGTTCCTTCCCACCACGGGGGGCACGCTGCTTGTTCCCGCGACCGGTGCCACGCTGCTGTTGCTGCCGCGCGCCACCCGGACGAAGGGTCCGGTCACGCCGGCGGGCATGCCCGGGGCGGCCGGCGGGGCGGGGATGCCCATGCCCATGCCCGCACCGCTGCCGGACCCGCCATCGGCCCGACGGCCGGGCACGTTGCGCCGCTGATAGCGCGAGACATCGCCGCCGGTGGCGTAGGAGGCATGGTCGACCATCGGCCGCGTCTGTTCGGGCGGCTGGTCGCCGGTCACCGAGTGATCGGCCAGCGCGCGCAGCGACAGCGACAGCGTGCCGACCGTCTGCGCGACGGCCAGTTGCTCGGCCATTTTCGGCGTCGCCTCGACGGTGACGGTGGTGAAGGTGCGGACCGGCGTCTTGCCGTCCTCGCTCTGCGTGTCGGTGCGCTGGTCGGTCGCCAGCACGCGGACGTTGCGCATGATCGTCTCCGACGCCTTGAGCGGTGGGCCGTCGCCGCCGCCCGCCACATCCTGGGTCAGGACCATGTCGATGCGGTCGCCGGGGAAGACGAAGCCCGCCACGGCGGTCTGGGCGGAGACGGGCACCGTCACCGCGCGCATTCCGGGCGACAGGGCCGCAGCCAGGAAGCCGCGATCGCCCGGCTTCACGATCGCCGCCTGGGTCAGCGGCTGTCCCGCCGGGACGGCATAGCGCAGGACGGTGCCCTGCAACTGTGCCAGCTGGGTCTGGCCCTTCACGAAATAGGCGCCGTTGACCATGTCACGCGGCCAGGGCTGGAACTTCAGCGCGGTCGGGTCGATGATGGTGCCGACGGTCAGGGTGCGGGTCGCCACCAGGATCTCGGGGCTCGGCTCGGGCGGCGGCGCGGTGATGACGGTGGCATTGGCCTGGGGCACGGCGGCCCTCGACACCACGGTCCGCGCGAACAGCGCGGTGATCCCGGCGACGAGCAGCGCCCCCATCAGCAATATGACTTTACGCCTGTCCATATCCGGTGCGTTCTTGGCCCTGTTGCCGGAGCCCCACGCCCGGCCTTTCCCGGCGTTATCTAGGAAGGAAGGGGTTAAATATCGGTTCTCGCAGCAGCAGGAGCCCGGCGATCGCGATGGCGACGCCATAGGGAACCTCGATCGGCCCGGACCGGCGCGCGCGCGCGACCCGCTGGTCGATCAGCATCGCGACCGTCACCGCGCCTCCCGCCAGCGACATCAGCAGCAACATGCGCATCAAGGGCTGGGGCGGCAGCCACAGCGCCAGCGCGGCGATCATCTTCACATCGCCGCCGCCCATCATGCCGACGCGAAAGGCGAGCGCGAACAGCAGGAACAATCCGATCCCCAGCGCGATCTGGATCGCGATATCGGGCCAAAGGGCCCAGCCGCTCGACCACCACCATAGCGGCGCGATCAGCGCGATCGCGATATTCTTGCGATCCGCGATTTCGCGGGTGCGGGCATCCTCGATCCCGGCGGACAGGAGCAACAGCCCCAGCGCGCAGATCAGGGCGATACGGACAATCGGCCACTCCATCGCCCAAAGACCTAGACGACAGGGCTTTCCAAACCGTAACCGGGGGCCGGATGAACGACCCGCTTGCCCTTCGCCGGACCATACCGTCCGCCGCGCGCCTGTCCCGCTGGATCGCGCCCGATGGCTGGGCGCATCGCCGGTTCGACTGGATCGCCGATGCGCCGGTCGGACGCCTGTTGTTCCAGACCGGGCGCGCCGATGTCATCGAGAAATATCTGGAAGTCTTCGCCCATCTGGTCGCGCGCGGATGGAGCGTCACCGCGTTCGACTGGCGGGGCCAGGGCGGATCGGGGCGGTTGCTGGCCGATCCGCATATCGGCCATGCCGACGATTTCGCCGTGCTGGTCGCCGATCTGGCCGCCTTTTGGCGCGCATGGCGTGCCGAGGAACCGGCGGCGGGCCCCGCCGTCCTGCTCGGCCATTCGATGGGTGGCCATCTGGCGTTGCGCGGCGTGGTGGAGGGCGCGGTCGATCCCGATGCGCTGATCCTGGTCGCGCCGATGCTGGGGCTGCGCCTGCCGCTCGGGCCCTGGCTGGGGCGCGCGATCGTGCGGACGATGGCGGCGACGGGATTGCGCGAGCGGCCGATCTGGCAGTCGCGCGAACGGCCGGGACTGCATACGCGGCAGGGCAATCTGACCCATGACGGCGACCGCTATGACGATGAACGCTTCTGGTATGAGCGTCAGCCCGCACTGGAACTCGGGCCGCCGAGCTGGGGGTGGCTCGCCGCCGCACTGCGTTCGATCGACGGGCTGGCCCGCAATTCGCGTCCGGCAGGGCTGACTCTGCCGGTGCTGATGCTGGTGGCCGAGGCGGACCGGCTGGTCGATGCGCGCGCCGCGCTGGCCGTGGCCGAACGGTTGCACGCGCGCACGGTCACGTTCGGGCGGGAGGCGGCGCATGAACTGCTGCGCGAGACCGATGCGGTGCGGCGGCGTGCGCTGGCGGCGATCGACGGCTTTCTGGGCGGGATCGCGGCATGAGCTATGACGTGGCGATCATCGGTGCGGGCATGGCCGGGGCGAGCCTCGCGGCAGCGATCGGCGACCGCGCGCGCGTGATCCTGATCGAGGCGGAGGACATGCCCGGCCGCCACGCGACGGGTCGGTCGGCGGCCTTCTGGTCGGAAACCTATGGCGGCCCGGCGGTGCAGCCGCTGACCACCGCGTCGGGCGAGGCGTTGCGGCGCGGCGGCTATCTGACGCCGCTCGGCTCGTTGCATATCGGTCGCGCGCAGGACGCGGCGCAGATCGAGCGGTTGCTGGTCGATTTCGCGGACACCGGCGTGGCCCTCTCGCGGGTCGATCCGGCCGCGCGGGTGCCCGGCCTGCGCCCCGAATGGGTGCATGGCGTGTGGGAACCGAGCTGCGCCTATATCGACGTCGCGGCGCTGCACGCCGATTATCTGGCGCAGGCGCGCGCGGCGGGGGCGGTGGTGATGACCCACGCCGCGCTGACCGCCGCCGAGCGCCATCCCGAGGGCTGGCGGCTGGCAACGCGCAGCGGTCCGGTGAACGCGGGCGTGCTGGTCAACGCGGCGGGGGCCTGGGCCGATCCGGTGGCGGCTTTGGCGGGCGTCGCGCCGATCGGCATCACCCCCTATCGCCGGACGATGGTGCAGTTGCGCACCGATCCGCCGGCAGCGGCGGGCCTGCCGCATGTCGTCGACATAAGCGGCCAATTCTATTTCAAGCCCGAGGCGGGGGGCCGGCTGTGGCTGACACCGCATGACGAGACGCCCAGCGTCCCCTGCGACATCGCGCCGGAGGAATGGGACGTCGCGGTCGCGATCGATCGGCTGGAGCATGTGGTCGACTGGCGCGTGGCGGCGGTCGAGCGGCGCTGGGCGGGGTTGCGCAGCTTCGCGCCGGATCGCGCCCCGGTCTATGGCTTCGATCCCGACCGGCCCGGCTTCTTCTGGTGCGCGGGGCAGGGCGGCTTCGGTATCCAGACCGCCCCCGCAGGCGCGGCGCTGGCGGCGGCGCTGTTGCTGGGCGAGGGGGGGATGCCCGGTGGCGTGGATGTCGCCCGCTATGCGGTGGATCGGTTCCGGCGGGCGGGATAGGCCAGCGGCGTCCTCTCGCCCCGTCCGTCAGTCTCCGCCGCCCGGCCCGGTGAAGTCGATCCGGATGCGGACCCAGGTACCGACCATTTCCTTGCCGCCGACCCGTGGTGCCCGGACGCGGAATTGCCAGGCGGCCTCGCGCATCGATCGGGCAAGACCCGAGCCGACCGGCGATTCGCCCAGAATGCGGCAGTTCTCCACGCGATAATCGGGGATGGTCCTGCACGCGATCATGGCCCAGCTGCCCGGCGGCGGGGCGCTGCGCAGATAGCCGTTGAGTTCGGCATTGCTGGGATGACGCGGATACCATTCGGCATTGTAGAGCCGCTCGCCGCCCGGCCCCTCGCCGGGGCCATAGGCCGAAGCGCTGTCCTGGCCGCGATCATCCCCCTTGCTCGCACCCACACCCTTGCCTTCCCCCTTGGGCATGGACGCGATATCACCCGCCGCGAACAGCGATTTGTCGCCCCATAGCCACGGGGTCGGCGCGGAGGTGTCGGCCGATTTCTCGGTCGGGGGGGTATGTGTTTCGGTCGGCTTCTTCGCGACCGTCGGTGCCTTCGACCCGCCCGCCGCCGCGGGCTTGCGCGTGGCTACCCGCGTCTTGGGCACGGGCGCGCCCGCATTCTCGGTCGAAGGCGAGAGCGCGAAGCTGTTGGACGAAGAGGATTTCTTCTGCTCGATCAGCCTGGGCGCAAGCTGGAACAACAGCCAGGCGAGCAGCAGATGCGCCAGCACCGTCAGCGTGATCGACGCCCCGCGCTCGCGCAGCGTCTCGCGATACCGTTCGGGCAGGCGCGCCAGCACCGCCATGGCCGCTCGCCCTATCGCCCGCGCGGCCAGCCCGCCCCGGCTCCGCCATCGGCATGTACGGCGGAGAAGGGGACGGGGCGCAAGGCGATCAGGCCCGGTTGGCGGCGGACAGCACCGCGCGGACGCTGGCGGTGGCGATGTCGGTGTCCAGCCCGACGCCGAACACGACCCGGCCATCGGCGGTGCGCGCCTCGACATAGGCGGCGGCCTGCGCATCGGCACCATGGCCGATGGCATGTTCGTTATAGTCGATCACCTCCAGATTGGGGCCGGTGGTGTCGGCCAGCGCGACGATGACGCTGGAGATCAGGCCGTTGCCGCGTCCCGAAATCGACTTTTCCTCGCCATCGACCAGCACGCGGCCGATAAAGGTCCGCTGCCCGGCCGAGCCGCTTTCCTCATAATCGCGCAGCACGAAACGATCGCCCTCGCGCGGCAGATAGGTCGCCTCGAACCCGCCCCAGATATCGGCGGCGTTGAGTTCGCGGCTGGTGGCGTCGGCCATTGCCTGGACATGGCGGCTGAAATCGGCCTGGAGCCGCTTGGGCAGCTTCAGCCCCTTGTCCTGCTCGATCACCCAGGCGACGCCGCCCTTGCCCGACTGCGAATTGACGCGGATGACGGCCTCGTAGCTGCGGCCCAGATCGGCGGGATCGATGGGCAGATAGGGAACCTCCCAAAGATCGTCGTTGCGCGCGGATTGGGCGGTAAAGCCTTTCTTGATCGCGTCCTGATGGCTGCCCGAAAAGGCGGTGAAGACCAGGTCCCCGGCATAGGGGGTGCGCGGATGGACGGGCAGGCTGGTGCAATATTGCACCGTGTTCACCACCTCGTCGATGTCCGACAGGTTCAGCCCGGGATCGACCCCTTGCGTGTACATGTTCAGCGCGACGGTCACGATGTCGCAATTGCCGGTCCGCTCGCCATTGCCGAGCAGGCAGCCCTCGACCCGGTCCGCGCCCGCCATCACGCCCAGTTCGGCGGCGGCGACGCCGGTGCCGCGATCGTTATGCGTGTGGAGCGAGATGACCACCGAGTCGCGGCTGGGAATGTTACGCCCGAACCATTCGATCTGGTCGGCATAGACATTGGGCGTCGCGCATTCGACGGTGGCGGGCAGGTTCAGGATCAGCGGATGGTCGGGCGTGGGCTTCAGCACGTCCATGACCGCGGCGCAGACCTCGATCGAGAAATCCAGCTCGGCGGTCGAGAAGGTCTCCGGGCTATATTCGAAGAACCAGTCGGTGTTCGGGCGCTTCGCCGCTTCGTCGCGCATCACCTTGACGCCCTCGACCGCGATCGCCTTCACCTCGTCGCGGGTCATGCCGAACACGATCTTGCGCCATGCCGGGCTGATCGCGTTGTAGAGATGGACGATGGCGGTCCGCGCGCCCTCCAGACTCTGGAAGCTGCGTTCGATCAGGTCGCGGCGCGACTGGGTCAGCACCTGGATCGTCACGTCGTCGGGGATGCGATCGTCGCGGATCAGGCCGGAGATGAAGTCGAACTCGGTCGCGCCCGCTGACGGAAAGCCGACCTCGATCTCCTTGAGGCCGACCTTGACCAGCAGGTCGAACATCCGGGTCTTCTTCTCGGCATCCATCGGATCGATCAGCGCCTGGTTGCCGTCGCGCAAATCGGTCGACAGCCAGCGCGGGGCCTTGGTGATCGTCCGGTTCGGCCATTGCCGGTCGGGCAGGGCGATGGTCGGGAAGGGGCGGTATTTGGTCGAGGGATCGCGCAACATGATCGGGTCTTCCAGCATTCTCGGCCGCGTCAGGCCAAAGGCGCAGCGGGGATAGGCTTATCGGTTGATTCCGCCCTTAGGGAAGTCGCGCATGGCCACGCCGATCCTCCCCTAAGGGCGGATAAGTCGAAGCGAACGGAGCAGCGGCGCGGCGATCATGATGGACCGGTTCATGCCGCGTCGGCGGCGGCTTGTCCATATCGAGATTGATGACGGGTGCCTGATGGCGACGGCACGAACGAACAAGGCCGCCCCGATGAGGAGCGGCCTTGCCGTGTTGGATCGTTGCACCAACCGGTCCTCCACCTCCCGTCAGGCACCACCCCGGCGAAGGCCGGGGTCCAGATGCCAGCGCGGGCGGGGCAGTCGACAACCTTTGCCCAACTGGATCCCGGCCTTCGCCGGGATGGTGTGGAGGGTTTGCAACGATCCCTGTCTTGGAAAGGGGATGACCTTACTGCGCGGTGAAGGCCGCGTTGATCATCAGGTCGACATCATCGCCCACGACCGGCGCATAGGCACCGACGCCGAAGTCCGAACGCTTGATCTTGGCGGTCGCGCGGAAGCCGATGTTCAGCTTCTTCGACATCGGGTTGGTGCCCGCACCGAAGAAGGTGGCGTTCAGCGTCACCGGCTTGGTCTGATCCTTGATGGTCAGGTTGCCGGTGATGACCGCCTTGGTCCCCATGACCTTCACGCCCGTCGAAACGAAGCGCGCGGTCGGATAGATCGCGGCGTCGAAGAAATCCTTCGACTTCAGGTGATGGGCGAAGGGGGCGGCGGTGACCGAGAGGTCGTCGATCTTGAAGGTCACGTCGACCTTGGCCGCCTGCGGACGCGCCGGATCGAGGGTCAGCGAGCCTTCCGACGCGCCGAACTGTCCGTCGAGCATCGAGAAGCCCATATGGTTCACCGACCAGGTGACCTGGGTGTGGGCGGGGTCGACGGCATAGGTGCCCGCGACGACGCGCGAGGCGACGGGCGCACCCGGCTGGGTCTGCGCGATGGCGGCGGGGGTGGCGAGAACGAGCGCCAGAGCGGCGGGAATGGCAAAACGCATGGAAGGACTCCCTGTTGGACCAAGCCTTCTTGGCCGCCGCCTATAACGCACGTCAAAGGCCAAGGTCGCAACGATGCGTTTCCGGGTTGGCGAGAGAATCTGGAGGTTGTGCCGACATCATTTCCTCCCCTGCAAGGGGAGGGGAGGTGGCAGGCCGTGAGCCCTGACGGAGGGGTGTCGCCCTGTCGAGAGCAGGGACACCCCTCCACCAGTTTCGCCGCTCTTGCCCGTTATAGGGAGGAAGAGCGATGAAATCGCTTAGTTCTTCGCCTTGTCCACCAGCTTGTTCGCCCCGATCCACGGCATCATCGCGCGCAATTCGCTGCCGACCTGTTCGATCGGGTGGCGCTTGGCGGCGATGCGGCTGGCCTTCAGCTCGGGCTGGCCGGCGCGGTTGTCGAGCACGAAGTCCTTCACGAAGCGGCCCGACTGGATGTCGGCGAGGACGCGCTTCATTTCCTTCTTCGTTTCCTCGGTGATGATGCGCGGGCCGGTCTTGATGTCGCCATATTCGGCGGTGTTCGAGATCGAATAGCGCATGTTGGCGATGCCGCCCTCATACATCAGGTCGACGATCAGCTTCAGTTCGTGGAGGCACTCGAAATAGGCCATTTCGGGGGCATAGCCCGCCTCGACCAGCGTTTCGAAGCCCGCCTGGACCAGCGCGGTCGCGCCGCCGCACAGCACGGCCTGCTCGCCGAACAGGTCGGTTTCGCATTCTTCGCGGAAATTGGTCTCGATGATGCCCGAACGACCGCCGCCGACGCCGCTCGCATAGGCCAGCGCGACGTCATGCGCGTTGCCGCTGGCGTCCTGATGGATCGCGATCAGGCAGGGCACGCCGCCGCCGCGCACATATTCGCTGCGCACCGTGTGGCCGGGGCCCTTGGGCGCGATCATGATGACGTCGATGTCCGCGGGCGGCTCGATCAGGCCGAAATGCACGTTCAGGCCGTGCGCGAAGGCGAGCGCGGCGCCCGGCTTCATGTTGCCCTTCAGGTCGGCGTCGTAGATCGCGGCCTGATGTTCGTCGGGCGCCAGGATCATCAGGATGTCGGCCCAGCCAGCCGCTTCCTTGTTCGACAGGACCTTGAAGCCCGCCGCTTCCGCCTTGCCGGCCGAGGCCGAACCGGGGCGCAGCGCGATCGCGACATTCTTGACGCCCGAATCGCGCAGATTCTGCGCATGGGCATGGCCTTGCGACCCGTAGCCCAGGATGGCGATGTTCTTGTCGGTGATCAGGTTCAGATCGGCGTCGCGATCATAATAGACACGCATTGGACTTCCCTTTCGAAATGAGTGGGCCGCTTGGGGCCTCTGATAGTCGGAAATGTAAAGAGGCTCAGGCCGCGTCCTTGCCCCGCGAAATGGCCGCGATGCCGGTGCGGGCGACCTCGACCAGCCCGACTTCGCCCATCAGTTCGACGAACTTGTCGATCTTGGCGATGGTGCCCGTCACCTCGAACACGAAGCTGGAGATCGTCGCGTCGACGACGCGGGCGCGATAGACTTCGGCGAGGCGCAGCGCCTCGATCCGGCGGTCGCCGGTGCCCGCCACCTTCACCAGCGCCAGCTCGCGCTCGACATGGTCGCCCAGCACGGTCAGGTCGGTGACCTTGTGGACGGGGACCAGCCGGTCGAGCTGGGCGATGATCTGTTCCATCACCGGCGGGGACGCGCTGGTGACGATGGTGATGCGGCTGACCGCCTTGTCGGCGGTGATTTCCGACACGGTCAGGCTTTCGATATTATAGCCGCGCGCGGTGAACAGCCCCGCGATCCGGGCGAGGATGCCCGGTTCGTTGTCGACGATCACCGCCAGCGTGTGGCGTTCCACCTGTTCGGTCTTGATGTGCATTTCCACCCCGTCACCCCGGCCGCAGCCGGGGTCTTCCTATCATGCGGTTCAGGCTGTCGGCCGGTGCCGGATCAGACGAGTGCCTTGGCCTCGTCGTCCATGGTGCCCGATACCTCATTGGCCTGCAGGATCATGTCGGTATGCGCCGCGCCGCTGGGGATCATCGGGAAGCAGTTGGCGAGCTTGGCCACGCGGCAGTCGACGATCACCGGCCCGTCATGGTCCAGCATCGCGGCGATGCCGTCCTCCAACTGGTCGCGGCGCTCGATCAGGATGCCCTTCCACCCGTAAGCCTCGCCCAGCTTCACGAAGTCGGGCAGCGAGTCCGAATAGCTTTCGGCATAGCGGCTCTCATAGGTCAGCTCCTGCCACTGGCGGACCATGCCCATATATTCGTTGTTCAGGATGAAGATCTTGACCGGCAGGCGATATTGCGTCGCCGTCGCCAGCTCCTGGATGTTCATCTGGATCGAGGCTTCACCCGCGATATCGATCACCAGCGCGCCCGGATTACCGAGCTGCGCGCCGATCGCGGCAGGCAGGCCATAGCCCATGGTGCCCAGCCCACCCGACGTCAGCCACTTGTTGGGCTTTTCGAAGCCGAAATGCTGCGCGGCCCACATCTGATGCTGGCCGACCTCGGTGGTGATGATCGGCTGGCGCGTTTTGGTCGCGTCGTACAGCGCGCGGATCGCCCGTTGCGGCATGATCGCGTCGCCATTCTCCGGGAAGGAGAGGCAGCCGACCGCGCGCCACCCGGCGATGCGGCGCTGCCACTCGGTGGTGTCGGGCTTGGGATGGTGGCGCGCCTTCCAGATGCGCACCGCATCCTCCAGCGCGTGGCCGACATCGGCGATGATGGCGAGGTCGACGCGGACATTCTTGTTCACGCTCGACCGGTCGATATCGACATGGACCTTGCGGCTGTTGGGGCTGAACGCATCCAGCCGCCCGGTCACACGGTCGTCGAACCGGCTGCCCAGCGCGACCACGAGATCGGCCTGGTTCATCGCCATATTGGCTTCATAGGTGCCGTGCATCCCCAGCATCCCCAGCCATTGCGGATCGCTGGCCGGAAACGCGCCCAGACCCATCAGGGTCGAGGTGACGGGCGCGCCGGTGATGCGGGCCAGTTCGCGCAGCAGTTGCGACGCCGCCGGGCCCGAATTGATGATGCCGCCGCCGGTGTACAGGATCGGACGCTCGGCGGCGGCCAGCATGTCGACCAGTTGTTCGATCTGGCTCTGGTCGGCCTTCACCTGCGGGCGATAGGTCTTGTGCCGGATCGGTCCCGGCTTCTGATAGCGGGCGGTGGCGACCTGCACATCCTTGGGGATGTCGATCACGACCGGACCCGGACGGCCCGAGGTCGCGATATGGAACGCCTCATGCACCACCTCGCCCAGCCGCGCGGGGTCCTTGACCAGATAGTTGTGCTTCGAACAGTGGCGCGTGATGCCGACTGTATCGGCTTCCTGGAACGCATCGGTGCCGATCAGCGCGGTCGGCACCTGCCCGGTGATGACCACCATCGGGATCGAATCGAGCAGCGCGTCGGTGATGCCCGTCACGGCGTTGGTCGCGCCCGGCCCGGAGGTGACGAGCACCACGCCCGGCTTGCCGGTCGAGCGGGCATAGCCCTCCGCCGCATGGGTCGCCGCCTGTTCGTGGCGGACGAGGATATGGCGGATGCGCACTCCGTTCCTGTTCGCGCGGAACAGCGCGTCATAGATTGGCAGCACCGCGCCACCCGGATAGCCGAAGACGACCTCCACGCCGAGATCGCACAGCGCCTCGACCAGAATATCGGCTCCGCTTTTCTCGGTCATCATCATCGTCCTTCTGCGTCCGTGCCCGCTAACGGGGCATGCCGGGAATGGCGCGGCTACAAGTTTAAAAAGTGCGCGTCAACCGTCAATTGCGCAATAATGTTTCTATTATGCTGCGACGCACATCGGATGCGGTGTCGGTAATCGTTGTCCAGCCGGGGCCGGGCTGATGGCGAAACCATGTAAATTGTCTTTTGGCATAACGTCTTGTCGCAAGCGCGCCCGCCGCCTGCGCTTCGCCGCGCGTCATTCGACCGTCGAGCAGGGCCGCGGCTTCCGGCACCCCGATTGCCCGGCGGATGGGGGCGTTGGCGGGCAGGTCCGGGCGAGCCAGGAGCGCCGCGGCTTCGTCCAGCCCTTCGTCCAGCATCTCGCCGAAGCGGGTGTCGATCCGGGCGTTCAACCAGTCCCGGTCGGGAAGCAGGATGACGGCGGACAGCGCGATGCGGTCGGCGATGCCGCCCTGCTTGTGCGCCTGCCATTCATGAAGCGGTCGCCCGGTGGAGCGCACGACCTCCAGCGCACGCGCGACGCGGGTGGTGTCGGCGGGGTTGAGCCGTACGGCGGAAGCGGGGTCTTCGACCGACAGCGCCTCATGGGCATCGGCGACGGGGAGCGCGCGAACCTCGGCACGGATGGCGGGATCGATCTCGGGCACCGGTGCGATCCCGTCGAGTAGCGTGCGCGTATAAAGGCCGGTCCCGCCGACCAGAATAGGGAGTGAACCCGCCGCGATGCTGTCGTCTATCGCCGCGCGGGCTTCCGCCGCCCAGCGCGCCGCCGAATAGCCGGTATCCGCGCCGTCGACATGGCCGAACAGCCGGTGTGGGGCTTGCGCAACCTCTTCAGGGGAAGGACGGGCGGTCAGGATCGACAGGTCGCGATACACCTGCGCCGAGTCGGCATTGATGATCGTACCGCCGGTCGCCTTCGCCAGATCGAGCGCCAATGCGGACTTGCCGCTGGCGGTCGGCCCTGCGATGAGCGCGACATTCGGGAGAGCCATTGTGTTCATTGCGACCTACATAGCGGATCAAAGTTTCGACGCCTCGATGCTTTCTGACGTTGCCTACGAATTCGACGGCGACTCCACAGCGGGACGGCTGGTTTCGGGGGAGTGGCTGGACGAAGGGCGCGCCTTCGACCTGTCCTTTGAGCCCGCCAATGGCTTTTCGGCGAGCGACTGCGCGGAACTGGCCGACCGTTTGAAGGAGGCTGCCCGTTCGATCGCCAAGGGTGGGTACGGACAGGATCTGTCGCTCGACGTCATCGTGCAGCCTGCCGCCCACCGCGAGAAGCGGCTGCTGGTCGCCGACATGGACTCCACGATGATCACCGTCGAGTGCATCGACGAACTGGCCGATTATGCGGGGATCAAGGCGCAGGTCGCCGATGTCACCGAGCGCGCGATGCGCGGCGAACTGGACTTTGCCGCCGCGCTGGATGCGCGCGTCGCGCTGCTCCAGGGGCTGGACGAAAGCGTCATCGAACAATGCCTGGCCGAGCGGGTGACGCTGATGGCGGGCGCGCGGACGCTGGTCCGCACGATGAAGGCGCGTGGCGGCCATGCGATCCTGGTGTCGGGCGGCTTCACCCGCTTCGCCGAGCCGGTCGCCGCCGAGATCGGCTTCGACCGCGCCATCGCCAATCATCTGGAGATCGCGCACGGCAAGCTGACCGGCACGGTGCGCAAGCCTATCGTGGGATCGGATACCAAGGAAAAGACGCTGGTCGCGGCGCTGGCCGAACTGGGGCTCAACGCTTCGGTCAGCCTGGCGGTTGGGGACGGCGCGAACGATCTGGCGATGATCCGGCGCGCCGGACTGGGCGTTGCGTATCGCGCCAAGCCGATCGTCGCGGGTGCGGCGGCGGCGCGGGTCGATCACAACGACCTGACCGCGCTGCTCTATGCCCAGGGCATTGCCCGGGCGGAGTGGGTTGAGGCCTGACGCCTTCTCGCTCCACGCGAAAGCGCCCGACGGCTAATGTGCCGCCGGGCGCTTTTTCAGGGACGGCGCGCGCGGATCAGGCGATCGAGCCGACCACCGCATGGCTGGACGATTCGTCCGGGCGGATCGCGCCACCGAACAGCATCTTCACCCGGCCCGACAGCGAGATGTCGGTTTCCCACAGTTCGGCCGAGCCGATGTCGAAGCGCAGCAGCGTCAGGTTCGGGTCGCTCTTGCCGCCGGGAAACCAGGCCACGACCTGGTTGTTCCACAGCTTGTCGATCTGTTGCGGATCATTGTCCTGCGACACATGCCCCGCCAGGCAGGCGAAGAAGTCGTGCCCCTTGGCCATGAATTGCGCCATCGCCTCGCCACCACCCGCGATGCGGTTGTCCTTGCCTGCAAAGAAGAAGAGCGTGTTGGGCTGATCGTCATCGATCTGCGCGGTCATCGGCTCGGAATGCCCGCCGTCGTGCAGGCCGATCATCACGAACGGGCTGTCCTTCAGCTTGTCGAGGAACTTGGCGGCGATTTCCTGCGGCGTGGCGTCGGCCATCTTGGCTCTCCTGTTCTGGGGGGTGACGGGAGAACGATGCGGGGGCGGGGATGGTTGCGGCTCCGTGGTCCTGTAGAAAGCAATTCTACAGGACAGCGCCCTGACGTTGATCGCCACGATGGGCCACATCACGGGTGACGGCAATTTCGCCGTCACTCACAGAAAGGACCACGGATGTCCGTGGCCGATCTGTGCCTGATCCTGGGCGTCATCATCGCCTTCGCGACCTTGGTCATGAAGATCGTTAAGGCTCGCAACAGGCAAGGTGCCCGGCGGGGGCAGAGCCGCATCCTGAACCCCAAGCGCTTTCTAACTCCGGTCGCTGCAACGACCGGGGCTCTACAGAAAGGCGGATGTCCTTCGCCTTCGATACCTATACGCCAGGAAGGTCAAAATTTCAATTCCGACGGGGAATGGCGAACGACGCTTCGCATCGTATCAAACGATACCCTTTCGCTCGATTTCCCGCTAAACGCGAGGCCATCTCAGCATTGCCATGCGGCCCGTAGCGCGCCTCAACCCGCGCCGTGTCGCCCGACCGGAATTTGGACCTATGACCTCTGCCGTTACCGCCGACGCGCGCAAGACCATGAAATCGCTGTACCGCGCGCCCGAGCCGGATGTGCTCAAGCCGCTGCTCGACCGTGCCGCCGCGACCCCGGACGCGCGCGAGCGGATCATGGGCCATGCCTCGGGGCTGCTCGCCGATCTGCGGGCGGCGCAGAATCGTGGCTGGGTGAACCAGTTCCTGCAGGAATACCGGCTCAACTCGTCCGAGGGCGTCGCGCTGCTCAGCCTGGCCGAGGCGTTCCTGCGCGTCCCCGATCCCGAAACCGCCGACCTGCTGATCGCCGACAAGCTGGGCGAGGCGGACTGGCGCGCGCATACCGGGCGTTCGGCGTCGAAGCTGGTCAATTCGGCCACCTGGGGCCTCGTCGTCGGTCGCGCGCTGGTGGGCGAGGGCGAGGCGGGGCCGCTCAAGCGGCTGTTGTCGCGCGCGGGCGAGCCGTTCGTGCGGCAGGCAGTCGGCGCGGCGATGCGGATGATGGGCGAGATCTTCGTGATGGGCCGCACCATCGAAGAGGCGATGCGCCGCATGAAGAAGCCCGAGAACAAGGGCTTCACCGCCAGCTTCGACATGCTGGGCGAGGCGGCGCGGACGCACGAGGATGCCGAGCGCTATTTCGACGCCTATGTGAAGGCGATCGACGCGGTCGGGTCGGACCCGGCGGCGGGGCATTCGGTGTCGGTCAAGCTGTCGGCGCTGCACCCGCGCTACGAACTGCCGCGCGCCTATGAGTGCGTGCCCGCGCTGACCGACATGCTGGCGCAGCTGGCGCGGCAGGCGGCGGACAAAGGCATCGCGCTCACCGTCGACGCCGAGGAGTCCGAGCGGCTGGAGATGAGCCTCGACATCATCGGCGGGGTCGCGGCGCTCCCGGCGCTTAAAGGTTGGGACGGGTTCGGCATGGCGGCGCAGGCCTATGGCAAGCGCGCCCGCGCGGTCATCGCCTGGGCCAACGGCCTCGGCCGAATCATGAACGTCCGTCTGGTCAAGGGCGCCTATTGGGATAGCGAGATCAAACGGACGCAGGTCGAGGGGCTGAACGACTATCCGCTGTTCACCCGCAAGGCGGCGACCGACGTCTCCTATCTGGCGGTCGCCAAGGACATGCTGGCGGCCGAGAATATCCGCCCGGCCTTTGCCAGCCACAATGCGCTGACCGTCGCGACCATCCTGGAATGGGCGGGCGATTCCCAGGACTTCGAGTTCCAGCGGCTGCATGGCATGGGCGATGGCCTGTACGAACGGCTGGTGCGCGAGCAGGGCTATAAATGCCGCATTTATGCGCCAGTCGGCGGGCACCGCGACCTGCTGGCCTATCTGGTCCGGCGCCTGCTGGAGAATGGTGCGAATTCCAGCTTCGTTCACCAACTCGCCGATGCGCGGCTGACCGAGGCGGAGATCCTCGCCGATCCGGTCGCCAAGATCGCCGCCGTGGGCGGGGCGCGGCATCCGAGCATCCCGTTGCCCATCGATCTGTTCGCGCCGGGGCATCGCAACTCGACCGGCATCGACCTGAGCGACATCGCGACGCTGGATGCGACGGCGAAGGCGGTGGCCCTACCCGCCGTGACGCCGGTCGCCGAGACGGCGGACGTGACAGCGCTGGTCGCGCGCGCGCATGCCGCGTTCCCGGCGTGGAACGCGACGCCGCTCGACACCCGTGCGTCCGTGCTGGAAAAGCTGGCGGACCTGCTGGAGCAGGATCGCGAGCGGCTGATGGCGATTCTGGTGCAGGAGGCGTTCAAGACCATCCCCGACGCGATCGGCGAGGTCCGCGAGGCCGCCGATTTCTGCCGTTACTATGCGCAGCAGGCGCGGATGCGACTCGGCTCGGTCGAACTGCCGGGACCGACGGGGGAGCGCAACACGCTGCACCTCGAAGGGCGCGGCGTCTGGGCGACGGTCGCGCCGTGGAACTTCCCGCTGGCGATCTTCCTGGGGCAGACGGTGGCGGCGCTCGTCACCGGCAACACCGTCGTCGCCAAGCCCGCGCCGCAGACCCCCGCCATCGCTCAAGCCGCGGTCGAATTGGCGTACCGCGCGGGCGTGCCGCGCGACGCGCTGCTGCTCGCGGTCGGCGGGCCGGCGGTGGGGCAGGCGCTGACCGAGGATCACCGGATCGCGGGCGTCGCCTTCACCGGATCGACCGCCACCGCCAAGCGGATCGCGCGGACGCTGGTGGCCGATGACGACCGCCCGATCGTGCCGCTGATCGCGGAGACTGGCGGGATCAACGCGATGATCGTCGATTCGACCGCGCTGCCCGAACAGGTGGTGGCGGACGTCATCACCTCCTCCTTCCGTTCGGCGGGGCAGCGTTGCTCGGCCTTGCGGCTGCTGCTGGTGCAGGCGGACGTAGCGGACAATGTCATCGCGATGCTGAAGGGTGCGATGGACACGCTGGTCCTCGGTCCCACCGGCAACCCGGCGACCGATGTCGGGCCGGTGATCGACCAGGCGGCCTATGACAAGCTGATGGCCTATCGCGCGTCGATGGTGGCCCGGACCGTTGAGACGCTCGATGCCCCGGCCGAGGGGCTGTTCGTGCCGCCGACGCTGATCCGGCTCGACCGGGTGGAAGACCTGACCCAGGAATGGTTCGGTCCGATCCTGCACGTCGCGACCTGGGACGCGGGCACGCTGTCGGAGACGATCGCGAAGGTGAATGCCAAGGGCTATGGCCTGACCATGGGGCTGCACAGCCGCATCGCGCGCGCGGGCGAGGTCGCCGAGAGCGAGGCGGCGGTCGGCAACCTCTATATCAACCGCTCGATGATCGGCGCGGTGGTGGGCAGCCAGCCCTTTGGCGGCGAGGGGCTGTCGGGCACCGGGCCGAAGGCGGGCGGGCCGCATTACCTGTACCGCTTCTGCGCGGAACGGGCGGTGTCGGTGGACACGACCTCGGCGGGCGGCAACGCGACGCTGCTGTCGCTGGACGAAGGCGGGATCTGAGGCGGGACGCGATCCTCCCTCTCCGGGCGGGAAAGGGAGGATCGCCTTGCTCAGGCCGGTTGCGTCGGGGGATAGGGCATGACCATCGTCCCGTCCGGCGCGGCGGTGTAGGTGGTCTGCGTCGGGTAGGGGATCGAAATCCCCTCCGCCGCGAACCGCTTCATCAGCGTGACGAGCACCCGGTTGCGCAAGTCGTGCGCGGTGGCCCAGTCGTCACCCGGCACGTCGAATTGCAGCGCGAAGTCCAGGCTCGACGCGCCGAACGTCTCGAACCCCGCGCGCGCCACGGTGCCGCCCTCGCTCTCGACGATCTCGGTCAGCAGGGCCGGGATGCGCGCCAGCGTGTCGGGCGGGGTTTCATAGGCGACGCCGATGGTGAACGACAGCCGGACATGGTCGCGCACCGTCGTATTCTGGATTTCCTTGTCGAGCAGCTGGCGGTTGGAGATGATCCGCAACTCGCCGGTAAAGGCCCGGATGCGCGTCGATTTCAGTCCGATCGACTCGATCACGCCGCTGGTATTGCCATAGGCGATCTTGTCCCCCCGCCGGAACGGCCGGTCAAAGATGATGGCGAGCGCGGCGAACAGGTCGCCGAAAATTCCTTGCGCGGCCAGACCGATGGCGATGCCGCCGACGCCCAGACCCGCGACCAGCCCGGTGACGTTCACCCCCAGATTGTCGAGCACCACGACCAGCGCGATCGCGAACAGCACGACCGTCACCAGCAACCGGATCAACCCCATCGCGGACAGCAGTGCCTCGCCCGAATAATGTTCGGACTGGGTGCGATGCTCGATCGCGCCGAGGATCAGTTCGCGTGCCCAGATCGCGGCCTGGAAGGTGCTGGCGATGGTGAAGAAGAAGCTGATCGTCTTGGCGACTTCGCCCGGTGCCCCCGCATAGCCGGACACCAGTTGCGCGGCGAGCGTGACGATGAAGAAGCTGTTGGTCCGCGCGATGGCATGGCCGATGATGACGCCCCAGCCACCCGCGAAACCGGGCTTGCTGCACAGCCGGTCGCCCAGCTTGCGCACCCAGAGCAGCGCCAGCACGATGGCCGCGCCCACGCCGATCGCGATCAGCACCTTCAGCCAATAGTCCTGCACCCAGACATAGGTCGCGTTGATCACCTGTCCAGCCTGATCGGGAATTTGGGTGCCGTCGAAGATCGGCGTCTTGGCCGAGTGATTGCTCGTCGCCATGGGGACTCCTGGAAAAGGGAAGCGGTCAGGCCGCCTTGGTGGCCGGGGTTCCGGCTTCGAGAAACGCGATCAGCCCGCATTCGACGCGGCTCAACCCGGCGCGCGCCCGCGGCAGGCGCAGCGCCTTGCGGAACGCCGCCTGCCCGTCCTTGACGAGCGCGATCAGCGAGGGGTGGACATAGGATTTGCGCGCGATGGCCGGGGTGTTGCCCAGCTTCTCGACGACCGGCTCCAGCATCGCCTTCAGGCTGAGGTCCGCCTCGGCCAGCGCCAGCGCCTCGAACGCGGCGACGCTGGCGGCCCAGGTGCGGAAATGCTTGGCGGTGAAGTCGCACCCTGTCGCGTCACGGATATAGGCGTTGACGTCGGAGGAACTGACCGGGTTTGCTTCGCCCTCGGCATCGACCCAGGCGAAGAGATGCTGTTCGTCCAGATCCTGGCACCGCTTGACGAAGCTGGCGAGAGAGCGGTCGGTCAGGGTCAGGTCGCGCATCTTGCCCGACTTGCCGCGATAGCGCAGCCGCAGCGTGGTGCCCTTCACCTTGCCGTGCCGCTTGCGCAGCGTCGTCGCGCCGAAGCTCTTGTTGGTCGCGGCATAAGCCTCGTTCCCGACGCGCAGATGGCCGTTGTCGAGCAACCGGACGACGGCGGCGACCGCGCGCTCCTTGCAAAGCCCGCGCTTCCTCAGATCCGCCTCCACCCGCTTGCGCAAGCCTGGGAGCACATGGCCGAAGGCGGCGCAGCGTTCATATTTGGCCGCCTCCTGCGCCTCGCGGAAATCGAGGTGATAGCGATATTGCTTGCGCCCCTTCTCGTCCCAGCCGACCGCCTGGATATGCCCGTTGGCGCGCGGGCAGAACCATGCGTCGCGGTAAGCGGGGGGCAGGGCGATCCGGTTCAGCCGGTCGATCTCGCCCGTATCGGTGATGCGCTCGCCCTCTGGGCTCCAATAGGCCCAGTGACCGCGTACCTTCGTCCGGGTGATGCCGGGCCTGGTGTCGTCGCAATAGACTAATCGGATGGCCATCATTCTCCCTCGGATCGTCCTTGCAAATGCGTTGCCGGTCGCTTCGTTCCGTCGGGGGTGGAACGGCGGCCCGGATGGCGGGTTCTGAGGCTGCCAATCCCCCAACGGCATTCCCGACAGGAGTTTTCCATCATGGCCGATCTTTCCCAGGCACGCGTCCTGATGCTCGCCGCCGACGGCTTCGAGACCGTCGAACTGTTCGAACCGCGCAAGGCGCTGGAGGCGGCGGGCGCGACGGTGACGCTCGCCTCGCTCAAGGCCGATCCGATTCAGGGCATGGAGCAGGATATCAACAAGGGCGAAACCGCGACCCCCGACCTGACCATCGACGATGTCGATACCGATGATTACGACGCGCTGGTCATTCCCGGCGGCACCTGCAACCCCGACAAGCTGCGGCTGAACGAGCGCGCGGTCGAGATCGTCACCGAGTTTATGGAAGACGACAAGATCGTCGCGGCCATCTGTCACGCGCCGTGGCTGCTGGTCGAGGCGGATGTGGTCGATGGCCGCCGCATGACCGGCTATCCCTCGATTCGCACCGACATGACCAATGCGGGGGCCGAGGTGGTCGACGAGGAAGTGGTGGTCGACGGCAATCTGATCACCAGCCGCAATCCGCAGGACATTCCCGCCTTCAACGAAGCGATCCTGGCCGCGCTGCATGAAGAGCTGGCCGACGAGGATGAGACCGAGGAGGCGTGATCGGTTCCTTCCCGAGCGAGAGCTTGGGGAGGGCCGGCGCGCCGATCCCGTCACGGGACGATAACGGGCGTCGCATCCCGCCACCATGCGTGGCAGGATGCGGTGCCCGCTTGGTTTTGACAGGACACCCCCGATGCGTGTGATTCCGCTGCTCTTTCTCGGTCTGACCTCCGGCGTCGCGCTGGCGCAGGCCGCGCCTTCGCCCTTCATGGTCGGCGGGCGCGGCTTTGGTACGTTGCAGGACGCGATCGCCGCGATCGGCGATGGCGAGGGGACGATCCGCATCGCGCCGGGCACCTATCGCGAATGCGCGGTGCAGAGCGCGGGCCGCATCCGCTATGTCGCGGCGGAGCCGGGCAAGGCGATCTTCACCCGCATCGCGTGCGAGGGCAAGGCGGCGCTGGTGCTGCGCGGGCGCGGGGCCGAGGTGCAGGGCATCGTGTTCAGCCATATCGAGGTGGGCGACGGCAATGGCGCGGGCATCCGCATCGAAAAGGGGCCGCTGGCGGTCAGCGATTCGATGTTCCTCGACAGCCAGTCGGGCATCCTGTCGGCCGACGATCCCAATGGCGTGGTGACGGTCGACCATTCGACCTTTTCCGGCCTGGGCCATGATCCCACCGGCAACGGCGCGCATGGCATCTATATGGGCCATTATGGCCGTCTGCGCGTCACCGCCTGCCGGTTCGAGCGGGGGCAGGGCGGCCATTATGTCAAGAGCCGCACGCCCTATGTCGAGGTAATGGACAGCAGCTTCGACGACAGCCACGGCCATATGACCAACTATATGATCGACCTGTCCAATGGCGCAAAGGGGCGGATCGCGGGCAATGAGTTCGTCTTCGGCCGCGACAAGGACAATCACTCGACCCTGATCAGCGTCGCGCCCGAAGGGGCCAAGAACGACTCCACCGGGCTGATCGTCGAGAACAACCGCGCGCGGCTGGCGCCGGGGGCGGATTTCAAGCCGGTGTTCGTGGGCAACTGGTCGGGCGAGGCGATCGTCCTGCGCGGCAATATCCTGGGTGCCGGGATTACGCCGACCGCGCGGAAGTGGTGAGGTCGGCCTCGGCCCTGCCGCCACGGCGGCCGGGCATCTTCTGCCGCGCCTCGCGGGTCTTGCGCGACAGATAGGTGTCCAGCCCGATCTGCGCGGCCATCATCTGATAGAGGAAGGGGTTGAACGCGATCCCGACGAACGCCGCGCCCAGCATGTAGATCAGATGCGCATGCTGGAGCGCGCCGGCCAGCTGCCCGCCCCAGTGAAGCGGATCCTCGGGGCGGCGATAGCGGCGGCGCAGCGCCTCCATGCGGATCATCCCGGCGGCGTTGATGCCCAGCCACAGGAACAGCCCGACCCAGCCCTGTTCGCCCAACATCTCGAAATAGCTGCTGTGGTAGGCGCGGGCGCGGTCGGTGGCGCGGCGATTCTCGATCTTGGAATCGCGCGCCGAACCCTCGACCGAGGTCAGGTCATAGCTGACATTGTTCTGGAGATAGGCGTTGAACCCCCCGCCAAAGGGATGCTGGTTGGCATAGCCCAGCGTCCATTTCCACACCGCCAGCCGGGTGGAGGCGGACTCGTCACCCTTATAGGTGCGGATGGTGTTCATCCGCTGCGTATAGGAGGAGGGGAGCAGCGGCACCGCGATCATCCCCGCCGCCGCCAGCGCGCCGAGATAGAGCAGCCGCCGCTTGACGTCGCGCAGCATCAGCAGCGCGAGCAGCCCGATACAGAGCAGGCCGGTGCGCGCCGAGGTGCCGATGGGAATCAGCAGGCAGGCAAAGCTCAGCGCGGCGGCGAAGGCGGTGACCCGCCATTCGGGCCGGAAGATCGTGCCGAACCGCGCGAGCCAGATGATGACGGGGATGATCGCGACCGACACGGTCGAGATGATGCTGCCTTCGTACAGCCCGGCATTGTTGCTGACCATCAGGTTCAGCTCGCCATAGCCGCCGCCGCTGAACAGCGTCTTGATCCCGCCGACGATGACGATCGACCCCACCGACAGGATCATGAACAGCAGCAGCGCCTCGACCCGCAGCCTCGTCCGCAGGGTCAGCGGCAGGAAGACCGCGAAGGCCAGCGCCTTCCACACCCAGGCCCATTTCTCCCGCGCCTCCATCGGGAAGTCCGCGCCGAAAAAGGTCGTGACTCCGCAATAGACGAGCAGGAGCAGGATCGCGCCCTGCCGCGCGGTGAACACGCTGTCGCGCTTGTCATCGGCCAGCGCCCAGCCGCCGACCGCCGCGACCGCCGCGATCAGGGAGATCGGCACGGTGTTCAGCAGATAATAGGTCAGCCGCTGGGGCGAGACGATATCGATATAGATATAGGCCAGCACGAACAGGAAGGGCCGTCTCAGCCCCATCGCGAACAGGCTGAAGAGGAAACCGATCAGGAACAGGTCACGCATCGGGACGCTTTCGCCGGAACGGGTGGCGCGGGCCGTCCGTCTCGCTGTCCAGATCGCGACGCGTGAGCAGGCGCCAGGCGGCGAGCAGCATCAGGCCGTGCGTCACCACCAGGGCAAAGCCGTCGATCATCGCGTCGTCCCTCCCTTTCTGCGGCCAACCGTCCCGAACCCGGCCATGCCTGCCTATAAACCGCAGGTTGACGCGGCGTTAAGGGCTGGCATGACAGGGCGACGCCATGCGCATCCTGCATATCCTCGACCACGGTCTGCCGCTGCAAAGCGGATACACGTTTCGCACGCGCGCCATATTGAAGGCGCAGCAGGCGCTTGGCCACAGCGTGGCGGCGGTGACCGGCCCGCGACAGGGGCCGGGCGCGGGGCGGGAGGACCATGACGGGCTGGTGTTCCACCGGACGCCGGTGGCGGAGGGGGACACGGTCGGCGGCGGCCTGCGCGGCGAGGTGGCGGCGATCGCGGCGCACACCCGCGCGATCGCTGCGGCGGTAAAGACGTTCCGCCCGGATATCCTCCACGCCCATTCCCCCGTGCTCGACGCGCTGGCGGCGTGGCGGGTGGCGCGCCGTGCGAAATTGCCGCTGGTCTATGAGATTCGCGCCTTCTGGGAGGATGCGGCGGTCGGCAACGGCACGGGGACGGAGGGCAGCGCGCGCTATCGCGCCACCCGCGCGCTCGAAAGCTGGGCCTGTCGGCGCGCCGATGCGGTCGCGGTCATTTGCGAAGGCTTGCGCGGCGACCTGATCGCGCGCGGCATCGCGGCGGACAAGATCATCGTCTCGCCCAACGGGGTCGACCTGACCCTGTTCGGGCAGGAGCCGCCCCGCGACCCCGCGCTGGCCCGCGAACTGGGGCTGGAGGGGGCGGAGGTGATCGGCTTCATCGGCAGCTTCTATGATTATGAGGGGCTGGACGACCTGATCGCGGCGATGCCCCGGCTGGTGGCGGCACGGCCCCTGGCGCGGTTGTTGCTGGTCGGCGGCGGCCCGATGGAGGCGGCTTTGCGCGGGCAGGCCCAGGCCTCGCCCGTGGCCGACGCCATCCGCTTCGTCGGACGCGTGCCGCACCAGATGGTCGAGCGCTATTACGGGCTGGTCGACGTGCTGGCCTATCCGCGCAAGAAGATGCGGCTGACCGACCTGGTCACGCCGCTCAAACCATTGGAGGCGATGGCGCAACGCCGCCTGGTCGCCGCATCCGATGTCGGCGGGCATCGCGAACTGATCCGCGACGGAGAGACGGGGACGCTGTTCGCGCCGGACGATCCGGTGGCGATCGCCGATGCGCTGGCGGGGCTGCTCGCGGATCGGGGCGCCTGGGACAGGCGGCGCGCGGCAGGCCGGCTTTTCGTCGAGAAAGAACGCGACTGGGCGTCGAACGTCCGTCGTTACGAACCTGTTTACCAAAGCCTGCTAGGCCCTGGTACCACGATACGCCCATGACCTTCACCGCCACGCCCTCTTCCCATCGCTATTGGCCCGCACTTGTGGGCGGGGCGATCGGCGTCCTCATGGCCTTTCTGGTTCTGATCGCCCCCGGCTGGCGGCTGGAGATGCTGGTCGGGCAACTGGGGCTGGGCGATGTGATCGCGGCCGCGCGCCCGCCGCTGGGGCTGAAGGCCCGCATGCTCCTCGCCTGTATCGCGGGTGGCGGGGCCGGCGCGGTGGTCTGGGCCGCGGCCTATCTGCTCTGGGGGCCGGGCGGCCTGCTGGGACAGCGCGCCGCGCCGCAGGATGCCGACGCGGAGGGGGAATATATACCCTCGGTCCGGCGCTCGGATCGCCACCCCGACGCGCCGCCGCGCCGTCCGCTCCACGCCGCCGAACTGGGCGCGCCGCCGCCGCCGCTGCCTGCTGTGCCGGCCACGCCGGTCGGGGAGGAGGACACGGTCGAACGCACGCTGCCCGCCGATCTGGACCAGCCATTGGCGGCCTTCGATCCGGAGGCCATCCTGTCCACGCCGCGCGAGCCTGTTCGTCCCGCGTCCCGCCCCGGGTCCCACCTTGCGCCCGAGCCCGGTCCGATGCCCATGCCGCCGATGCGCGAGCCGGAACAGCCCGAACAGGGGGCCGCCCTGCCGCTGCCCGATCGTGACGAGTCGATCGAAACCCTGCTCGAACGGCTGGAGCGCGAGACCGCCCGCCGCAAGGCGCGCCGGTTCGACTGACCGGCCGCGTCAGGTCCGGGTGAGGCCGGCGCGGCGACTCATATGGGCCGCGCGCTCTTCCTCGTTTTTAACGGAAAGGCCGCCAGTGGCGCCTCCCATTCTTTCCGGCCGGGACACCCCGCCGTCGGGCCTTTGGCCTGCGACCTCGTCTCGCGGGGGAGGAGCAATGGACTCCCCGGAATAGCGGGGAGCTCGCGGGCCCCTATGATACGAAAAAAGGCCCGTCCGGAGCGATCCGGGCGGGCCTTTTCGCATCCCGAAAGGGCGGACCCGGAAGCCCGCCCCTGAAAAGGCGTTACGCCGCCAGGTTGCGCAGCACGTATTGCAGGATGCCGCCGTTCAGGAAATATTCCAGCTCGTTGACGGTATCGATGCGGCACTTGGTCAGGAAGGTCTCGGTCGAGCCATCCTTGCGGCCCAGGATCACTTCGACATCCTGACGCGGACGCAGGTTCGCGACATTCTGGATGGTGAAGGTCTCGGTGCCGTCCAGCTTCAGCGTCTCGCGGGTCACGCCTTCGGCGAACTGCAGCGGCAGGACGCCCATGCCGACCAGGTTCGAGCGGTGGATACGCTCGAAGCTCTCGGTGATGACCGCGCGCACGCCGAGCAGGTTGGTGCCCTTCGCCGCCCAGTCGCGCGACGAGCCGGTGCCATATTCCTTGCCCGCGACGATGACGAGCGGTGTGCCGTCCGCCTTGTGACGCATCGCGGCGTCATAGATCGGCATCACCTGACCCTCATACTGGGTCATGCCGCCCTCGATCCCCGGCACCATCTCGTTCTTGATGCGGATATTGGCGAAGGTGCCGCGCATCATCACGTCGTGGTTGCCGCGACGCGCGCCATAGGAGTTGAAGTCCTTCTTGGCGACCTGATGCTCCTGCAGGAAGATGCCCGCCGGGCTGTCGGCCTTGATCGAACCGGCCGGGCTGATGTGGTCGGTGGTGATCGAATCGCCCAGGATGGCGAGCGGCCTGGCCTCGATGATGTCGGTGACGGGCTTCGGCGTCATCTCCATGCCCTCGAAATAGGGCGGATTGGCGACATAGGTCGAACCCGACGGCCAGGCATAGGTGTCCGAGCCGGTCACCTCGATCGCCGACCATTTGGCGTCGCCCGCATAGACATTGCCGTAGCGCGAACGGAACATCTCGTCATCGATGTTCGCGTCCATCAGGCTGCGGACTTCCTCGTTCGAGGGCCAGATGTCCTTCAGATAGACGTCCTGGCCGTCCTTGCCCTGGCCGATCGGCGTCTCGCGCATGTCCTGCGTGACGGTGCCCTTCAGCGCGTACGCGACCACCAGCGGCGGCGAGGCGAGGAAGTTGGCGCGCACGTCGGGCGACACGCGGCCTTCGAAGTTGCGGTTGCCCGACAGGACCGAGGCAGCGACGATATCGTTGCCGTTGATCGCCTTCGAGATCGGCTCGGCGAGCGGCCCCGAATTGCCGATGCAGGTGGTGCAGCCATAGCCGACCAGGTTGAAGCCGATCGCGTCGAGATCGGCGGTCAGGCCCGCCTTGTCGAGATAATCGGTGACGACCTGGCTACCCGGCGCAAGCGAGGTCTTGACCCAGGGCTTGGGCTTCAGGCCGAGTTCGTTCGCCTTGCGCGCGACCAGACCGGCGGCGACCAGGACGCTCGGGTTCGAGGTGTTGGTGCAGCTCGTGATCGCGGCGATCACGACGTCGCCATCGCCAATGTCATGGCCACGATCGTCGACCGCGACGCGCGCCGGGGCGTCCTTCTTGTACACCTTGGCGAGGTCGGCGTTGAACACGTCGTCCACCTCGGTGAGGACGACCTTGTCCTGCGGGCGCTTCGGGCCGGCGAGCGACGGCACGACCGTCGCCATGTCGAGTTCCAGCGTGTCGGTGAAGACGGGGTCGGCGGCATCGTCATGGCGCCAGAAGCCGTTCGCCTTGGCATAGGCCTCGACCAGCGCGACATTCTCGTCCGAACGCGCGGTCAGGCGCATATAGTCGAGCGTCTTGTCGTCGATCGGGAAGAAGCCGCAGGTCGCGCCGTACTCGGGCGCCATGTTGGCGATCGTCGCACGGTCGGCGAGCGTCATCGACGACAGGCCGGGGCCGTAGAACTCGACGAAGCGGCCGACCACGCCCTTGGCGCGCAGCATCTGGGTGATGGTCAGCACCAGGTCGGTGGCGGTGATGCCTTCCTGGAGCTTGCCGGTCAGCTTGAAGCCGACGACTTCGGGGATCAGCATCGATACGGGCTGGCCGAGCATCGCGGCCTCCGCCTCGATCCCGCCGACGCCCCAGCCGAGCACGCCCAGGCCGTTGATCATCGTGGTGTGGCTGTCGGTGCCGACCAGCGTGTCGGGATAGGCGATCGCCGCGCCGCCCTTTGCGTGTTCGCCGGTCTCGGTCGAGGACCAGATGGCCTGGCCGATATATTCCAGATTGACCTGGTGGCAGATGCCGGTGCCCGGCGGCACCACCGAGAAATTGTCGAGCGCCTTGGAGCCCCACTTGAGGAACTCGTAACGCTCCATGTTGCGCTGATATTCGAGGTCGACGTTATCCTCGAACGCCTGCGGCGTGCCGAACTCGTCGACCATGACCGAGTGGTCGATGACGAGGTGGACGGGGACCTGCGGATTGATCTTGGCCGCGTCGCCGCCCAGCTTGGTGATCGCGTCACGCATCGCGGCGAGGTCGACCACGCAAGGGACGCCGGTAAAGTCCTGCATCAGCACGCGGGCCGGGCGATACTGGATCTCGCGGTCCGAACGCTGCGTCTTCTGCCAATCGACGATCGCCTGGATATCCTCGCGCGTGACGGTCTTGCCGTCCTCGAATCGCAGCAGATTCTCCAGCAGCACCTTCATCGAGAAGGGCAGGCGGCTGATGTCGCCGAGCTGTTCGGAAGCCTTGGCGAGGCTGTAATAATCATAGGTCTTGCCCCGCACGTCGAGCGTTGAGCGGGTGTTCAGGCTGTCCTGGCCTATCGCAGTCATGGGCGTCCCTTCTTGGTCGAGCCTAGCACGCCCGGGGGACACGGCAGCATGCAGCCGCGAGCAGGCGCGCCGGGGATAGATCCGGTTGACCGGCGCGCCTTAGCAAGGGGTTGGCGTACAGGGAAGGGCGTCGCGGTATCGAAATCCCGGCAATTGCCCGACGAGTATCGGCGATCGGTTGCAAGTTGTGGGTTTTGCGTGGAACAGCTTGGTCAAATGACGGGTTGAGTCGCCATTAGTGGAGAGTTGCCCATGTGCATGACTGCCCCGATCTTCTCCGGCACATGGATTGCCCATGCCATGACGATGCGGCGTGGCACCGCGCCGGACCACATGTCGGGCGGCTTGAATGGGGCGGGTCCGACGGGTCGGACCTCGGCGTGGCGGCGGCGACCATGACGGCGAACCATCGCGAGCGGGGTCAGGGGGAGCGGATCGTCGCCGTCGGGCTTCTGACCCAGCGTGACCTCGACGTACTCGGCACGGGCTTCCGCCGCTCCTTCCCCGTCCAGCAGGATACGCCGTTCGAGGATCTGTTGCGCGCGCTCGATACATTCGAGATCATCAAAGGCCCCGGCAAGCCGCAGTAACGCTGGCGACGCCAACCACGCCAGCGAACCGGGCCAGCGAACCGGGCCAGCGAACCGGGCCGGTCTTCGCCCGTCCCGGCCTACGCCGCCCGACCGGGCGTAGCGGCCAGGCCGCCATTTCCCTCCTGCGACAGGCTGGTCGGCCATCTGGTCAGGCCGATCGATTCCCGAATCGGTCCGGTTTGCGTCCGGCGACGGTGGGATGGGTTGGCGAAAGGGCCTTCTCCCGGCTAGGGACATCGCCATGCGTCCGCGAATGTCGATCGGCGTAGCCGGAAAGTGAAATGATCCCCGAACGTTTCCACCTTTTGACCCGTCGCCATCGCGAGTGCCTGCGGGGCGTGAAGGCATTGAAGGGCTCCAAGGAAATCGCCGCCGAACTGGGCCTCGGGAAATCCACCGTCGACAGCTATCTGGCCGAGGCCGTCCGCCTGCTCGGCGCGCGCAATCGCCGCGAAGCCGCGCTCGCGCTTGCCGAGTTCGAAGCCGATTCGACCGACGAAGATGCTGGGGAGACGGTTGAGTATTCTGACCAACTGTCTGAAATCGAAGAAAACTCGGACCCCTATAAAATCATACCCGATTCTACGGGGCTGGTTCCGCCCGCCGCTCCGGTGACAGAGACGGTGGCACCGGATGGGAGTACGGTCGGCGGGGTGGTGCAGGGCGGCCATGCCCACGTATCGCCCCGCTTGTCCCTACCCATCCGGCGGCCGGGACAGACCCGCAACGACATGGGAGTGACCGAAAGGCTGCTCTGGGTTCCCACCATCGCGATCGCTCTCGCCATCGGCTTCGGCATGTTGGCGACCGGCCTCGATGTGATGACCCGCGTGATCGGGCGGCTGTCTCATATGGCCGGGTGACCACCACTCCCCCGACCCCGCCGGGGCGGGGGACCGCGACCGGAGCATGAGGCAATGACGACCGAGCATGAAGCGGCTGTTCAAGTGACACAGCTCTTGTGGAAATTGGAAAAAGAACTGGACGCGGCCTTCGCCACGGCCGGCGAACTGGCGACGGCGTTGCCACGTGCGCGGACCGCGGCCCGTCTGTCGGCGGTGGTCGGCCAGCATGCCTTTGAAGCGTTGAGCCAGACGATGCTCGCCATCGGTCATGCCCGCGGCCATGCGGTGCAGAGCCACCGGGTCCTCGACAAGGTCGGCAAGACGATCGGTTTCGACGCCGACGATTATGGCGACAATCGCCCCAAGCCGCCCGAAGTGGCTGGTGCGCTGACCGCGCTTCCGCTGCGCGCGGCGGCCTGATCGGACCGGGCTCGGCGTGCTTCATCGAATTACCACAAGACGGGGCACGCCTTGACCCATATCTATGTCTTCAATCTGGTGCAGGGGCTCATCTGCCTCTGCGCCCTGTGGCTGGGAGGATGGCCGGAACGTTGGACGGCCATCTTTCTTCTGGGGGCGTCGGTCGCGACGATCCTGTTGCCGTTCGATCCCTCGCGCAGTTTCCGGACGGTCGAGACGCTGGAATTGCTGATCGACGTGTCGCTGATGGCGGGGCTGATCTCGGTTGCCCTGCTCGCCAATCGGTTCTGGCCGTTGTGGCTGACCGCGCTGCATCTGCTGGCGATCGGGATCCACGGGGTGAAGGGATTCGACACCGCGCTGGTGCCGTGGATGTATGCGGCGGCGGGCGGCAAGATCGCCTATCCGATGATCGCGCTCCTCGCGATCGGAGTGTTGCGTCACCGGCTGCGGCTCGCGCGCTATGGGCGTGATCCCGACTGGACGCTGCCATGGCGTGGCTATGGCGTGGGCCGTGGCGAGGTGACGCATGACCGCGTCTGAATTGCGTCTCCTCCATTGGCCTGAAGAGGATCGGGCGCGCTTTCACCATTTCGTGAACGTGCTGGGCGATTTGCAGGCGCGGGTGCAGGCGATTTCGGGGGAACTGGGCGGCGTGCCGGTACCACGAGTGCCCCGAGCGCCGACGCCGCAGGAATGCGCGCGGATGATCCTGGCGCATCGGCGTGATCTGCGCACATTGGCGGGGGCGGACGGTGACATGTTCAGCGATCCGGCCTGGGAACTCCTGTTGACCGTGTTTCAGTCCGAGGTTCGGCTGGACGATATGGCGTTGCTGACGACGGCGGGCTTTTCGTTGGAGGCCCGCGCGCCGCGTCGCTGGATCGCGATCCTCGAGCAACGCGGCTGGCTCACGCGCGAAGACGGCAAGCTGGTGCTGGGCGAACCCGGCGCCGTCCTGCTGGCGCGCTATTTCGACGGACTTTGACCCGCCGCCACCGCCTACGGATTCGCCGCTACGGCTTGGGCGCGTGCAACTCCTGAACGCCCCAGGGGTTCAATCCGAACCGATGGGAAGGCGAGGAGACGGCGACATGGTCGATGATACGCAAAATGGCGGTGGTGCGGGTTCGGCAGGCGGTGACCGGGGCGCGGCCCGTTTCACCGAAAGCCTGAAAGGCGCGGGCGAGGCGATCCAGGCTTCGGGCCGCAAGATGGCCGAGGGTGGCTCGGCGGTCACGCTCAAGATGCTGGAGCAGGCGGAATCCAATGCGCGCGAGGCCTTTGCCGCGATGCGCGCCGCCGCCTCGGCCAGTGATCTCTCGGACGTGATGCGCATCCAGTCCGACTTCCTGCGCGAACAGGGCAATCGCGCCATGGCGCAGGCGCGCGAGATCAGCGAGATGATCGTCCAGTTCGGGCGCGACGCGATCGGTGGCGCTCGCGGCCACGAGTGACGTGAACCATTGCCCCGCCGGCGCGTGGCAAGACGCGCCGGCGGGTTCCTCAGCGACGGGTCGCGCCGCCGACCGGCACCGGCCCTTGGGCCGTCGCATCCAGCAGCGAGTCGCCGCCCAGCACGCGGTAGAGCGTCACACGGTTGCTCGCCGCGACAAGCTGCGTCGCGACCAGTGTCCGCTGCGCCGAATAGAGCGAGCGCTGCGCATCCAGCGTGTTCAGGAAGGGCGTGACCCCGCCACGATAGCTGGCCTCGGTCAGCCGATAGGTGTCCGACGCCGCCGACAGGAAGCGGCGATTGGCTGCCAACTGGTCCTCGATCGTGCCCTGCCGCGCCAATGCGTTGGCGGTTTCCCGGAAGGCGGTCTGGATCGCCTTCTCATAGGTCGCCAGGGCGGCGTCGCGCTGCGCCTCCGAATAGCGGACATTGGCGACGCCCGCCCCCGCCTGAAAGATCGGATAGCTGGCCGACGGCGCGACCGAATAGTTGAAGCTGCCGCCCGAGAAGAGCGATGAGAGCGCGGTGCTGGCAAAGCCCACCAGCCCGGTCAGCGAGATACGCGGGAACAGGGCCGCGCGCGCCGCGCCGATCTGCCCATTGGCGGCGCGCAGCGTATATTCCGCCTGCACCACATCGGGGCGGCGCAGCAGGATACCCGAATCGAGCCCGGCGGGCAGCGTCCCGATGGTCGGGGCGGCCTCGTCGATCGAGCGCGGCAGCAAGGCTGTGTCCACCGGTCCGCCGACCAGCAATTGCAGCGCGTTGACATCCTGCGCCACCGCGGTGCGCTGTTGCGCCAAGTCGGCCTGCGCGGTCGCCAGCACCTGTTCCGCCTGTCGCAGGTCGGTGCGTGGCGCGATCCCGCCGGTCAGCCGGGCACGGGTCAGCCTGACGCTACGCTCGGCATTGGCGGCGGTCTGTTGCGCGATGGTCAACAGGCTCTGGTCGGCGGCCTGGTTCAGCCAGGCGGTCGCGATATCGCCGACCAGCGTCAGGCGGGTGGCGCGTGCCGCCGCCTCGGTCGCGAAATAACGGTCCAGCGCCGCGCCGGTCAGCGAGCGGATGCGACCGAACAGGTCCAGCTCGAACGCGGTCATGCCCAGATTGACCGACCACGCGCTGCCGCTTCCGGCCCCGCCATTGCCGCCGCTGCCGAGGCCGCCCGCACCGCCGTTCCCGGTCCCGGCCCCGCCCGTGCCGCCATTGCCGGTGCCGCCGATCGCGGTCGACCGCGCTCCGCCCGATCCCCGATCGGTATAGCTGTACCGGCCGGTCGCATCGAGTTGCGGCAACAGGTCGGCACGCTGGATGCGATACTGCGCGCGGGCCGAGGCGATATTGGCGGCCGCGATCCGCAGGTCGCGGTTGTTGGCAAGGGCCTGGGTCACCAGTTGCTGCAACCGGGGATCGCGGAAGATGTCGCTGTACCGCACGGTCGGCAGCGTCGCCTCCGACTGGCGCAGATAGGCATCGCCGACCGGCCAGGACGGTGGCACCGGGGCTGCGGGCCGCGTATAGTTCGGGGCCATCGAGCAGCCGCCCAGCGCGGTCGCGGCGAGCAGCAGCATGGGGAAGGGGGACAGGATACGCATCAGGCCGTCTCCGCTCCGGCATCATCCCGGGGCCGGTGTCCTGCGCCATGTTCCGATGTCGGGCGCCCGCGCAGACGGGCCAGGCCGTTGCGGACCGACCGGCGGACCAGCACGAAGAACAGCGGGATGTAGAAGATCGCCAGCACCGTCGCGGTCAGCATTCCGCCGATCACGGCGGTGCCGATCGCGATGCGGCTGTTCGCCCCCGCCCCGGTCGAAATGGCCAGCGGCAGCACGCCGAAGATGAAGGCGAAGCTGGTCATCAGGATCGGGCGGAGGCGGATCCGGGCGGCCTCCAGCGCGGCGTCGATGACGCGCTTGCCCTGTTTTTCGGCCTGTTCGGCGAATTCGATCATCAGGATGGCGTTCTTCGCCGCCAGCCCCATCGTCGTCAGCAACCCGATCTGGAGATAGACGTCGTTGGTCAGCCCGCGCAGCGTCACGAACGCCACCGCGCCGATCAGGCCCAGCGGGATGACCAGCAGCACCGCGAACGGGATCGACCAGCTTTCATACAAGGCGGCCAGGCACAGGAAGACGACCAGGATCGACAGGCCGTAGAGGATCGGCGCCTGCCCGCCCGACAGCCGTTCCTGATAGGATAGCCCCGCCCAGGCGATGGAGGTGCCGGGGATCTGCGAGGCCAGCTCGGCCATGCGCTGCATGGCGTCGCCCGAACTGTAGCCCGGCGCGGCCGAGCCCTGGAATTCATAGGACGGGATGCCGTTGAACCGCGACAGGGTGGTCGGCGCGACGCCCCAGTTGATCGTCGAGAAGGATGAGAAAGGCGTCATCCGGCCGCTCGACCCGCGCACGAACCATTGCTTCAGATCCTCGGGCTCGGCGCGATAGGGGGCGTCGCCCTGGACGAAGACGCGCTTCACCCGGCCGCGATCGATGAAGTCATTGACATATTGGCCACCCCAGGCGGTCGACAGGGTCGAATTCACCTGCTGTTGGGTCAGGCCGAGCGCGGCCAGCTTCTGCTGGTCGAGGTCGACGCGCAGCGTGGCGATGTCGGGCAGTTCGGACAGGCGGACCGAGGCCAGCCGAGGATCGGCATTGGCCTTGGCCAGCAATGCGTCGCGCACCGCCTCGAACTTGTCGAGCGGCATGCCGGAGATGTTCTGCAACTCCATGGTGAAGCCGTCCGACTGGCCCAGCCCGCGAATGGCGGGCGGGACCAGCGCGAAGACCTGTGCGTCGCGCAGTCCCCGGAACGCGACGGAAGCGCGGCCGGTGATCGCATCGGCGCTGTTCAGCCTGCCCTTACGATTGGCCCAGTCGACAAGGTTGAGGAAGCCCTGGCCGGTATTCTGTCCGCTCGCGCCCGCGCCGCCGCCCGCGACGGTGAACAGCACCTGGACGTTCTTGCCCTCGTTCTTGGCGAAATACTGCTCGACGCGCCGCTGGACCTCCATGGTACGGGCCTGCGTCGCCCCGGCGGGCAGGCGGAACTGGACGAGCGCCGCGCCCTGGTCCTCGGTCGGGAGGAAGCCGGTCGGCAGGCGCAGGAACAGGATCGCCAGCAGTGCGACCACGCCGACATAGAGCAGCAGGAACAGCCATTTGCGATCGACCACGGTGCGCACGGCCGCGCTGTATTTCTCCACCGTCCAGTCGAAACGGCTGTTGAACCCGTCCTTGGCGCGTTGCAGGCCGTGCGCCACGCCCGGGAATTTGCGGTCGAGCCAGGCGCCGTCCTCACCCTGCCGCGCCTTTTGCTTCAGCAGAGTGGCGGTCAGCGCGGGCGACAGGATGATCGCCACCGCGACCGACAGGATCATCGCCGAGACGATAGTGATCGAGAATTGGCGATAGATGACGCCGGTCGACCCGCCGAAGAACGCCATCGGCAGGAACACCGCCGACAGGACCAGCGCGATCGCGATCAGCGCGACGGTGATCTCGCGCATCGACTCGATGGTCGCCTCGCGCGGGGTCATGTCGGGATTCTCCTCGAGCAGGCGCTCGACATTCTCCACGACCACGATCGCGTCGTCGACCAGCAGGCCAATGGCGAGCACCAGCCCGAACAGCGTCAGCGTGTTGATCGAGAATCCCGCCATGTAGAAGATGGCGAACGTGCCCAGCAGCACCACCGGCACCGCGATCGTCGGGATCAGCGTCGCGCGCCAGCTTTGCAGGAAGACGAACATGACGATGACGACGAGGATGATCGCCTCGATCAGCGTCTTGACCACCTCGTCGATCGACAGCTTGATGAAGGCGGTGGTGTCGTTGGCATAGGCGACCTTGAGCCCCGGCGGGAAATTCCGGGCGACGCGGTTGATCTCCGCCTTGACCAGTTCGGCGGTCTTCAGCGCGTCGGCGCCCGGCGCCATCAGCACGGCGATGCCCGCGCCCGGATGCTGGTTGATCCGGCTGACCGCGGCATAGCTTTCCGCGCCCAGCTCGATCCGCGCCACGTCGGACAGCTTGACGGTCGCGCCGTTGTTCAGCGTCTTGACGATGATCTCGCGGAACTGCTCGGGCGTCTGGAGCCGCGACATCGAGGTCACGGTGGCGTTGAGCATCTGGGTCGAGGCGGACGGCGTGCCGCCCACTTCCCCGGCCGCGACCTCGGTATTCTGGTTCTGGATCGCCGTCGTGACGTCGGACGGCATCAACTGATAGGAGGCCAGCTTTTCCGGGTTCAGCCAGATGCGCATCGCATATTGCGATCCGAAGACGTTGGTGTCGCCGACGCCCTGGATACGGCCCAGCGGGTCCTGCAAATTGGAGACGAGATAGTCGGAGACGTCCTGATTGGTCATCCGGTTCGTCTCGTCATAGACGCCGGCGATCAACAGGAAGTCTGGGTTGGACTTGCGGACGACCAGCCCCTGTTGCTGCACCTGCTGCGGCAGGCGGGCGACCGATTGCTGGACCTGGTTCTGGACCTGCACCTGCGCGATGTCGGGATCGATGCCCTTGGCGAAGGTGGCGGTGATCGTCACCTGTCCCCGGCTGGACGAGGAGGACTGGAAATAGAGCAGCCCGTCGATACCGGTCAGCTGCTGTTCGATGACCTGCGTGACCGAGTTTTGCAGCGTCTGGGCCGAAGCGCCGGGGAAGGTCGCGCGGATCGACACTTGCGGCGGCGCGACGTCCGGATATTGCGCGATGGGCAGGCCCATGATGGCGCCGATCCCCGCCAGCATGGTGATGATGGCGAGGACCCAGGCGAAGATGGGGCGATCGATGAAGACGCGGCTGAGCATGGGTTCGTCAGCCCGCCTTGCCCTTGGCCGCCCGCATCTTTCGCAATTCCTCGGGCGAGGGAGGCTGGACCGTTTGCGGGCTGTCGGCGGGCACCGCCTTCACGCTCTGGCCGGGGCGAAGATTGGCGAGGCCCTGGGTGATGATCCGGTCGCCCGCGCCCAGCCCCTGGGTGACGACCCAATAGGCGCCCTGCGTCCGTTCGGCCTTCACGGTCTTTTGCGCGACCTTGTCGTTCGGGCCGACGACGAACAGCGTCGCATTGCCCTTCGCATCGCGCGATACCGCTTGTTGCGGGACCAGGAAGGCGCGCGTGTTGATCGCCTGTGCGAAGCGCGCGCGGACGAACATGCCGGGCAGCAGCAGCCCCTGTGGATTGGGAAAGCGTGCGCGCAGCGTCACCGTGCCGGTCTGCGGATCGACCACCGCCTCGGCGAACTGGACCGTGCCCGCCGCGTCATAATCGCTGCCATCCTCCAGCTTCAGCCGAACGGAAGCACTGGCGGGGACCAGGCCGTCGCGCGACGACAGGCTGCGGCGCAGCGTGAGCAGGTCGGTGGCCGATTGCTGGATATCGACGAAGATGGGGTCGAGCCGCTGGATCTGGGCCAGTGGATCGGCCTGGCCCGCGCTGACCAGCGCGCCGACGGTGAACAGCGACCGCCCGATCCGCCCGGTGATCGGGGCCGGGACGGTGGTGAATTGCAGGTTGACCCGCGCGGTTTCCAGGGCGGCGCGGGTCTGCGCCACCTGCGCGGCGGCCTGCCGCGCGGACGCGACGGCGTTGGTGTAATCCTGTTTCGAGATCGCCTCGATCTCCGCCAGCGGGCGATAGCGGTCGGCGAGCGTCCGGGTCGCCTCCGCGCTGGCCTGCGCGCTTTGCAGATTGGCGGCGGCCTGGTTGGCGGCGGCGCGATAGACGCGCGGGTCGATCTCATAGAGCGGCTGTCCGCGCCGGACCAGCGAGCCTTCGGTGAAGAAGCGGCGGCGGATCACGCCCGTCACCTGCGGGCGCACGTCCGAGCTTTCAAAGGCGGTGGTGCGCGCGGCCAGTTCGGTGACGATGGGCGAATCGGTCGGCTGGACCGTCACGAAACCGACGGTCGGCCTATGCTGGCGCGCGGCGGCGTCCTTGCTGGCGCCCTTATCTCCGCTGCACCCCGTCAGTGCCGCCAGCGCGAGTGCGATGGCCGTGCCGGCAAGCACCCGGCGCCCGCGAAAGCCTGATACGTTCAATTCGACCACCCGTTTGAAATGCTGGAAACGCGCCCCGGTCGCCTGCGACGGCGCGGACTGGGGAAACGATGTCGTTCTGCGTCAAACTGCACGACGCCGGGGCGAAAAGGCAAGCGATCATGGCCTAATCTGCGCGTCTTAATTGTCGCAAATTGTCGTCGTCCTTGGCGGGCGCGGCGCGCGGGAGCCTTTGGACTTCTCATGCATTTGACAAGGAATATGAGGGATCGGGACGCCGACAAGCGCCTTGCCGCCGAAACCGCCGTGGGTGAGGTACGCGACCATATGCTGGTGGGCCTGGGCACGGGCTCGACCGCCGCGCATGCGATTGCGGCGCTGGCTGCGCGGGGCCTGCGCATCGAAACCGTGGCGACATCGGAGGCGAGCGCGGCACTGGCGCGGTCCAAGGGGCTGGTCGTACGCGATTTCGCCGATGTCGCGCATGTCGACCTGGCGATCGACGGCGCCGACGCGATCGATGCGCGACTGCGCTGCGTGAAGGGCGCCGGTGGCGCGATGCTGCGGGAAAAAGTGGTTGCGGAGGCGGCGCGCCGGATGCTGGTCATCGCCGATGGGACGAAGCGTGTCGCCCGTCTCGGCGCGACCGCGCTACCGGTGGAGGTCCTGCCCTTTGCCCGTGCCTTCGTCCTTGACCGGCTGTCGGCCTATTTCGTCCGCTGTGTCGAGCGCGCTGGCTATCGCACCGACAATGGCCATATCGTCATCGATGGCCATGGCTGGGACGATGCGTCGCCGCGTGCGCTGGCCGACAGGCTGATGGCGGTGCCGGGCGTGGTCGGCCATGGCCTGTTCCTGCGCGAGGTCGATGCCGCCTATATCGCGGAAAACGGGATCGTTACCCGGCTGGAACGGGGACGGAACCCGCGCTAAGGCCCGTGACGCTTGAAACAGACCGGGGCGCACGCTCGGTCGCACATTGTAAGGATAAGGCCAGACTCCATGAGCGATGCCACCACCAACATCCCGACCGATGCTGGCCTGCACGAGGACGGCTCGATCGAACGCCTCACGATCGATACCATTCGCACTCTGTCGATGGATGCCGTGCAGCAGGCCAATTCCGGGCACCCCGGCACGCCGATGGCGCTGGCCCCGGTGGGCCACACCATCTGGTCGAAATTCCTGCGTTATGATCCGGCCCATGCCGACTGGCCCAATCGCGATCGCTTCGTGCTGTCGGTCGGCCATGCCTCGATGCTGCTCTACTCGCTGATCCACCTGGCGGGGATCGAGGAGATCGATGCGGAGGGCAACAAGTCGGGCAAGCCCGCGCTCAGCCTCGAAGACCTCAAGGGCTTTCGCCAGCTCAACTCCCGGACGCCGGGCCACCCCGAATATCGCCACACCACCGGCGTCGAGACGACGACCGGCCCGCTGGGCGCGGGTTGCGGCAACTCGGTCGGCATGGCGCTCGCCGAGCGCTGGCTGGCGGCGCATTTCAACCGCGAGGGGTTCCCGGTCTTCGACCATGACGTCTATGTCCTGTGCGGCGACGGCGACATGATGGAGGGCGTCGCGTCCGAGGCGGCGTCGACCGCCGGGCACCTGAAGCTGTCGAACCTGTGCTGGATCTACGACTCGAACCAGATTTCGATCGAGGGCGGCACCGACATCGCGTTCGACGAGGATGTGGCGAAGCGGTTCGAGGCCTATGGCTGGAACGTGCTCCACGTCGACGACGCCAATGACGTGGCCGCGCTGACCGCCGCGCTCGACAATTTCAAGGCGGCCACCGACAAGCCGACCTTCATCGTGGTCAAGTCGGTGATCGGCTATGGCAGCCCCAAGGCGGGCAGCGAAAAGGCGCATGGCGAGCCGCTGGGCGAGGATGCGATCCGCGCGACCAAGAAGGCCTATGGCTGGCCCGAGGACGCCAAGTTCCTGGTACCGGACGGCGTCCGCGAGGCGTTCCAGGGCGCGATCGAGGCGCGGGGCAAGCCGCTGCGCGACGCATGGGTCGCGATGGTCGAGAAGTACCGCGGGGCCCATCCCGAACTCGCCGCGCAACTCGACACGATGCTCGCCGACCGGCTGCCCGAGGGCTGGGACGCCGATATTCCGGTGTTCGAGGCGGATGCCAAGGGCGTTGCCAGCCGCGATTCGGGTGGCAAGGTGCAGAACGCCATCGCCGCCAGGGTGCCGTGGCTGGTCGGCGGTTCGGCCGACCTTGCGCCCTCGACCAAGACGCTCATCAAGGACGGCGGCTCGTTCCAGCCGGGCCATTATGACGGGCGCAACCTGCATTTCGGCGTGCGTGAGCATTCGATGGGTGCGATCGTCGACGGCATGGCGCTGTCGCACCTGCGCTCCTACGGCGCGACCTTCCTGGTCTTCTCCGATTACATGCGCGCGCCGATCCGCCTCGCCGCGATCATGGAGCTGGGCGCGGTGTTCGTCTTCACGCACGATTCGATCGGCGTGGGCGAGGACGGTCCGACCCACCAGCCGATCGAGCATCTGGCGACGCTGCGTGCGATCCCCGGCCTCGACACCATCCGCCCCGGCGATGCCAACGAGGTCGCCGAGGCGTGGCGTTGCGCCGCCGAGTCGGCCGACCACCCGACCGCGCTGATCTTCTCGCGCCAGGCGCTGCCGACGCTGGACCGCAGCAAGTACGCACCGGCCTCGGGCGTGAAGAAGGGGGGCTATGTCCTTGCGGACTGCGACGGCACACCCGACATCATCCTCATCGCAACGGGTTCGGAACTGTCGCTGGTGACCGACGCCTATGAGACGCTGAAGGCCGAGGGCAGGAAGGTGCGCGTCGTCTCGCTGCCGAGCTGGTATCGGTTCGAGTTGCAGGATGCCGCGTACAAGGACAGCGTCCTGCCGCGCGCTGTCACCAAGCGGCTCGCGGTCGAGCAGGCCGGGTCGATCGGCTGGGACCGCTATGTCGGGTTCGACGGTCGCACCATCACCATGTCGACCTTTGGGGCGTCGGCCCCGCTCGCCAAGTTGCAGGACAAGTTCGGCTTCACCCACGACCATGTCGTGACGGTGGCCCGCGAAATGCTGGAGACCAAGTGATGAGCAAGCTGTCGGAACTGGGCGCCAAGGGTTGCGCCCCTTGGCTCGATTTCGTCGATCGCAAGTTCCTCGAGGCGAAGGGGCTGGAAAAGCTCGTCGCCGAGGACGGGCTGACCGGCGTCACCTCCAACCCGTCGATCTTCGAAAAGGCGATGGGGCATGGCGACGCCTATGACGCCACGCTGGCGGCCTTCGACAAGGCGAATCCCGGCGCAGCGACGATCGATCGGTACGAGCATCTGGCGATCCAGGACATCAAGGCGGCGGCGGACACGCTGAAGCCCGTCTATGACCGTCTGGATGCGAAGGACGGCTATGTCAGCCTGGAGGTGTCGCCCTACATCGCCGATGACACCGACGCGACCATCGCCGAGGCGGAAAAGCTGTGGCATGCGGTCGATCGCCCGAACCTGATGATCAAGATCCCCGGCACCGCCGCCGGCGCGCCCGCGATCTCGGCGACCATCGCCAAGGGGATCAATGTCAACGTCACGCTGCTCTTCTCGGTCGATGCCTATATCAAGGTCGCCGAGGCCTATGCCGCCGGGCTCGAGGAGCGGGTCAAGGCGGGCCAGCCGGTCGACAGGATCGCCAGCGTCGCCAGCTTCTTCATCAGCCGGATCGACTCGGCGATCGACAAGAAGATCGACGAGCGCGTCGCCGCCGGTGACGCGGAGGCCGAGGCGCTGAAGGCCGTGCGCGGCAAGGTCGCCATCGCCAACGCCAAAAGGGCGTATCAGTGGTATCTGGATTTCCTGAAGTCCGACCGCTGGCAGGCGCTGGCCGCCAAGGGCGCGCAGCCGCAGCGGCTGCTCTGGGCGTCGACGGGCACCAAGGACCCGTCCTATCCCGACACGCTCTATGTCGACACGCTGATCGGGCCGGACACGGTCAACACCATGCCGCCCAAGACGATGGACGCGTTCCGCGACCATGGCACCGTGGCCGACACGCTGACCGCCGATATCGACGAGGCTCGCCATGTGCTGGCCGAGGCGGATCGGCTCGGCCTGGACCTGAACGGCGTTACCGACACGCTGGTGGAGGAGGGGGTCTCCTCCTTCGTCAAGGCGTTTGACGACCTGCTCGGCGCGATCGGGCAGAAGCAGGCCGCCAAGGCCTGATCCGACAGGCCCCCTTCCCCGGCCGGGAAGGGGGCCTTTCTCTTTGTAACGTCCCTCTTTCCAACGACAGTAACGGAGTTCCCGCATGAAGATCGGTCTGGTCGGCCTTGGCCGCATGGGTGGCAATATCGCACGCCGCCTGATGCTGGCCGGGCATCAGGTGGTGGCCTGGGATCGCAGCGACGAGGCGGTGCAGACGCTCGCCAAGGACGGCGCGGAGGCCGCTACGGGGCTGGAGGACATGGCCGCCAAGCTGGCGGATAAGGCGATCTGGTGGGTGATGCTGCCCGCCGGTGGCCCGACCGAGGACACGATCGCAGAGATCGCCAAGTTGGCCAAGGACGGCGACGTCGTTATCGATGGCGGCAACAGCTTCTACAAGGACGATATCCGCCGGTCGAAGACGCTGGCCGAACAGGGCATCCATTATGTCGATGTCGGCACCTCGGGCGGCGTCTGGGGGCTGGAGCGCGGCTATTGCATGATGATCGGCGGCGACAAGGAAACCATCGATCATCTCGATCCGATTTTCGAGGCGCTCGCCCCCGGCGAGGGCAGCATCGTCCGCACGCCCGGCCGCGTCGCGGACAAGGTCGATCCGCGGGCCGAGAAGGGCTATATCCATGCCGGTCCGGCGGGGGCGGGCCACTTCGTCAAGATGATCCACAACGGCATCGAGTACGGCCTGATGCAGGCCTATGCCGAGGGCTTCGACATCCTGAAGTCCAAGAACAGCGACAAGCTGCCCGAGGATGAGCGGTTCGACCTGAACCTGACCGACATCGCCGAGGTGTGGCGGCGCGGCAGCGTGATCTCGTCCTGGCTGCTCGACCTGACCGCGACCGCGCTGGCGAAGGACGAGATGCTCGAGCAGTTCTCGGGCCATGTCGCCGATTCGGGCGAGGGCCAGTGGACGATCGACGCGGCGATGGAGGAGAAGGTTCCGGCCAATGTCCTGACCGCCTCGCTCTTCGCGCGCTATCGCAGCCGGATCGAGCACACCTATGGCGACAAGGTGCTGTCGGCGATGCGCTTCGGCTTTGGCGGCCACACCGAAATCCCGCAATGACGCCGCCGATCCGGCTGGTCGTGTCGGATGTGGACGGCACGCTGGTCGATCCGGACAAGCGGCTCCGCGCCGTCACCATCGCCGCCGTCCGGCGGCTGGAGGCGGCGGGGGTGGGCTTCACCATCATCAGCGCCCGGCCACGGTCGGGGCTGGGGTGGCTGGCCGACGAGCTGGCGATCGACGCACCGATGGCGGCGTTCAACGGCGGCACGGTCTTTCGGCGCAATGGCGCGATCGAAGCGCAATACCGGGTGCCGGTCGACGTGGTGAAGGACGTGCTGGCGCTGGCGGCGGAGACGCCGGTCGCCATCTGGGTCTTCGCCGACGATCGCTGGTATGCCAGCCGCGGCGACGGACAGCATGTCGAACATGAAGCCATGGCCTCGGCGCAGCCACCCGTCCTGGCCAGCGATTTCGCTTCGCTCGTCGACCGGGTCGACAAGATCACCCTGGTCAGCGACGACGCCGAACTGCTGCGCGCACTCCATGCGAAAGCCGATGCCATTCATGGCACGGCCGCGACCATCGCCCAGTCCCAGACCTATTATCTCGACGTGACCGCGCTGGCCGCGAACAAGGGCGATGGCGTGGCGATACTGGCGGCGGCGTTCGGCGTGCCGCTGGAACAGGTGGCGGTGCTGGGCGATCAGGCCAACGACCTTCCCATGTTGAGACGCGCCGGGTTGCCGATCGTGATGGCGAACGCACCGCAGGCGGTTAGGGAACAGATACAGCTACGCACCCGTTCCAACGCGGACGACGGCGTGGCCTATGCCATCGATACCATCATCATGCCCAGAATCGGAGTGTCTTCATGAAGCAACTGGTTGCGTTCGACCTCGACGGTACGCTGGCCGAAAGCAAACAGCCCCTGGGCGACCCGATGGGGGAGGCGCTGGCCGATCTGCTCGATGTCGCGCATGTCGCGGTGATTTCGGGCGGTGACTGGCCGCAATTCGACAAGCAGGTGGCCAGCCGCCTGCCCGTGCGCGCCGATCGCAGCAAGCTGTGGCTGATGCCGACCACCGGCACCAAACTCTACACGTTCAAGGACGGTAGCTGGTCGCCCGTCTATGCCGAGCTGTTCGACGATGCGACCAAGGCGAAGATCCTGGAGGCGTTCGACGCGTCGCTGGAGGCGACCGGCTTCGTTCCCGAGCAGACCTGGGGCGAGCGGATCGAGGATCGCGGCAGTCAGATCACCTTCTCCGCGCTTGGCCAGCAGGCGCCGATCGACGCCAAGGAACATTGGGACCCCAGGTTCGAGAAGCGCAAGGTCATCCAGGCCGATCTCAAGCAGCGCCTGCCGGGCCTGTCGATCAACATGGGCGGTGCGACCTCGATCGACATCACCCGCGAGGGGGTCGACAAGGCCTATGGCCTGAAGAAGCTGCGCGATGCCAGCGGGATCGCGCTTGATGCGATGATCTTCATCGGCGACGCGATCTTCCCGGGCGGCAACGACTATCCCGCCAAGGAACTGGGCCTCGACACGGTGCGCGTCCGCGACCCGCAGGAGACGCTGGCGGTCATCGCGGGGATCGTCGCCTGCCTTAAATAAGGCGCGCGCCGCCTCTGCGCAGGGGGCGGTCGGCGGGCGCTAATCCGCGATCGGTGCCATCACGATCGCGCGCAGGCCCGGCCGGTTGTCGGCATAGTCGATCGAACCGGACAGGCGCTGCATCATCGCGGTCATCATCCGGCTGCCAAAGCCCGATCCGTCAATGATCGCCTCCCCGGCGCGGCCCCGGCCTTCGTCGGCGACGATCATGCACAGGCGATTGCCATATTGCCGGAGCGAAATGGTGACCGGCCCGGCCGCGCCATCATAGGCATATTTGGTCGCATTGATGATGAGTTCGGTCGTCACCAGCCCCAGATTGACCGCGCGGTCGGTGGGGATCAGCACGGGCGCGAGATCGAGCCGTATCATCGCCGACCATTCGGCGCCCAGCGACTGTCTCATGTCGCCGACCAGATCCTCCAGATAGCGCGCCAGTTCGATCGTCTGGATCTGGTCGTCGCGATAGAGGCGGCGATGGACCAGCGCGACGGCGGACATCCGGGCCTGCGCCTCGATCAGCTGGTCGCGCACCCGCGGATCGTCGGCGGCCTTCGCCTGAAGCGCGAGGAAGGAGGAGACGAGCTGGAGGCTGTTCTGGACGCGGTGGTCCACCTCCTTCATCAGCACGTCCTTCTGGAGCAGCAAGGCGTCCTTTTCGTCCAGCGTCCGCTGCAACGCGCCGTTGAGCCCGCGCAGCCGGTGGCTCTGATAGGCCTCGTGCAAGCTGCGGCGCAGACGATGGGCCGCCTCCACTTCCTCCAGCGTCCAGCGGCGGGATCGCCCGCGCACCGTCTCGCTCCAGCTCTCGAATGATGCGCGCGGGGTCAGCATCTCGCCGGGGGTCAGCGCCATCGACTTGTGCGGATTGCCCGCCCATTCGACGTCCTGGACCTGTTCGGCGCGGAACCACAACAGGGTAAGGCCGCCCTCGGCCAGCGGAAGCGCCATCAGGCCGCTGGCGGTGGCGCTCAGCGGACCGGCATGGGGCATGACCGCGCCGAGTTCATGGGTGACGAACAGGTCGCCGCCGCTGCGTGTCGCGGTCCAGCGCGCGGCCTCCAATATGCCGATCACGGGCGGGCATACGCCGTGGCAATGCACCTGGCCACCCTCGACCATCGCGAAGCCGGTCGCGGCCATGATCGCCATCAGGTCGGGCATGAGATGGCGCAGCGCGGGTTCGGACGCGCCCGGGCCGGTCAGCCGGGGCAGCAGCGCATCCTCGGCCGCGCGCAGGCGCAGCCGTTCGCGATACAGCTCCGCCTCTTCCTTGGCGCGGATCTGTCGGGTCAGATTGCCGGCGAGCGCCGCGGCGGCGGCGCGCAGCTCGGGCGACAGGTGGCGCGGCGTGTCGTGGTGACACGCGATCATGCCCCACAACATCCCATCCTTGACGATCGAGATCGAGGCGGAGGCGGCGACGCCCATGTTGCGCAGATAGCGGACATGGATCGGCGACACGCTGCGCAGGCCGACATCGCTGAGGTCGACCATCTCGAACCCTTCGGGGCGGAGCGGCGCGGGCGTATAGTGCGCATCGGGAATGCTGCGCGTACGGTTGCGGACATAGAGCGCGCGCGCCTGTTTCGGAATGTCCGAGGCGGGGAAATGGTGGTTGAGGAAGGAATGCTGCCCGGCGGCGCGCGCCTCCGCCACCACCTGCCCCGAATCCTCGTCCAGAAAGCGATAGACCATGACCCGGTCGAACCCGGTCAGCAGGCGAAAGGCGCTTGCCGCGCGCTCGCACAACATGGTCAGGTCGCCGGTCCGCTCGAAACCGGTGGCGACGGCGTCGAGCCAGTTGAGCGGGCTGCCCGAGCCCCAGGGCGTTTCGGTGTGTGCGGGCTCCAGTTCGATCGCGATCCGATCGCCTGCCAGGCGGTGCGCGGTCACCGCGAAGTCCTCGGTCATCCCCTGGACCGTGCCGGTCGATATCGATGAACCGGGCCCGACCGGCATGGCCGATACCATCGTCGCCACAGCGCGGCCCAGCAGGGTTTCCAGCGACAGGCCCAGCCATTCGGCGGCGAGGCGATCCTCGATCGCGCCCGCTCCGGCGATGACGCGCCCGCTTGGCGCATCGGCGATCAGCAACAGGCCATGCGGTTGAATCGCGCCCGGACTGCGAATGGGCTCGCGATCACAGGCCGAAACGTCCTGATCCGGATCGGTCACAACGGGACGGGTGGCCATAAGGGACGGACTTTCCTCTCTATATTGGCCTCATGCCGGGTTTTTCGCTCGCCTACAAATGAATGAACAGGCCAATCGATCCGGCTTGGAGGGCGCTTCCCATTATGGAACAAAGATTGCGCGTTTGGGTAATATCCGTTTAAGATGACGCAACGGACCCAGAGATCCGCCTGGAGAGGACATGATCGACGATTTCGACTTCGCGTTGGGAGAAAGCGCGGACATGATCCGCGACGCGACGCGCCGTTTCGCGTCCGACCGGATCGCGCCGCTGGCCGCGCGGATGGACGCGGAGGACTGGTTCCCGCGCGACATCTGGCCCGAAATGGGCGCGCTTGGCCTGCATGGCATCACGGTGGAGGAAGCCGATGGCGGGCTGGGCCTGGGCTATCTGGAGCATGTCGTCGCGATCGAGGAAGTATCGCGCGCCTCGGCATCGCTGGGGTTGTCCTACGGCGCGCATTCCAATTTGTGCGTCAACCAGATCCGGCGTTGGGGCTCGCCTGAACAGAAGGCGAAATACCTCCCCGGCCTGATCTCGGGCGAGCATGTCGGCAGCCTTGCCATGTCGGAGGTGTCGGCGGGGTCCGACGTCGTCTCGATGAAGCTGCGCGCCGAGAAGGTCGAAGGCGGCTGGCGGCTGAACGGCACCAAATTCTGGATCACCAACGCGCCCTATGCCGACACGCTGGTCGTCTATGCCAAAACGGGCGAGGGCAGCCGGGGGATCACCGCCTTCCTGATCGAAAAGGACATGGCGGGCTTCGCGATCGGTCAGAAGATCGACAAGATGGGCATGCGCGGCAGCCCGACCGCCGAGCTGGTCTTCGATGATTGTCTCGTCGCCGATGCGCAGGTGATGGGACCGGTCAACGGCGGCGTCGGCGTGCTGATGAGCGGGCTGGACTATGAGCGCGCGGTGCTGGCGGGCATCCAGCTGGGTATCATGCAGGCGTGCCTCGACGTCGTCGTGCCCTATGTGCGCGAGCGGCGGCAGTTCGGTCGTGCGATCGGTGAGTTCCAGCTGATCCAGGCCAAGATCGCCGACATGTATGTCGCGCTCAATTCGGCGCGGGCCTATGTCTATGCGGTGGCGCGGTCGTGCGATGCCGGGCGGACGACCCGGTTCGACGCGGCGGGCGCGATCCTGCTGGCGAGCGAGAATGCGGTGAAGGTGGCGATGGAGGCGATCCAGGCACTGGGCGGCGCGGGCTATACCAGGGACTGGCCGGTCGAGCGCTTTGCGCGTGATGCCAAGCTGCTCGACATCGGTGCCGGCACCAACGAGATCCGCCGGATGCTGATCGGACGCGAACTGATCGGCAAGCTCGAAAAGGTGGCGCAATGAGCCTGGAGGACGAGTGATGGGGGCGGTGATCGCCTCGCGGTTGTCGCGCGACGATGCGGCGTTCCGCGCCAATACCGACCATAACCGCGCGCTGGCCGCGCGGCTGCGCGACGATGTGGCCAGCGCGGGAATGGGCGGCGGTGCGGCGTCGCGCGACCGCCATGTCGCGCGCGGCAAGCTGCTCCCCCGCGACCGGGTGGAGCAGTTGCTCGACGCGGGGGCGCCGTTTCTGGAGATCGGGCAACTGGCCGCCAACGGCCTGTATAACGATGCGGTGCCGGGCGCTGGGCTGATCGCCGGGATCGGCCGGGTCCATGGCCGACAGGTGATGATCGTCGCCAATGACGCGACGGTGAAAGGCGGCACCTACTTCCCCCTCACCGTCAAGAAGCATCTCCGCGCGCAGGAGATCGCGCTGGAGAACCGGCTGCCCTGTATCTATCTGGTCGATAGCGGCGGCGCGAACCTGCCGCATCAGGCGGAGGTGTTTCCCGACCGCGATCATTTCGGCCGCATCTTCTTCAACCAGGCGCAGATGTCGGCGGCGGGCATTCCGCAGATCGCCTGCGTGATGGGAAGCTGTACAGCGGGCGGGGCCTATGTTCCCGCCATGTCCGACGAGACCGTGATCGTACGCGGGCAGGGGACGATCTTCCTCGCCGGGCCGCCGCTGGTGAAGGCGGCGACGGGCGAGGTCATCTCGGCCGAGGATCTGGGCGGCGCGGACACCCATGGCCGCAAGTCTGGCGTGGTCGATCATGTCGCTGAGAATGACGACCATGCCCTGTCGATTGTCCGCGACATCGTCGAGACCCTGCCGCCCCAGACGCTGCCCGAGGTCAACCTCGCCGAAGCGGACGCGCCGCTCTATCCGGCGGAGGAGCTGTACGGCCTGATCCCGCAGGACGTCCGCGCGCCATACGACGTGCATGAGGTGATCGCGCGGCTGGTCGACGGATCGCGCTTCCACGAATTCAAGGCGCTGTACGGCGCGAGCCTCGTGTGCGGCTTTGCGCATATCCATGGCAAGCCGGTCGCGATCCTCGCCAATAACGGCGTGCTCTTCTCGGAGAGCGCGCAAAAGGGCGCGCATTTCATCGAGCTGGCGTGCCAGCGGCGTATCCCGTTGCTGTTCCTCCAGAACATCTCCGGCTTCATGGTCGGCGGGCGGTACGAGGGGGAGGGGATCGCCAAGCATGGCGCCAAGCTGGTGACGGCGGTGGCGACGGCGCAGGTGCCCAAGATCACCGTGCTGATCGGCGGCAGCTTCGGCGCGGGCAATTACGGCATGTGCGGGCGCGCCTATAGCCCGCGCTTCCTGTTCACCTGGCCCAATGCGCGGATCAGCGTGATGGGCGGCGAGCAGGCGGCGAGCGTGCTGGCCACCGTCCACCGCGACGCCGAGAGCTGGACGCCGAACGAGGCGGAGGCGTTCAAGGCGCCGATCCGCCAGCGTTACGAGGATGAGGGCAATCCCTGGTACGCCACCGCGCGGCTCTGGGATGACGGCATCGTCGATCCGGCGCAGACGCGCGACGTGCTGGGGCTGGCGCTGGATGCATGTCTCAATGCGCCCATCGCGGAGGCGCCCCGCTTCGGGGTGTTCCGCATGTAATGGCGATGGACCTGACCATCGATGGCCGGACCGTGAAGGACGAGGCCGATTTCCACGCCCGCATCCGCGAGGCGTCGGGCGTCGAATGGTATGGCGGCAGTCTGGATGCGCTGTTCGACCTGCTCATCGCGGTGGTCGATCCGCCGATCACTCTGCACCTGACCCACGCGGCGGTTACGCGGCGGATCATCGGCGAGCGGTTCGACCGGATCGTGACCGCGATCCTCGACGCTGTGGCCGAGCGGCCCGATGGCGCGATCACGTTCAAGCTGGAATCCTGATCCGATGATGAAAAGCCTCCTCATCGCCAATCGCGGCGAGATCGCCTGCCGCATCATCCGCACCGCGCGCGCGATGGGCCTGCGCACCATCGCCGTCTATTCCGAGGCCGATGCGCAGGCGCTGCATGTGCGGATGGCGGACGAGGCCGTCGCCATCGGTCCCGCCCCGGCGCGGGAAAGCTATCTCGACGCCGCGCGCATCCTGGCCGCGGCGAAGGACAGCGGGGCGGAGGCGATCCATCCCGGCTATGGCTTCCTGTCCGAGAATGCGGACTTTGCCGAGCGGGTGATCGCCGCCGGGCTGGTCTGGGTCGGTCCCGATCCCGCCAGCATCCGGGCGATGGGGCTGAAGGATGCCGCCAAGGCGCGGATGATCGCGGCGGGCGTCCCCGTCACCCCCGGCTATCTGGGCGAAGACCAGTCCCCCGACCGCCTTGCCGCCGAGGCGGAGGCGGTCGGCTATCCCGTGCTTATCAAGGCGGTCGCGGGTGGCGGCGGCAAGGGGATGCGCCGCGTCGACGATCCTGCCGCCTTCGCTGAAGCATTGACGTCCTGCCGTCGCGAGGCGGCCTCCTCGTTCGGCGACGACCGGGTGCTGATCGAAAAGTACATCCTCTCGCCCCGCCATATCGAGGTGCAGGTCTTCGGCGATCGCCACGGGCAGGTCGTCCATCTGTTCGAGCGCGACTGCTCGCTGCAACGCCGCCACCAGAAGGTGATCGAGGAAGCCCCCGCGCCCGGCATGGACGACGCGACGCGCGACGCGGTGTGCGCCGCCGCCGTCCGCGCCGCGCAGGCGGTCGACTATGTCGGCGCGGGCACGATCGAGTTCATCGCCGACGCCTCCGAAGGGCTGCGCGCCGACCGGGTCTGGTTCATGGAGATGAACACCCGGCTTCAGGTCGAGCATCCCGTAACGGAGGCGATCACTGGCGTCGATCTGGTCGAGTGGCAGTTGCTTGTCGCGGCGGGCGAACCGTTGCCGCTGGGTCAGGACGACCTGGCCATCCACGGCCATGCGATCGAGGCGCGGCTCTATGCCGAGGACCCGGCCAAGGGCTTTTTGCCCGCGACCGGCACGCTGGAGGTGTTCGACCTCGGCGACGATCCCGCGATCCGCATCGACACCGGGGTCGAGGAGGGCGCGGAGATCACCCCGTGGTACGACCCGATGATCGCCAAGGTCATCGCGCATGGCGACACCCGCGACGAGGCGCGCGAGATGCTGGCCGATGCGCTGGACGAGGCGGTGATCTGGCCGGTGCGCACCAATGCAGGCTTTCTGGTCGAGGCGCTCGACCATGTCGACTTCGCGAGCGGCCAGGTCGATACCGGCCTGATTGCGCGTGAGGGCGAGGCGCTGATGCCGCCCGCCGAACCTTCCGAAGAGGCCTTGACCGAGGCCGCCGCCGCGCTGGTCGGGGCAGGGGCGCTGACCGGCTTCCGCCTCAACGCCGCGCCCCGGCGGAGCGCGCGCTTCCTGCTCGACGGTCGGCCGATCACGGTTGATTTCAGCGAGGCGGGTGAGGTGCCGCCTGCGCCGACGGACGAATTGCTGATCTCCGAAGGGGGGCAGAGCTGGTCCTTCACCCGCTGGCGCGCCGATGGGCTGGCGGCGGGCGGGGCAGGGGACGGTGCGATCCTGTCGCCCATGCCCGGCCGGATCATCGCGGTCGCGGTGGCCGAGGGGCAAGCGGTCAGCGCGGGCCAGCCGCTCGTCACGCTGGAGGCGATGAAGATGGAGCATGTCCTGACCGCGCCGTTCGACGGCAAGGTCGCCGACTTGACGGCGGAGACGGGCGGGCAGGTGGCCGAGGGCGTCGCCCTGGTCCGTATTGTCGCGGAGGACGCGGCATGAGCGGGCGCTTCTTCGACGACTGGACGATCGGCGACCGGATCGATCATCCCATCCGCCGCACCGTGACCGAGACGGACAATCTGCTCTTCTCGACCATGACCCACAATCCCCAGCCGCTGCACATTGATGCCGAGGCGGCGAAGGCCAGCGAGTTCGGCCAGATCCTCGTCAACGGCACCTTCACCTTCGCGTTGATGGTCGGGCTGTCGGTAGGGGAGACGACGCTGGGAACGCTGGTGGCGAATCTGGGCTATGACGAACTGGTCATGCCCGCGCCGGTATTCCTGGGCGATACACTGCGCGCGACCAGCGAAGTGACGGCGTTGCGCGAGAGCCGTTCGCGGCCGGGGGCGGGGCTGGTGACGTTCCGGCACGAGGCGTTGAACCAGCGGGGCGCGGTGGTGTGCCGGTGCCTGCGGACGGCGCTGGTCAAGAAGCGGGACGGGTAGGCCAAGGGCCTATAACTGCGTCCGAACCCCCATCCACAGGGTCCGCGGCGTCGCCCGTTCGATCAACCCCGCACCGCTATAGGCCGCCTGCACCTGCGCATCGGCGAGGTTTTCCGCGCGCAGTTCTATCCGCCAACCGCTGACGACCGGCACCGCCGCATAGGCATCCAGCGTCGTCGCGGGTGCCAGCGTGCGGAGATTCTGGTCATCCTCGAACTGGCGACCGACATGCCGCACGGTCCCGCTCAACGTCGCGCCGCGATGCTCGACCGCCAATGTCGCCGAAAACTGGTCGCGCGGCGTCTGCGCTGGTCGCAGGCCATTAAGTGGTGCCGCCGCGCTCGACGCCGCGACCCGTGCCGAGACATGCGACCAGGAGGCGCGGGCGCCGACTGGCCCGATGCCGGCATTCGCTTCCAATGCGAACCCTTCTGATCGGATCGCGTCCAGATTCTGCCGTATCCGATAAACGCCGGTAGCGCCGACGAAGCCTACGCCAGGAAACGTCCCCGGCCCGCGCCCCATCGTCACATTGGCGATGGCGTCGGTCAGCCGGTTGACGAAATAGGTCGCTGACAGCCGCAGACCCTTGACCGGGATCAGGTCGAAGCCGCCCTCCACCCCCTCGCCATGCTCGGGGTTGAGCGCGGCATTGGCGGCGGTGGCATCGGTCCCCGCCCGGAATGGTCGATAGAGTTCGTTGAGTGTCGGTAGCCGCCATCCGCGATAGGCCGCCGCCCGCAAGGTCAGCGGCGCGATCGGCCGCACCGCCACGCCCAGCCGTCCGGTGAATTCCCGCCCCGAACGATCCGGGAAATCGCGGTCGCTCGGCATCGCCCCGGTCGCCAGCACCGTCTCGCCCAGCCGCCCGTTGCCGATGTGCCAGTCATCGACCCGCGCGGCGGCGGTGAGGGTGAGCATCCCCGCCGCAACGCTGCCATCGGCGAACAGCCCCATGGTCCGCGTCGCCCCACCCGCCACACGTCGCCGGGTGGGTGCCCCCGCGACATAGGTGTAAAGCTCCTGCGTTCGTCCGCTTGTATTGCGAACATCGCTGCCCAGCCGTAGCGTCACCCCCTTGCCGAGTGGCGGCGCGACCTCCAGCCGCGCGCCCAGCCCGGTGGCGGGAACGGCATATTGGTCGAGGGTCCGCGTGGCGGCCGTCCGCGCGGCATTGACGCTGGCATAGCGCGAGACGAATTGCCGCGTCTGGACATAGGCCAGCGCCGACCAGCCCCAGGCTCCGCGCCCGACCAGCCGGATGCTGGCATCCGCGCCATCCGAGCGATTGGCGGTGAAGTCGGTGCCCCGATCGCGCGCATCGTGGAAGGCGGCGAGCGTCATCTGCAATTCGGTGGCGGGGGCGATGCCGACCACGCCGCGCGCCGCGCCCGAATATTGCTCGTAGGGGGCGGGGCGGTCGACCGGCCCGCGCTGCCCCGCGACGATCGGGGTGAAGCCGTCGCCGCGCGCATAGGCCCCCGACAGCGTCAGGAACCCGCTCCCGCGCACGAGCGCGGCAGACCCTTGCGCATCCACCGAATGGCGGCTGCCATAGGCGACCGCCATGTCGAGCGGCGCAAGCTGGTCGGGGGTCGCGCTGTCCATCTCGATCGTGCCCGCCAGCGCGCCCGGCCCCCAGAAGCCCGACCCGCCGCCGCGCGTCACCCGGATGCGCCCCAGCCGCCCGGTGGCATAAGCGGGAAACACCACCCAGCCGCCGAACGGATCGGCCTGTGGCACGCCGTCGAGGATCAGCAGCGCCCGGCTCGACGCATTGCCGCCCAGCCCGCGCAGCGTGATCCCCTGAGAGGTCGGATGCGCCGAGCGGCTGTCCGACCGGCGAAACTGCTGGAGCCCCGCGACATCGGCGAGCACCGTCTCCAAGCGCTGAGAGGCGTTCTGCACGATCCGGCCGCGATCGATGGTCACGATATCGAACGCGTGGTCGCCCGGTGGACTGTCCAGCCCGCGCCCGGTGACGGTGATGCTGGTGCCCGCCTCGGGCATGGCCTGTGCCATGGCAGCCATAGGGACGGTGGTGGCCGCCAGCCCGCAGGCCAGCCATCGGGCCAGCCTCAACGGATGCCGTATCGCGCGGATGGAAACGGTCATGCCGGTCGAAATCCCCTCTGGTCCGTCCCTGATCCGTCGCTGATCCGTCCTTGCCCCGGTTGCCGTCGCATCTGTGGCCCGGCGCGGTTCTCGGCCTTGTCCGTCCGGCGGCGTTGCCCGTGCGTGCCGGGATGACGGATGGGTGGTAAAGCCCATCTTCGCGGGGAAAGCCAGCCGCCTTGCGTCGGCTTGCGGGGGCGGAAGAATCTTCAACGCAAACGGATGACGGGCCGGAAAAACGCCCCTAAAGTCCCACTATTGTGCCGACGATCCATGCCCTTGCGAATCCCGCGCGTTTCCTGGTGATCGCTCGTCCGCTGACCGGGATTTGCCTGGGCCTGGGGCTGTTGCTGGTCCTGATCGGGGCCTGGGCGGGGCTCACCCGGACACCGCCCGATTATCTTCAGGGGGAGACGGTGCGGATCCTCTATATCCATGTCCCGGCTGCCTGGCTGGCGATGGGCGGATGGAGCGGGATCGCGATGGCCAGCCTGTCGCTGATCGTCTGGCGGCACCCGCTGGCGCAGGTGGCGGCGCGCGCCATCGCCTGGCCGGGGGCGGTGTTCGCCGGGCTGTGCCTGCTGACGGGATCGATCTGGGGACGGCCGACCTGGGGCACCTGGTGGCAATGGGACGGGCGGCTGACGTCCATGTTGCTGCTGTTCTTCGTCTATCTGGGCTATATCGCGCTCGCCCGGGCGGACGCGGATCGCGGTGGGGACGGCCGGATACCGGCGCTCTACGGATTGGCGGGCACCGCGCTGTTGCCGGTCATCCGCTATTCGGTCGTCTGGTGGAACACGCTGCACCAGGGCCAGTCGATCGGGCTGACCGGATCGAGCATCGCGGGGTCGCTGCTCTGGCCGCTGCCGATCATGCTGGGCGGCTTCACCCTGTTGTTCGCGGCGATCGTGCTGATGCGGATGCGCACCTTGCTCGCGCTGGCCAAGGCCGAGGCGCGGATGCGGCGGATGGCGCGGGCATGAACCAGTGGGCGTTCGTCGCCGCCGCCTATGCGGTCATGCTGGGCGGTACCGGCCTGGTGCTGGCGATCAGCTATGCGGCGATGAAGCGCGCCGAGAAATGACTCCCAAATCCCAACGTCTCACGCTGGTGCTGCTGGCGCTGGCCGCGATCGTCGCGGCCGTGTTGCTCGCCATGTCGGCGATGAAAGATCAGGCGGCCTTTTTCTACACCCCCTCCGACGCGAAGGCGCAGGGCTTGCCGCTGGGGCGGGCCGTGCGGCTGGGCGGGATGGTCCAGGCCGGGTCGGTCCACCGCGCGCCCGACGGCGTGACGGTGCGGTTCGTCGTGACCGATGGCAAGGCGACGACGCCCGTCACCTTCGCCGGGATCACGCCCGATCTGTTCCGCGAAAAATCGGGTGTGGTGGCGGAGGGGCAGTTTCAGCCCGATGGCCGGTTCGTGGCGACCAATTTGCTGGCCAAGCATGACGAGAAATATATGCCGCCCGAAATGGCGGGCACCATGCACGAGAGCCGGAGCCTGAAGCCATGATCGCGGAGGCCGGACTCGCCTCGCTCTGGCTGTCGGCGATGCTCGCGGGGCTGCAACTGCTGCTGGGCGTACTGGGCCTGCGCCGCCGCGATGCGGCGGGCGCGCAGGCGATGGCCGCGATCGGCCCGGTCGCGATCGTGCAGGGCGGGCTGGTCGTCCTTGCCATGGCGGCGCTGATCGGGGTGTTCCTGGACACCGACCTGTCGGTCAGGCTGGTCGCGGAGAACAGCCATTCGGCCAAGCCCTGGATCTATAAATTCGCTGGGGCCTGGGGCAATCATGAAGGCTCGATGTTGCTCTGGGTGACGATCCTTGGCGCGGGCGGCGCGCTGGTCGCGTGGAAGGAGCGCGCGCTGGACCGGGCGACCCATGTCGCGACGCTGGCGGCGCAAGGCGCGATCGCGCTGGGCTTCTATGCGTTTCTCCTTTTCGCCTCCAATCCGTTCGCCCGGTTGAATCCCGCGCCGGTCGAGGGGCAGGGGCTGAACCCGCTGTTGCAGGACCCCGGCCTCGCCTTCCATCCGCCGACGCTCTACGCGGGCTATGTCGGGTTGTCGGTCGCCTTTTCCTTCGCGGTCGGCGCGCTGGTGACGGGGCAGGTCGGGCCGGCCTTCGCCCGGGCGATGCGCCCCTGGGTGCTGGGCGCCTGGGTGTTCCTCACCATCGGCATCACGGCGGGCTCCTATTGGGCCTATTATGAGCTGGGCTGGGGCGGCTGGTGGTTCTGGGACCCGGTCGAGAATGCCTCGCTGATGCCCTGGCTGGCGGCGACGGCGCTGCTGCATTCGGTCAATGTGCTGGCGGCGCGCGACGGGCTGCGCGCCTGGACGGTGATGCTGGCGGTGGTGGCCTTTTCCATGTCGATGATCGGCACCTTCCTCGTCCGTTCGGGCATCCTGACCAGCGTCCATGCCTTTGCCGTCGACCCGCGACGCGGCGCGTTCATCCTGGGATTGCTGGGCCTGTATATCGGCGGCGCGCTGGCATTGTTCGGCGCGCGGATCGGGCAGGTCCGCGCGGGGCGCAATTTCGCGTTCGTCAGCCGCGAGGGCGGGCTGGTCATCAACAACCTGCTGCTCTCGGTGATCCTGGGCATCGTGCTGATCGGCACGCTCTACCCGCTGGTCGCGGCGGGGTTCGGCGTGCGGTTGTCGGTCGGGCCGCCCTTCTTCCACACGGCGGCTGGGCCGATCGCGCTGGCGCTGGTCGCGGTCATGGCGGTCGGGCCCAGCCTGCGCTGGCGACGGGACGATGCCGAGGCGGTGCTGGTCCGCATGCTGTGGCCGATGGTCGCGGCGGCGGGGACCTTTGCACTGGTGCTGACGCTGAGCGGCGGGATGGACGTCCTGCCGCTGCTCGGCCTGTCCTTCGGCGTCGGGCTGGTCGTCGCCAGCGTGCTGCCGGTCGCGCGGCGCAACTGGCGGCGCACGCCGCTGCCTATCTGGGGCATGGTCGTTGCCCATGCCGGGATCGGGGTCAGCATGATCGGCATGGCCTGCGACAGCGCCTTCACCGCCGAACGTCTGGTCGCGCTCTATCCGGGGCAGGCGACGATCGTGGGCCCGTGGCGCGTCCAGTTGAACCGCATCTACCCCAATGTCGGTCCCAATTGGTCGGCGCTGGAGGCGCGTCTGACCGCCACGCGCGACGGCGATAGCGCCAGCCTGCGCCCGCAACAGCGTTTCTTCACCGATCCGCCCACCACCACCAGCGAAAGCGCCATCGCCACCCGTTGGAATGGCCAGCTCTACACGGTGCTGGGACAGCAGGATGCGGCGACCGGCCGCTGGCAGTTGCGGTTGTGGTGGAAGCCGTTCGTGACGCTGATCTGGCTGGGCGGCGCGCTGATCGCGCTGGGCGGCGCGCTGGCGCTGGTCGGCCGCTGGTGGAAGGAATGGACGAAGCGGCGGCGGGAGGCCCTTTGGGGATGAGAAGTCGGGGATGAGACGCTGGTTGATCTGGACGCCGCTCGCGCTGTTCGGCGTGTTGTTCGCGGTGGTCGCCGCCGGATTGATGCGGCCGGGCGACACCACCGTGCATTCCACGCTGGTCGACAAGCCGCTGCCCGCCTTTCGCCTCGACCCGATGGTGGCGGGCAAGCCGGGGCTGGCGAGCGGCGATTTCGGCCGGGGGCAGCCGCGCCTCCTCAACATCTTCGCGAGCTGGTGTATTCCATGCATCGCCGAAGCGCCGCAGTTGATGCAGCTCAAGGTGCGCGGCGTGACGATCGATGCCATCGCCATTCACGACAAAAGCCCGGCCATTGCGGGCTTTTTACGGCGCAACGGCGACCCATACCGCGCGATCGGCGATGACCGGCAGAGCCGCGTCCAGATGTCGCTCGGTTCGTCGGGCGTGCCCGAGACCTTCCTGATCGACGGGCGTGGGCGGATCGTGCGGCAATATATCGGCGATATCCGCCCCGAGCAGGTCGACGAGATCGCCCGCGACGTGGCCGCCGCACGATGAGTCTGCTGCTCGCGATCGCGCTGGCCGCCGGAACGGCTGCGCCCGATTACGGCAATACGCAATTGCCCGACGCCCGGGCGGAAGCGCGCGCGCGCGCGCTGATGGGCGAACTGCGCTGTGTGGTGTGCCAGGGCCAGTCGATCGCCGACAGCGACGCCGACATGGCCGCCGACATGCGCGCGCTGGTGCGCCAGCGTATCGCGCGCGGGGACAGCCCGGCCGCTATTCGTGCCTGGCTGATCGAACGCTATGGCGATTATGTCAGCTATGACCCGCCGCTGTCGGCGGCGACGGCGTTGCTGTGGGCGACCCCGATCCTGTTGCTTGCGATCGGCGGGTGGATCGCGCGGTCCAGTTTCGGCAAGCGGCGCTGATGGGCTGGCTGATCCTCCTGCTGCTCATCGCGCTGGCGATCGGGCTGGCCGTGCGTCTGGGGCTGCCGCGTCCGCTCTGGACCATGATGGGCGCGGCGCTGGCGCTGGGCGGGGTCGGCTATGCGTGGCAGGGGTGGCCGGGCCTGCCCGCCAGCGCGCCCGCGCCGCGCCCCGACCCCCGCGTCGACGATGAGGACATGCGCGAACTGCGCGGCCAGTTGATGGGCCGGTTCGGCGGCGAGGCGGCGATGTTCACCGCCGCCGACGCGCTGGCCCGATCGGGGGACAAGCGCACCGCCGTGCGGATCATGCTGGCGGCGGTCGGCGGCAAGCCCGACAGCGTCGCCTATTGGACCGAACTGGGCAATCTCCTGTTCGCGCATGACGGCTATCAGATGTCGCCCGCCGCGCAATTCGCCTTTCGCCGGGCGCGAACCCTGGGCCCGAGAGACCCCGCGCCCTTTTTCTTCGAGGGGATGGCGCAGATACGCGCGGGAGACGTCATGAAGGCGCGGACCCTGTGGCGGCTGGCGCTGCAGCGGACGCCGGCCGACGCGCCCTATCGGGCGGCGATTGCGCAGCGGGTGATGCTGCTCGACCGCGCGATCGGGATGATGGGCCAATAGGGGTTTCCCCTTGGCATCTTTCGTAACGCGGTGATTCGCGCTGGTCGATCCGTCGACCGGGCGAAGTCGCGTGATGCGGCTTCGCCCGGCACGACCGGAGGCGGCTCAGCCCGCCCAGGCCTCGAGCGGCAGGTCGAGCGCTTCGGCGACCGCGGCGTGACGGATCTTGCCATCCGAGACGTTCAGGCCGTTGGCGAGATGCGGATCGGCCTTCATCGCGGCGTCCGCGCCCATGTTGGCGAGCTTGACCGCGAAAGGCAGCGTCGCGTTGTTGAGCGCGAAGGTCGAGGTGCGCGCGACCGCGCCCGGCATGTTGGCGACGCAATAATGGATCACGCCGTCGATCTCGAACACCGGGTCCTGGTGGGTGGTCGCATGGCTGGTCTCGAAACAACCGCCCTGGTCGATCGCGATGTCGACCATCACCGATCCACGCTTCATCGTCTTCAGCATGTCGCGGGTGACGAGCTTGGGGGCCGCCGCGCCGGGGACCAGCACCGCGCCGATGACGAGATGGGCGTTCTTCACCGCCGCCGCGATCGCCGCCTTGGAGGCATAGGCGGTCTTGATCTGGCTGGAGAAGAACATGTCCAGCTCGGCGAGGCGGTCGTTGTTGATGTCATAGATGGTGACGTCGGCGCGCAGGCCCACCGCCATCTGCGCCGCGTTCACGCCCGACACGCCGCCGCCCAGGATCGCGACCTTGGCCGGCGCGACACCGGGTACGCCGCCGAGCAGGATACCACGGCCGCCCTGCTGCTTTTCCAGATAATGCGCGCCGACCTGCACCGCCATGCGGCCCGCGACTTCCGACATCGGCTTGAGCAGCGGCACGCCGCCACGCGGGCTGGTGACGGTTTCATAGGCGATGCAGGTCGCGCCCGACTGCATCAATCCCTCGGCCTGCGGCTTGTCGGCGGCGAGGTGGAGATAGGTGAAGAGCAGGTGATGCGGGCGCAGCATCGCGACCTCGCCCGGCTGCGGCTCCTTGACCTTCACGATCATCTCGGCCTGGTCGAACACCTCTGCGGCGGTGGCGACGATGCGCGCGCCCGCGTCGATATAGTCCTGATCCTCGAAATCGATGCCGCCACCGGCTTTCGTTTCGACGATGACCTCATGACCGGCCGCGACCAGTTCGGCCACCGAGGGCGGGGTCAGGCCGACGCGATATTCGTGGTTCTTGATTTCCTTTGGGACACCGACGCGCATGATGATCTCTCCTTATATATCGTCTCTATCGTCACGATGATCGTAGCGCCGATCGACTGGGAGAGGTGTGCAAAGCTTTCCCGAAACATCGTATAATTCGCGATTTTCTTGCGTGTTTCGAGGGTGTATCGGGATGGAATGTCCGACGCGATCGACCGCCGCATTCTGGCCCAACTGGTCCGCGACTCCGATCTGACCAGCGCGGCGCTGGGCGAGAAGGTCGGGCTGTCCGCCAGCGCCGCGCATCGCCGCGTGGCGCAACTGCGCGAGGCCGGGGTGATTACCGGCTATCGCGCGATCCTGAGCCACGAGGCGCGGGGACGGCCATCGATCGTGATGGTCAACGTCACGCTGAAGGACCAGCGGCACGAGACCATGGCGGCGTTCGAGCGCGAAATCCTGCGCTGTCCCGAGATCGTGGAATGTTTCCTGATGAGCGGCGAGGCGGATTACATGATCCAGGTCGAGGTGCGTCGCGACGACAGTTACGAGCGTATCCATCGCGAGACGCTGGCGCGCCTACCGGGCGTGACCCGGCTGGCGTCGCATTTCGTGATTCGCGAGGTGGTGCGGCGGTCCTGACGCCGCCGGCGGCATCATGGCCCGCGTGCCGGGGGCCGGGCAGAGGCGGACGCTTCCAACGGAGGCCATCACCCGATAGGGATCGGCCATGGTAAAGCCGGCTTCCTTCCCCCGCATCCTCCGTTCCACCCTCGTCGCGCTGGCGATCGCATGGACCCCCGCCGCCGCGTTCGCCGATGCGTTGATCGACAATGTGGCCGGGCGGACGCTGGACAAGGACGGCAAGGTCGTCCGGTTCACCGGCCTGTTGCTGACCCCCGATGGCAAGGTCGTCCGGCTGCTCGGCCCCAAGGACAAGCGTCCCGACAAGCTCGACTGGCGCGCGGATATGAAGGGGCGGGTGCTGCTGCCCGGTTTCGTCGATTCGCACGGCCATCTGATGGGGCTGGGCTTTCGCCTGCTCGAACTCGATTTGTCCCCCACCCGGTCGCTCGACGAGGCCAAGGCGCGGATCGCGGCCTATGCGGCGGCCAATCCCGATCGCAAATGGGTGCTGGGCGGCGGCTGGAACCAGGAGGCCTGGGGGCTGGGGCGCTTCCCGACCGCGGCCGATCTGGATGCCGTCGTGTCCGATCGCCCGGCCGTGATGGAGCGTGCCGACGGCCATTCGCTCTGGGCCAACAGCGCGGCGATGAAGGCGGCTGGCATCACCGCCCGCACGATCGCCCCGGCCGGGGGGCGGATCGAGAAGGTGGGCGGGCAGCCTTCGGGCGTATTCGTCGATGCCGCCATGGCGCTGATCCAGAAGGCGGTGCCCCAGCCGCTGGCCAAGGATCGCAACACCGCCTTTCTGAAGGCGCAGAATGCATTGCTGAGCCATGGCATCACGGCGACCACCGATATGGGCACCTCGCTGGACGAATGGATGACCTATCGCCGGATGGGCGATGCGGGGAATATCCGCATCCGTATCCTGAGCTATGGCGGCGGCGTCGAGGATAGCGTGCGGATCGGCGGCACCGGGCCGACCCAGTGGCTCTACAACAACCGGCTCCGGCTGGTCGGGGTCAAGCTCTATGCCGACGGCGCGCTGGGGTCGCGCGGGGCCTGGTTGAAGCAACCCTATGCCGATGCGCCGGGCCAGAGCGGGCTGGGCTTCCTGTCGGACGATGTGATCCGCAACCTGATGAGCCGCGCGGCGATGGACAAATATCAGGTCGCCGTCCACGCCATCGGCGACCGCGCCAATGCCCAGGTGCTGGACGCGATCGACGAACTCGCCGAGACTTACAAGGGTGATCGCCGCTGGCGGATCGAACATGCGCAGATCGTCGATCCGGCGGATCTGCCGCGATTCGGCCGGCACGGCATCATCGCGTCGATGCAGCCGGTGCATGAGACATCCGACCGGATCATGGCTGAGGCGCGGCTCGGCCCGGCGCGGCTGGCCGGGGCCTATGCCTGGAATTCGATGCTGAAGAACGGTGCGACGCTGGCCTTCGGGTCCGACTATCCGGTCGAAAGCCCCGATCCCTTCGCGGGATGGGCCGCCGCGATCACCCGCCAGGGCCCCGACAGCCAGCCCTATGGCGGGTGGCAGCCGCAGGAGATCATCGGGCGCGAGGCGGCGTGGCGCGCCTATACCATGGACGGCGCCTATGCCGCCTTTGCCGAGGACATGTTCGGCCGACTGGGACAGGGACAGCAGGCCGATTTCATCATCGTCGATCGCGATCCGCTGGAATCCAGCCCGACCGACCTGCGGGCGACGAAGGTGGAAGAGACGTGGATCGGCGGGCAGAAGGTCTGGGACCGGCGCTGATCGCGGGCATCGTCCCAAAGTTGACCATGATGCGGCCCAGATAATAGCGGAACCTATGCGTGGTTCGGTGTAGTTATACCGTCATGAATCATCGTCTGCTGCTTGCCGGGCTGGTCGCGGCCGCCTTGCCGTCTGTCGCCATGGCCTCGCCCGTGGTGGGAATCGATGCGCTGAAGGAATGGAATCTGATCGTCCTGGGCGATCTGAACTCCAGTTCGGAGGTGGAGGGACGGACCTTTGTCGGCGGAAATCTGAGCGGCAATTCGTCCAACTATCAGATCCGCACCCCTGCGGCGTCCAACTATGCCGTGCCGGGCCTGACCGTGGTGGGCGACGTGCTGGGCGGGGCCAAAAACCTGAACAATGGTTCGGGCGCACTGGTCGGCGGCAATGTGCAGGGCGGCTTCAACCTGAATGGCGGGGTGCAGACGGTGAAGGTCGGCGGCACGCTGTCCAACACCAATATCAACCAGAATATCGTGCAGGCGGGGCTGGGGACGAGCGATCCCGGTTTCGTGTCCGGGCTCAACCTGCAGAAGAGCCTGCTGGCGAGCAGCATGGTCGATCTGTCCAACGGCTATGCCGCGCTGACCGCCACCGCCGCGGTCGGCATCGCCAACAACCGCGCGACCTTCAACGCCGTTCCCAATGCCGATGGCGTGGCGGTGTTCAACCTGAAGGCGTCCGACCTGTCGCGGTTCGGTGAGATCGCGTTCAACCGCAACGGCGCGGATACGGTGATCGTCAACGTGTCCGGCACCTCGGTGCGGCTGGACGACAATTTCCTGGGCAATGCCACCGGGCTGGGCGAGCATGTCATCTGGAATTTCCCCGAGGCGACCGACCTGCGCCTGACCACCGCCTGGAAAGGCTCGGTCCTGGCCCCCAAGGCGGCGGCGGTAACGGGCAATTATATCGAGGGATCGGCGGTGTTCGGCAGCCTGATCCAGAATGGCGAATTCCATCTGGGCACCTATGTCGGCGTCTATGTCCCGAACGGGACGGGCGGCCCCAGCAGTTCGGGCGGGAGCAGTTCGGGGGGAAGCGGCGGAGGCGGTTCGCCCACGCCCGTGCCGGAGCCCGCGAGCCTGGCACTGCTGATGACCGGGCTGGGCCTCTTCGCGTTCATCGCCCGGCGGCGGAGGCGGGTGGCCGCCTGATACCTGGCTGCCTGACGGGCGGCCATCTTGAGGCTGGATACAATGAAAAGGGCTGGCCCGCGGTTGCGAGCCAGCCCTTTTGAATCGGAACCGGACGGCCTATCAGGCGACGGCGGCCTGTGCCTCCTGACCGACCTCATCCGGCTCGCGCAGCACATAGCCGCGGCCCCAGACGGTCTCGATATAATTCTCGCCGTCACAGGCCAGGCTCAGCTTCTTGCGCAGCTTGCAGATAAAGACGTCGATGATCTTCAGTTCCGGCTCGTCCATCCCGCCATAGAGATGGTTCAGGAACATTTCCTTGGTCAGCGTGGTGCCCTTGCGGAGCGAGAGCAGCTCCAGCATGGCATATTCCTTGCCGGTCAGGTGGACGCGGGCATTGTCGACCTCGACCGTCTTGGCGTCCAGATTGACCGCCAGCTTGCCGGTGCGGATGATCGACTGCGAATGGCCCTTGGAGCGGCGGACGACGGCGTGGATGCGCGCGACCAGTTCCTCGCGGTGGAACGGCTTGGTGACATAGTCATCGGCCCCGAAACCGAAGCTGCGCACCTTGGAGTCCATCTCGTTGATCCCCGACAGGATCAGCACGGGGGTGGCGACACGGGCGACGCGGAGCCGCTTCAACACGTCATAGCCGTGCATGTCGGGCAGGTTCAGGTCGAGCAGGATGATATCGTAATCATACAACTTGCCGAGATCGAGGCCTTCTTCGCCCAGGTCGGTGGTGTAGACGTTGAAACCCTCGCTGCCGAGCATCAACTCGATGGCCTTGGCGGTCGTAGGTTCGTCTTCGATCAGCAATACGCGCATCGATAGTCCCCATTTGCGAGCAATCGCCCTGCTTGGTGCCCCCCGGCGATCTGGTATTCGATTCATTAACCAATGCGGGTATGAACGCAAAAGGTTAATTCGATCCTAAACCGGATTAATCTTCGGTGGACTTGAGCCGCGCATTGGCGGCGAGCAACGTCTGGTGCGCGGCCCGCGGGATATCCTCGCCCAGCACTTCGCGCAGATACAGGCTGCGGATCAGGGTAAACAGCACGACCAGCAGCGCGGCGGAGAAGAACAGGCCGAACAGGCCGAAGATGGTGCCGATGCCGATGATCGCGAACAGGGTGATCGCGGGCGGGATCGCCACGACGCGGCTGGTGACGAAGGGGGTGATCGCGTTGGTCTGGATCAGGCGGACGATCGCGAAGGTGATGAGCGTGCCGATCACCGCGCCATTGCCGCCCTGCACCGCCAGCCCCAGCGCAGGCAGCATCGCGGCGATCGGCCCGACATAGGGCACGAACTCGCTGAGCCCGGTCAGCAGGCCCAGCGCCGCCGGCGAGGGCACGCCCGCGATCGCCAACCCGACGCCGACCAGCACGCCCATCGTCGTCATCTGGATCAACTGCGCGCGCAGCCACAGCCGCAGGGTCGAGCCGGTGTCGAACAGCGCATCCTCCATGGCGGGGCGCATCGATCGCGGGACGAGGAGCAGGAAGCCGCGTTCATAGACCTTCGGATCGGCGGCGAAGAACAGCGCCCCGACCAGAAGCAGCAGGCAATTGAGGATGAACTCGCCCGCGCCCGACACGATGCCGCCGATATCCTGCGCCACCCGGCTGCCCGCATAGGAGGCGCGGACGGCATCGACGATCTTGTCCCCCACCGGCGATTGCGAGGCCCAGCGCGCCAGCTGGTCGAGCAGGATCGGCAACTGGGTGACCAGGGTGTTGAGCTGCTGGCGAAAGGCGACGCCGAACAGCCAGGCGAGAAAGCCCAGCAGCGCCAGCAGGGTCGCGATCGCCAGGGTCAGCGATCGCTTCGGCCCGACCCGCAGGTGATCGGCATAGAGATCGGCGACGGCGTGGATGACGATCGCGCCCAGGATCGAACCGAAGGCGAGGATCAGCAGATTGCCCGCGCGCAACAGCGCGGCGGTGACCGCCAGGATCAGCAGGGTCATGACGATCCGCCGGATGAAGCGGCTATCGTCCTGATCGGGGCGCAGGCGGTTCATGCGACGGCGTCCTTCGCCTGGCCGACCATGGCGCACGGATCGCGCACCCGGTCGACAAGCCAGGCGATCAGCGCCTCGACCCGCGCGGGGCGCAGGCGGCTGGGCGGGGTCAGCAGGTGCAGGCCGGTGGCCGGCGGCGCCCAGTCGGTCAGGATCTCGGTCACGCGCCCGCTGTCCAGATATGGACCGATGATGAAGCCGGGCAGCCGCGCGATGCCCAGATCGGCGAGCACGGCGGGCACCAGCGCGTCGCCGCTATTGGCGGTCAGCGGGCCTTGTGCGCGCACCGACACCTCGGCGCCGTCCGACCGGCGGAAGCGCCACGGCCCGACGATATTGGCATAGCCGAGCAGTCGATGCTCGCCGAGTTCATTGGGATGGGTCGGCCGACCATGATCGGCCAGATAGCGCGGCGAGGCGACGACATGCGTCGAAATCCCGCACAGTCGCCGCGCGCGCAGCGAGCTGTCGGGCAGGTCGGCGATGCGCAGCGCGATGTCATAGCCTTCCGCCACGATGTCGACCCGCGCGTCGGACAAGTGCAACTCGATCTCGATGCCCGGATGCAGGACCAGGAAATCGGCGATCAGCGGGGCGATGTTGGTGTTGCCGAAGGACATGGGCGCGGCCAGCCGGATGCGCCCCGCGGGCGCGCTGGCGGCGTCGCGCGCGGCTTCCTCGGCGGCGCGGGCCTCGGCCAGGATGCGCGCGGCATGATCCGCCAGCGGCTTGCCCGCCTCGGTCAGCGCCAGACGGCGCGAGGTGCGGTGGAACAGCGACTGGTTGAGCTGGGCCTCCAGCCGGGTGATCGCCTTGGACACGGTGGCCTTGGACAGGCCGATCGCGTCGGCGGCGGCGCTGAACGAGCGATGCTCGACCACGGCGGCGAAGATCGCCCAGGCTTCCAGATCCGGCAGACGCATCGACACCCCCCTTGGCACCCCTCCGGGCCCGTGCGCGACCTTGTGGCGGTCGGCCTGGCGCTACAATGAACGTGGAAACGATCGGTTTCCAGCGTTTCCGTTTACGCGACCATAATCCGCCCTATCTTGGCACCAACACAAGGAGACGCCCCATGACCACGACCATGATCGAAAATGGTATCGAGCGGCGCAGCTTCGACAGTCTTGGCCATGCCAATCATGGCTGGCTCGATGCGCGCCATCATTTCTCTTTCGCCAATTATTATGATCCCGCCCGCATGGGCTGGGGCGCGATCCGCGTCTGGAACGATGATGTCATCGCCCCGAACGCCGGTTTCCCGCCGCACCCGCATGCCGACATGGAGATCATCACCTATGTCCGCACCGGCGCGATCACCCATCAGGATTCGATGGGCAATGTCGGCCGCACGGCGGCGGGCGACGTGCAGGTGATGAGCGCGGGGTCGGGCGTGCGCCACGCCGAATATAATCTGGAGGCCGAGCCGACCACGCTCTTCCAGATCTGGATCGAACCGCGCAGCCGTGGCGGCCAGCCGAGCTGGGGGGCGAAGCCGTTTCCCAAGGGCGAGCGCTCCGGCCGGTTCGTCACGCTGGCCAGCGGGTTCGAGCAGGATGGCGACGCGCTGCGCATCCGCGCCGATGCCCGTGTGCTGGGCGCGACGCTGCGCGCCGGGGAAAGCGTGACCCATGAGGTGGGCGAGGGGCGTCATGTCTATCTCGTCCCCGCCACGGGACGGATCGAAATCGACGGTGTGCCGTTCGCGGCACGCGACGGTGCGGCGCTTTCGGCCACCGAAGCAGGTGGCCGGTCCGTGACCATCACCGCGATCGAGGATGCCGAGATCGTATTGGTCGACGCCGAGTAAGTTCAACCTGTTTGCCAAGGGAGTATGTGACATGGCCAAGGTTCTGGTCCTTTATTATTCGTCTTATGGTCATATCGAGCAGATGGCCGACGCGATCGCCGAGGGCGCGCGTTCGGCCGGGGCCGAGGTGGACATCCGCCGCGTCGCCGAAACCGCGCCCGACGCGGTGGTGAAGGCCGCCGGTTTCAAGACCGACACCGCGCATCCCGAGATCGAGGGGCCCGATGCGCTGATGAACTATGACGCGATCGTCGTCGGCACGCCGACCCGCTATGGCCGGATGGCGAGCCAGATGGCGGCCTTCTGGGACACCACGGGCGGCGTGTGGATGAAGGGCGGCCTGGTCGGCAAGGTCGGCGGTGCCTTCACCTCGACTGCCAGCCAGCATGGCGGGCAGGAGACGACGCTGTTCTCGGTCCTGACCAACCTGATCCATCACGGCATGACGATCGTCGGCCTGGACTATGGCTTCCAGGGCCAGATGGGCGTGAAGGAAGTCCATGGCGGCACGCCTTACGGCGCGTCGACGCTGGCGGACGGCGATGGCAGCCGCCAGCCGAGCCAGGTCGATCTGGACGGCGCCCGCTATCAGGGCAAGCGCATCGCCGAGACGGCCGCCAAGCTGTTCGGATGAGGCAGGAGCGGGGGTGCCGGACGACGGTGCCCCCGCTTTTCGCGGGGGCGTGACGGGCCGCTATCGCCGCTTCCGCTTTTTCCCGGCCGGGGCCGCGGGCTGGACCGGGACCGGCGGCTGGCCGGTCAATAGGACCTTCAGCGGATCGCGCACCCCCGGATTCGCCGGGAAGCGCGCGCGTGCCCGGGCGAACACGGCCCGCGCCTGCGCCGCGCCGGGCGCATTCGGGCTGGTGCCGACCCAGCGCCAATGCCACGGCTCCCATTTCACATGCTGCCGGTTGCCGGCGGGAAAGCTCATTTCGAACCCATAGCGCGGCGCGTTCGCCATCAGCCAGCGCGCGGCGGGCAGCGCGGCCATGCACCCCTCGGCATCGGGACAACCATGCGCGGGGCGAACCGCGAAGTCGATCGCATAGCCGGTCGCATGTTCGCTATGCCCGGCGGGGGCGACCGAAATGGCGCGTTCGGCGGCGGAGATGTTGCGTTCGCGACAGAAGACATTGTGTTGCCGGGCGACTGCACGGTGGCAGGACAGTCCGCGCAACTCGCCCCCCACCGCCGGATCGCGCCGTGCCGCATCGAGCAGCCGTTCCAGATCGGGCAGCATCGCCCGGTTGAGCTGGCAATAGGGTTTCAGCCCGAAGCCCGGCGGCGCGGGCACGATCTCGCCCGGCGGCGCGTCGCCATAGGCGAAATGCCCGGCGACTCGTCCATCAGGGCCCGGCGGCGGCAGCGATCCGCCACAGGACTGCGCTTGAGCCATGAGGGGCGTCGCGGCGATGGCCAGCAGCGCGGCGCACCGGAACAGGGGGACAAGAACGGTCGGCATGACGCGCGCGCCTCTGGCATGTCGACGCGCGCGGTGGCAAGGGAGCGCGATGCACGGAGATCGCGTACTATTCATCGACGGCGAGGCGCTGGTGATCGACAAACCGGCGGGCCTGCCCGTCGATCGACCCCGCGACGGGTCGATCAGTCTTGAAAACCATATGGAATCGCTGAAATTCGGGTTCAAGCGCTGGCCGCAGGCGGTGCATCGGCTGGACCGTGACACCAGCGGATGCCTGTTGCTGTCGCGCAATCCCAAGGCCCATGCCCGGTTCCAGCAGGCGTTCGAGGCCGGGTTGGTCCAGAAACGCTATCTGGCGGTGCTGGACGGCGTGGTGGAAGGCAAGGGGATGATCGACCTGGCGCTTGCAAAGGTCTCGACTCGTGAGACCGGCTGGCGGATCGTCGCCGACCCGGCGGGCAAGGCCGCGCGCACCGCCTGGCGCGCGCTGCGCCACGAAGGCGGGCGGACGCTGGTCGAGTTCCGCCCCGAAACCGGGCGCACGCATCAGATTCGCGTTCATGCCGCGACCGGCCTGGGCGCGCCGGTCATCGGTGATCCGGTCTATGGCCGGTCGGATGCGGGCGGCATGCTGCTCCACGCCGCCAGCCTGACCGTCCCGCGCGGGGATGCCAAGGACCCGATCACGGCGGAGGCGCCGATTCCCGAACGCTTCGGCGCGTTCGCGCGATAGCGCGGCTACGGCGATGGCGCTGATCCCCGTCACCCGCGCCATCGCGATCGACGAGCGGGAGGTCGTCGAAAGCTTCACCCGTGCCTCCGGGCCGGGGGGGCAGCATGTGAACACGACCGACAGCGCGGTGCTGCTGCGCTTCGACGTGGCCGGGTCGCCCAATCTGCCCGAGATGGTGAAGGACCGGCTGGCCGTGCTGGCCGGGAGCCGGCTGACCAGGGACGGCGTGCTGACCCTGCGTGCCGACGCCAGCCGATCGCAGGAGATGAACCGGCGCGAGGTGCGCGAACGGCTGGTCGAATTGATCCGCGAGGCGACGATCGTCCCCAAGAAGCGCCGCCCGACCAAGCCCACCCGCGCGTCCCAGACGCGCCGGGTCGATGCGAAGAAGGGCCGCAGCGCGGTGAAGGCCGGACGCGGGAAGGTGCGGTTCGACTGACGCCCGCCGGGCGCCATCGCGCGGTGCAGGCGGAGGATGTGCGGCAGGATGACGGACCCGGCTCGACGGGCGATGGGCGGGCGTTTCGCCGATCGGGGCCCGATCGGGGGATGACGGGGCGGTCCGCCGCGCCTACATCGGCCGGCATGTATCAGTTCGACATCGCCGCCGGATCGAAGGCGGAGCTTTACCGCGATCTTCATGCCGCGCTCGACGCATTGACGGCGGGGGAGGCGGATGCGGTCGCCAATATGGCCAATGCCTCGGCGCTGATCTGGCAGTATCTGCCCGATCTCAACTGGGCCGGTTTCTACCGCATGGTGGCGGACGAACTGGTGCTGGGGCCGTTTCAGGGCAAGGCGGCCTGTATCCGCATCCCGGTCGGCAAGGGCGTGTGCGGCAGCGCCGTCGCCACCGGCGAGACCCAGCGCGTCGCTGATGTCCATGCTTTTCCCGGCCATATCGCCTGCGACGCGGCGAGCCGATCGGAACTGGTCGTGCCGATCGTCCATGACGGCCATGTTCTGGGTGTCCTCGACCTCGACAGCCCGGCGCCCGGCCGCTTCGATGCGGAGGATCAGGCGGGATGCGAGGCATTGATGACGCTGCTCGCGCCCCGGCTGGCGGCGATGCTGGCCTGATCCTGATTCGGGACGGACCGCGCCGCTATCGGCGCGGGCGTCCGGGTGATACAAAATCCGTGGTGGCCAATGCGCGTGGAGAGACGCCATGGCCTTTTGAACACGGGAAAATCATCACGCCATGCGGATCGTCTCGCCCCTGATCGCCCTTAGCCTCGTGACCGGTGTTGCGACGCCCGCCCTCGCGCAGTCGCGCGCTGGCGCCAGCTATCCCCGTCCGGCGATCGACACCGCCCCGCCGAGCATGGACCGCCCCGTGGTCACCACCCGGACGGTCGGTGACGCGCGGGCCGCATCGCAGCGCTGGGGCAGCAGGGTCGATGGCCGCTGGTGGGGTGGGGCCAATGCCCCCGGTGGCTGGACCGCCTATCGCCGTCCGGTGCGCGGTACGGCCCTGCCCGGCTATTGGAGCGGATCGCGCTTCGCGGTCGAGGATTGGGCCGCCTATCGCCTGCCACAGCCGCCCGCCGGCTATCGCTGGTCGCGCTATTATGACGATGCGGTGCTGATCGATTCGCGCGGCACGGTCTATGACAGCGTGTATGACGTGGAGTGGGATGGCCCGGCCACGCCCCGCTATGCCGGGGCGGGCTATCCGCCGCCGCCGCCACGGCCCGAGCGTCGCGACTCCGGCCTGGGCGGCGCGGCCATGGGGGCGGTGGCGGGCGGCGTCGCGGGGGGCGCGATCGCCGGGCGCGGGGACCGGCTCGGCGGCGCGCTGATCGGTGCGGGCGTGGGCGCAGCGGCGGGCTATGCGATCGACCGTGCCGAGGATCGCCGTCGCCATATGGAGCCGGGATATGACGATTATGGGCGGCCCGACTATGGCTATCCCGGCGATTATCCGGCCCCGCCGCCACCGCCCCCCGCCACCGGTCAACGCTGGGTGACGCGGGATGGCTCGACGGTGACGACGACCACCACCGTCGGGACGCTGGCGTCAGGACAATCGGGCTATTTCGACGGGGGTTATTATTATCCCGCTCCCACAGTGACCACGGTTGTGGTACAACAGCCCCCGGTTACGACGACAACGACGACCAGCACGACTCAAGTGGTGCGTTCCGCCCCACGCCGCGGCCCGGTTCGCGGCAAGCGTGTTCGTCGCTAAAGCGCTCCCCCAGGGGGGATTTCGACCTGAGAGACGCCGGGTCGAATATTGGGATGCCGCCCCGCCTTACTCCCTCGGGGCGGCATCCTTCCCATAATCCGGGGGGCGCGCTGATCGGCACCTGTCGCTTGCGTGGATCAGCGCCCGCCACTCGCGCGGATCAGCGCCCGCCAAAGGTGACGAGGCTCTCCGCGCCATTGGCTCCCACCGCCGACACGCCGACGAAATAGTCATCCACCGGCACCTGCGGCAGCACGGTCCTGGTCCCGGTCACATCGCGCGACTGGGTCCAGTCCGCCTGGTCGTTGCGCCGCCAGTGGACGCGATAGCGGACCGCGCCGGGGACGGCGGGCCATTCCACCTGCGTATCGCGGGACAGCGCGCCGCTGCTCGTCACCATGTCGGGGGCGGGCGGCGCGGCGGCGAGCCGGGCGAGCGTCGCGATGTTGATCGCCGTCACCTTCGCCAGATAGGGAAAGTCCATCTTGTCGATCGTGTCGCCATAGGCGACCGCGCCGTCCTTGCGCAGATCCTGATGCTGCGCGTCCCAATCCTCATTGGCGACCGAGAAGCGTATGGCCGGATAGCCGAGCTTCAGAAAAGGCTCGTGATCGCCGCCCCGGCCAAAGCGATCGGGCCGCCGGTCGACGAACACGGCCAGTCCGCCCAGCCTGTCGGCGATGCCATGGACGGCCTTGGCCAGCGCGCGGCTGGGCCCGTCATCCTCGCCGCCATTGCCGCGCCGCTGCATCTGGCCGGCCAGGTCTTCGGAGGCGCGAATCCCCTCTGAAAAGACGCGGACCCAGCGCGCCTCGCGCACGCCGCCCTGGCCGACCGTGTTGCCGACGATGTCGTTGTTGAGCATCGCGGATACGCGCCACTGCCGCGCCCGGGCGGTATCGGCGAGCAGGGTCGCGCCCCACAGCCCCTGTTCCTCGCCCGAGAAGATGGCATAGACGATGGTGGCGTCGAACTGCTGCCGGGACAGGTGGCGCGCGGCCTCCAGCACCAGCGCCACGCCCGAGGCATCGTCATTGGCGCCCGGCGCGTCGGATGTCGCGTCCATCACGTCGGTCACGCGGCTGTCGATATGCGCGCCGACAATGACGACGCGATTCGGGTCGCGCCCTCGCTGAATGCCCAGCACATCCTCGACCATCACCCCGTTCGGCGCGCGTGGGCCGGTGAAGCGGCGATTGATCCGCTCGACGCGGAGGCAGCCATCGCATCCCTTCGCGATCGTCTCGAACTGCGCGGCGGCCCAGTCGCGGGCGGCTCCGATGCCGCGTCGGGGGTCGGTGGTGGTCGACAGGGTGTGACGCGTGCCGAAGCCGACCAGCGCTTCCACATCGGCCTTCAAGCGGGTGGGGGAGGGGGCGGCCGCGGGCGTGGCGGCGGCGAGAAGCAGGGGAAGGATCATCGCCTCAGACTGGCCGAGCGGAAAAGACGAGGCAAGGGGCGGCTCCCATGTCCGAAGCGGTCCCGCCCGAGGTTTGGAGGGCATCCGAGGACGGCATCCCCGCATGGGCGTGGCCGATGTCGCGTCAACTCAACCGATCGATCGCCTCCGGCGTCAGCGAGCCCGGCACGATCATCACCGGGACCGGCAGCGCGCCCGCATCGGTGCCCGAGAAATGGCTGACCAGCTTGCCCGGCGCGCCGCTCGCCGCCGCGCCCAGGACCAGCGCGGCGATGTCGGGATTGGCGGCGATCATCTCGCGGATCACCTTGGGGCCGTCGCCGCCGCGCACGGTGATCGACGGGCGCAGCCCCGATTCGTCGAGCAATGTTCCGGCGGCGCTGGCGACCAGCGCCTCGGCCTGTTGCCGTGCCTCGTCCTCGATCGTCGCCTGCACGCCGCCGAATGCGATGAATTCCTGGGGTGGCAGCAGGGTGAGAATCTCGACGCCGCCGCCCGTCTTGACCGCGCGCCGCGCGGCGAAGCGCAGGGCGATGCGGGCTTCGGGACTGTCATCGATCACGACGAGATAGATACGCATGGTTCCCCCCTTAATCGCCCGAAAGGATGCCGTTACATCGTATTTCGTGCAAGGCCATGACTTGACCGGGCGCAATTCGGGCGCAAGAGACGGGCCGCTACGGAATTCGTTTGCCCGAGAGGTCCTCCATGTCGATCGAGATCAAGATGCCTGCGCTGTCGCCGACCATGGAGGAGGGCACGCTGGCCAAGTGGCTGGTGAAGGAGGGCGACACCGTGAAGTCCGGCGATATCATGGCCGAGATCGAAACGGACAAGGCCACGATGGAATTCGAGGCCGTCGATGAAGGCGTGATCGCCAGGATCCTGGTGTCGGAGGGTTCCGACAATGTGAAGGTCGGGACCGTCATCGCGATCCTGGCCGAGGAAGGCGAGGATGCGTCGGCGATCCAGGCACCGTCCAAGTCGGACGCACCCGCTCCTGCGCCCGCACCCGCCGAACCGACCGCTTCGCCCGCGCCCGGCACGACGGCCCCTGAAGTGCGGCCCGCCGATTCGGGCAGCCGGACGGGTGGCGCGGGCGCCTCGGGCGGGCGGGCGATCGCCAGCCCGCTGGCGCGCCGCATCGCGTCGCAAAAGGGGCTCGACCTGTCGACGCTGACCGGCTCCGGCCCGAACGGCCGCATCGTGAAGGCCGATGTCGAGAATGCGCAGCCGGGTCAGGCCAAGGCCGCGCCCGCCGCCGCCGCGTCGGCCCCGGTCGAAACCGCGTCGGTCTCCGCGCCCAAGCCCGCGCAGGTGCCGGATATCCCGTACGAAGCGTCGAAGCTGTCCAACATGCGCAAGACGATCGCGCGCCGCCTGACCGAATCCAAGCAGCAGGTGCCGCACATCTATCTGACGGTGGATGTGCGCCTCGATGCGCTGCTCAAGCTGCGCGGCGAACTGAACGCCGGTCTCGAATCGCGCGGCGTCAAGCTGTCGGTCAACGACATGCTCATCAAGGCGCTGGGCGTCGCGCTGATGGCGGTGCCCAAGTGCAACGTCATGTTCACGCCCGACCAGCTCATCAGCTTCAAGCGCGCCGACATCTCGGTCGCGGTGTCGACCCCGGCGGGGCTGATCACCCCGATCGTGTCGGAGGCGGATACGCGCTCGCTGTCCTCCATCTCGACCACGATGAAGGACCTGGCCACACGCGCGCGCGACAACAAGCTGCAGCCGCATGAATTCCAGGGCGGCACGGCCTCCATCTCGAACATGGGCATGTTCGGCATCAAGCAGTTCGAGGCGGTCATCAACCCGCCGCAGGGCATGATCCTGGCGATCGGCGCGGGCGAGAAGCGGCCGTACATCGTCGACGACCAGCTTGGCGTCGCGACCGTCATGTCGGCGACCGGCAGCTTCGATCACCGCGCGATCGACGGGGCCGATGGCGCCGAGCTGATGAAGGTGTTCAAGGAGCTGGTCGAGCGCCCGCTGGCGATGCTGGCCTGATCCAAACGGGCGCGCGGTCCATGCGGACGCTGATCGAGTTGTTCTACATCATCCTCGGACTGGGGGTGGCGCTGGTCATGACCTGGGCCGCCGCCTGGGCCTATCCGCTGGCGCGGACCGAAATCTGGTGGTGCGGGGCGGCGGCGATGCTGGCGACGGTGGTGATGGGCATCGGACCGCTCCACCGCGCGCATATCGCCGACCGTCTGGCGCGGAGGCACGCCGAGTCATGACCACGCTCCCCGACCTGAACCCCACGATCCGCGTCACTGCCATGCCGGGCGATGCCAATCCCTATGGCGACATCTTCGGCGGCTGGCTGATGGGCCAGATGGATCTCGCGGCGGGCTCGGTGGCGTCGCGCCACTCGGGCGGCCGGGCGGTGACCATCGCGGTCGAGGGTATGAAGTTCCACGCCCCCGTCCTCGTCGGGGACGAGGTGTCGGTTTATGCCCAGCTCGTCCGCGTCGGCACCACGTCGATGTCGATCGAGGTCGAGGCCTGGCGCCGCGCCCGCCATATGGAGGACGCGACCAGGGTGACCCAGGCGCGCTTCGTGTTCGTCGCGACCGACAAGGATCGCAAGCCTCGCCCGGTTCCACCGATGGCTCCGGGCCAGGACTGACTGACATTTACTCGGGGTCGCACCCCACGCACCGCCAAGGCGCGCGTTCAGAAGGAAGAGCAAAGTGGCTGACACTTACGACCTTATCGTCCTCGGCTCCGGCCCCGGTGGCTATGTCGCGGCGATCCGCGCGAGCCAGCTTGGCCTGAAGGTCGCGATCGTCGAGCGCGAGCGGCTGGGCGGCATCTGCCTCAACTGGGGCTGTATCCCGACCAAGGCGCTGCTGCGCTCGGCCGAGGTCTATCACTATATGACCCATGCCGCGCAATACGGCCTGTCGGTCGAGAAGCCCTCGTTCAGCCTCGACAAGGTGGTCGATCGGAGTCGCAAGGTCGCGGGCCAGCTCAATGCGGGCGTCAAGGGGCTGATGAAGAAGAACAAGGTCGCCGTCCATGAGGGCGTCGGCACGATCACCGGAAAGGGCAGGCTGTCGGTCATCCAGGGCGACAAGACCACCGAGCTGACCGCCAAGCACATCATCGTTGCCACCGGCGCCCGCGCCCGCGACCTGCCCTTCGCCAAGACGGATGGCGAGCGCATCTGGACCTATCGCCATGCGATGGTGCCGCCCGCCATGCCGACCAAGCTGCTGGTCATCGGATCGGGCGCGATCGGTGTCGAGTTCGCCAGCTTCTACAACGACATGGGCGCGGAAGTGACCATCGTCGAGATGCTCGACCGGATCATGCCGGTCGAGGACGTCGAAGTCAGCGACTTCATGACCAAGCAGCTGACCAAGTTCGGCATGACCATCAAGACCAAGACCGGTCTGGAAAAGCTGGAAGCCACGGCGTCGGGCGTGAAGGCCGCGATGAAGGGGCCCGACGGCAAGGTCGAGACCGCCGAGTTCAGCCATGCGATCGTCGCCATCGGCATCGTCCCCAACACCGAGAATATCGGTCTGGAGACGCTGGGCGTCACGACCGATCGCGGCCACATCAAGACCGACGGCTATGGCCGCACCAATGTCGACGGCATCTGGGCGATCGGCGACGTGACCGGCGCGCCGTGGCTGGCACACAAGGCGAGCCATGAGGGCGTGATCGCCGCCGAAGCCATCGCGCAGGCGCTGGGCAACAAGGATGTCCACCCGCATGCGATGGACAAGGGCAATATCCCGGGTTGCACCTATTCGCGTCCGCAGGTCGCGTCGGTCGGCCTGACCGAGGCGAAGGCCAAGGACGCCGGATATGAGGTGAAGGTCGGCAAGTTCCCCTTCATCGGCAACGGCAAGGCGATCGCGCTGGGCGAGGCGGAAGGTTTCGTGAAGACGGTGTTCGACGCCAGGACCGGCGAATTGCTGGGCGCGCACATGGTCGGCGCGGAAGTGACCGAGATGATCCAGGGCTATGTCGTCGCCCGCCAGCTCGAGACGACCGAGGCCGAGCTGATGGAAACGGTGTTCGCGCACCCGACCATCTCGGAATCGATGCACGAATCGGTGCTGGCCGCTTACGGGCGTGCGATCCACATCTGATCGGACCGTCCGGTCGGATATCGGAAAGGGGTTCGCATCCGCGGGCCCCTTTTTCGTTTGGCGGCAAACCCTACCAATAGGCGGCCATGAGTTCGGCGACCCAATCAGGCTGTGTCACCGGGCCCCGTGGCAGAAATTCGCGCATCACCGGTTTGATGTCGATGACCGGCGTACCGTCGATCGCGTCCAGTCCCTCAACCGTGAGGCTTGTGCCATCGACCGCCTCGATACGGCAGATCGTAATGCCCAGGCGGTTGGGCCGGTTCTTGCCACGCTGGGCGAAAATGCCGGTGAGGGGCCAGTCATCGCGGCCACGCGGATGACGGGCCCCTGTTTCGATCCGGTCCGATGGAACCCGGTCGAACAGGAACAGAATCTCCGCATGGCTGAACGCCTCGAGTCCGGCCAGTGCTCCGGGACCGAAGCGGGATCGGTCCAGTTCGATCACCGAGCGGCTGGCACCCCAGTTGTCGTCAATGGGATCGCTTCGGCCGCCATGCACATGGCCGATCGCTTCGATCGCGTAGGTCATGACTGTGTCTCCCTGGTGCTCGATTGCAACTTCGGCATCGACAGCTTTGCGATGACCGCATCGCTTTCGCCCAATTCGGCGAAGCCCGTTTCCAGCAGGCCCATGGTCACGTGGAAGATCGTCTGCGCATCGCGGCCTGCCGAGGGCAGGTCGAAGCCGATCACGGCGTCGGTCACGACGGTCACCGCAAAGCCCAGATCGCTCGTCGAGCGCCCCGTCGAGTTGACGCAGAACCCCGCCACCGCGTCGACGACGACCAGATGCGTGATGCCTCGTTCCCGCAAATGACCCTCCAGACTGGTGCAGGGAAAGGCTGAGGAGGTAGTCTTCACCAATATGGTCTCGCCCGGATGGTCGCGGGCGCAGGGCATGGGGGATATCCCGGCACATCCGGCTGCAGGGGCGAGGTGGGATCGGTTCGGCATGGCGGATATGGATCACGGGGCGCTCCGCCTTACGAAATGCCATGGCGAGCGTTTCGATGGCGGCGGGCGCGCCGGACTTGACACGGGGGCGCCCGTCCTCGATCCGGTGCTGCATCATCATCTGCATATCGATGATCAATGACGCTGCGTCGCCTGGCACGGCTTGTCCTTTCCTGGCAGGAGTGGTCTTGGCAGGCTCGGCCGGGCGCTGCCAGCCCCGATGGGCATCGCCATATTGCGGCGCACCGCATTCCGCTTGCGTAATATCCGGTTTTGGCCGCATCGATGGCGTCTGTCATGACCCGAGCCCATAGCCATCGTCTACGCATCGTCGTCGCCACGCTGGTCCTGTTCGGGCTCAGTCTCGCGGTCTTCGCGCCGGGCTTTGTCCAATATGACAGCGTCGGCCAATATGCGCAGGCGCTGACCGGACATTATGACGACTGGCATCCGCCGATCATGGCGCGGCTCTGGTCGGTGTTCGGGCATCGCGGGGCGTGGCCGATGCTGGCACTGCAACTGGGTGGCTGGTGGCTGGGCCTGGGCGGGATCGCGGCGGCGATCGTGGATCGGCGGCCGCGCGCGGCGCTGCTCATATTGGCGATCGGACTGGTCCCGCCCTGGCTCGGCTGGCAGGCGACGGTGGTCAAGGACGCGCAGATGGCCGCGGCGATGGTCGCGGCCACCGGGCTGATCGCCTGGTGGCGATTGCGCGGGCGGGCGGTGCCGCGTGGCGGCTGGGCGGGGGCGGCGCTGCTGCTGGTCTATGCCGCGCTGGTCCGGGTCAATGCTGTCTTCGCCATCGCGCCGCTGGTTGCCCTGCTGGTGACGCCGCGCTGGCCGCCGCGGATCGGGATCACCGTCGCGCTGACCCTGGTGACGCTGGGCGCAGCACCGACGATCAATCACCGGCTGCTCGCCGCATCGCCCAGCGGCGTCGCGCGGTCGCAGGCGTTGTACGATCTGTCGGCGATCGCGTCTCGGGCGCCCGAGGACCCGACGCTCGGGCTGACCGCGGCGGAGGTTGCGACGATCCGCGCGAAGCATTGCGTGAAGCCCTTTTTCTGGGATCCGCTGGGCGAGCCGTCGCGGTGCGGCGAAGCGTTGCATCGGTTCGAGGTGATGCCGCCGGGCAATATCTATGCGATGCTGGTGCCCGCCATCCTGCATCATCCGCTGGTCTATGCCGCGCATCGGCAGGCCCATGTGAATTCGAGCTGGCGGTTCTGGGTACCCGCCCATTGGCTGAACGCCAGTCCGCCGCAAGGGTCAGAGCCCAACACGCTCGGCCTCGGCCAGCCGGGGCGCGTCGCGCTGGCGTGGCAGCGCATGGCCGGCGACTGGGGCGACTGGCCGATCATGTGGCCGATCGCCTGGATCATCGTCGCGCTCGCGGGCGCGGCGGCGACGCGCGGGCAGGGGATGGCGGGCGCGCTGTTCGTCTCGGCGCTGGGGTTGGAGGCGAGCTTTCTGGTGATCAGCGTGGCGTCGGACTTCCGTTATCATCTCTGGCCGGTCGTCGCCTGCGCGCTGGGTACGGTCCTGATGCCGCCATGGCGGGGCGGGCGGCGGATCGGATGGCCGATGGCGGTGGCGCTGTCGATCGTCATCGCGCTAGGGGCGACGGCGCGGCTGACCCTTCCCTTGCCGCCGCAAAGCTATCACGCGATGCTGGAATGAACCGGAGCGCGGCATTGCCTTGGACATCGCTCCGGCTGGACGCGGGCGCCGACCTTCAGCATGGGCGGTCGCCATGAAAAAGGGCCCGGCCTTGCGACCGAGCCCTTTTGAGACCTTTTCAGGACGATATCACGCCGCGACGTCGTATGGCTTGATCTCGCCGGCCAGATACAGGTTGCGCGCCTTGGCTCGGCTCAGCTTGCCGGAACTGGTGCGGGGCAGGGTGCGCGGCGGGATCAGTTCGATCACGCAGTTCATCCCCGTCACCGCGCGCACCCGCTCGCGGATTTCGTCGCGCAGGCGCAGACGCTCCTCATCGTCCGAGCTGCGGCACTGGACCAGCACGGCGGGGGTTTCCTCGCCGCCCGGCGTGGTGATGGCGAAGGCGGCGATGTCGCCCGCCTTGAAGCCCGGCAGTTGCTCGACCGCCCATTCGATGTCCTGTGGCCAGTGGTTGCGGCCGTTGACGATGATCATGTCCTTGGCGCGGCCGACGATGTAGATATAGCCCTTGGACATATAACCCATGTCGCCGGTGTCGAGCCAGCCATCGACCAGACAGGCGTCGGTCGCCTCCTGATCGCGGAAATAGCCGACCATGATCGACGGTCCCTTGCACCATACCTTGCCGATCGCGCCGTCGGGCAGGGGGGTGCCGTCCTCCTCGCGGATTTCGATCACCATGTCGCGCGCGGGGCGGCCGCAATTGACGATGGCGCGGAAACGCTGCGGCCGGTCGGTGCCGCGCGCCCCGCCCGACAGCTGGGTTTCCTCGACCAGCTCGACGCGGATGCCCTCGCCCGGCGGCATGATCGACACGGCCAGCGTCGCCTCGGCCAGGCCATAAGAGGGCAGGAAGGCGGTGGCCGGGAAGCCCGCATCGGCAAAGGCGTCGACGAAGGACTGCATCACGTCGGGGCGGATCATGTCCGCGCCATTGCCCGCGATCCGCCAGCGCGACAGGTCGAACCGGTCCGACGCCTTGGTCTGTGACGAGATGCGGCGCGCGCAGATGTCATAGCCGAAGGTCGGCGAATAGCTGACCGAGGTGCCCGGATTGCGGCTGATCATGTCGAGCCACGCGAGCGGGCGGCGCGCGAAATCCTCGGTCTTCAGATAGTCGGTCGACACCTGGTTGGCGACCGGCGACAGGAAGCAGCCGACCAGCCCCATGTCGTGATACCAGGGCAGCCACGAGACGCAGCGGTCGCTCTCCTGGATCTTCATGCCGTGGCTGTGCGCGGCCAGATTGTTGAGCAGGGCATGGTGCGTGATCGCCACGCCATGCGGGAAGCGCGTCGAGCCGCTGGAATATTGCAGATAGGCGATCGCCTCGGGATCGGCCTTGGGCAGTTCGGCCTCGGGCGCCTCACGCTCGGCGAAACGGTTCCAGTCGATCCCCTCGACCCCGGCCAGCGTGGCGGCCTCTCCCGCCATCTGCGCCAGTTCGGGCGGAAAGATCAGCATCTTGGGATCGCAACTCGCCAGCTGGACGCGAAGCTGTTCGATATAGGACTCGCGGCCGCCGAACGAGGTGGGCAGCGGCAGCGGCACCGGCCAGGCACCTGCATAGACCACACCGAAGAACAGCGCGGCGAACTCCGGCCCCGTTTCGGCGACCAGCGCGATCCGGTCTTCGGGCCGAACGCCGCTGGCGATCAGGCGGCGGGCGCAGGTCAGCGCGTCGGCGCGCAGTTCGGCGAAAGGATAGGGGCGGGCGAGCGCGCCCCGCGCATCGTGGAAGTTCAGTCCGCGCGCGCCGGAGGCGGCATAGTCCAGCGCCTCGCCCAGCGTGTCGAAATCGGCGAAGCGGCGGGGCAGCGCATCTCCGGTCGGCGTCGCGATGATCCCGCGCGCGTCGTCCTGATGGTGCTCGATCGTCATGGCCTTGCCTTCAATCCTTATGCTCTTGCGTCGCCGCGCCTTGCCCCGCGGGGACGATCGTGATTCCTGCCCCCGGTATGATGGCGGCTTCCCACGTTCTCATTCCGGTGTCACTGTGGCACAAACAAGGCGTGAATGCCGATCGCCGCCCACCGAAGCCGCTTGATCCCGCCTTGCTGGAGCAACTGGCGCTACGCTATGTCGAGCGCTTCGCGACGACGCAGGGGAAATTGACCGACTATCTGACCCGGAAGCTGCGCGAAAGGGGATGGGCGGGGGAACGCCCGGCGGATGCGGCGGGGCTGGCCGCGCGGATGGCCGAACGGGGCTATGTCGACGATCGCGCTTATGCCGAGGCGAAGGCGGCGTCGCTGGCCCGGCGTGGGCTGGGCGCGCGGCGGGTGCAGCAGGCGCTCCATGCCGCGCGGGTCGGCGCGGAGGATAGCGAGGCGTTGGCCGGTCAGGTGGCGGAGAATGCGCGAGACGCCGCATTGGCCTTTGCCCGGCGGCGGCGAATCGGACCGTTCGGCGATGGCGCGGCCGACCGCGCGGTGCGGGAGAAGCAATTCGCTGCGATGATGCGCGCCGGACATGCCCCCGGACTCGCGCGCCGTATCGTAGCGGCGGGGCCGGGCGAACTATTCGAAGAGGAATTCTAGACCAAGGTCAAGAATTTGGTCCTGGCGTCCCGTTGCGAGCCGGGAAAAAAGCTCTGCGTCTCATTGCGACTGCGAGCAATGATGCTAGCAATGTCATCCAAGGGTGCGATGATGCTGGATGAAACGCCAAATATCGGGGGCTGCGACCATGGCGGGGCGACGGACACCGCCGTGCGTCTGGCTGGCGTCATCAAATGGTTCGACATGACGCGGGGCTTTGGCTTCGCGGTGTCGGACGATGCCCGTTTCGGCGATGTGCTGGTCCATTTCACGGTGTTGCAGCCGCATAACCGGCGAAGCCTGCCCGAGGGGGCGCGGGTGGAGATGGTCGCGATCGAACGCGGCCGTGGCTATCAGGCCCGCGAAATCCTGACCATCGACCTGACCCATGCCGTCCCCGAACCGCCCAAGCGCCCGCGCGCGCTCGACCGGATCGATCCCACCGCGCTGGAGGATCAGGCGGGCGAACCGGAAGGCGTAGAGGTCAAATGGTTCAACCGGCTCAAAGGCTATGGCTTTTTGCTGCGCGATCGCGACGGGGCGGACATCTTCGTGCATATGGAGACGCTGCGGCGCGGCGGCATCCTGTCGGTCGAGCCGGGCCAGCCGCTGGCGGCGCGCATCGTCGAGGGGCCGAAAGGGCCGCTGGCCGTGGTGGTGACCGAGCGCGGCGCGTCGGCATGACGCGACGTCTCGCGCTGGTGCTGGCGCTGGCGCTGGCGGGGGCCGCGCTCACCGCGTTGCCCGCCTGTTCGGGCAAGGACGCGACCGCACCGACCGAGGACAGGAAGGCGGCGACGATTCCCGTGACCATCGTCACCGCGCAAGGCCGGCACGTCTTCCGGGTCGAGCACGCCCGGACCGAAGCGGAACAGGCGCAGGGGCTGATGTATCGCACCGACCTGAAGCCCGATGGCGGCATGGTGTTCGCCCCCTATCCCCCTGATGGCACGGCGCCGCGCCCGGCCAGCTTCTGGATGAAGAACACGCCGACATCGCTCGACATCCTCTTCATCCGCGCCGATGGAACGATCGCTCGGATCGCGGACAACAGCGTACCCTTCTCCGAAGCGCGGATTCCGTCGGGCGAGCCGGTGGCGGCGGTGCTGGAACTGGTCGGCGGGCGCGCGGCGGACTTAGGCATTTCCGAGGGCGACAGGGTTTCCTGGCCGCGCTGATCGCAGCGCGGAACGCGGTCATCCTGTCGATGGCAGTTGATGGGCGGCGAGAGCCGGGCTACATGGCGGCGCATGGGCATCAACCTCAATCCCTTCACCTGGTGGAACGGCGCCACCATCGGCACCTGGTTCGGTCTGCGCGGCAAGGCGCAGGTGGGCGAGGATGCCCATGGCAATGTCTATTATGAGGGCGGTCGCGATACCGCCGGACGCCCGCGGCGCTGGGTGATCTACAAGGGCGCCAACGACGCCAGCCGCGTTCCGGCGGAATGGTTCAGCTGGCTGCATCATCAGGTCGAGGATGTGCCCGACCGCTCGCTGCCGCTGCGTCGTGCGTGGCAAAAGCCCGCCATTCCCAACATGACCGGCACGCCGCTGGCCTATCGTCCGTCCGGCGCGCTGGAAAAGGGCGGTCGGCGCGCGGCGGCGACGGGGGATTACGAAGCCTGGACGCCCGAGGGGTGAAGACGTCTCGCTGGCTGGCCGGCGCTGCGCTGGCGGCCGCGCTGGGGATCGGCGGCTGGTTCGGCTATCACGCGCTGGTCGGCAAGGGCGCGTCGGATACGGGCGAATCGGCGGTCAGCCAGATCCTGCCCGATCGCTCCGCCGGCGGATCGGGTATCGAGTCGGTGGATGCGGGCCAGGGGGCGCTGCCAACCGGCGGCACGCCGATGGCGGAGCGGGTCGCGGTCGTCGGCCTCTTGAACAAGCGCAACGGCGTCTCGCGCGACCTGACACTCAAGCCGGGACAGGCGGTGCGTGTCGGCGATGTCGTCGTCCGGCTGCGCGCCTGCGAAAAGACGGCCTCCTGGGAGCCGGAGCAACTGACCGGCGCCTTTGTGCAGCTCGACGTGCGCGGCGCGGATCAGCGTTGGCAGCGCGTCTTTTCAGGCTGGCTCTACAAGGAGCGTCCCGCGCTCAACGTGGTGCAGCATCCGGTCTATGACGTCTGGGCCAAGAGCTGCACGATGTCCTGGCCCGAAACCGGCCCGCAGACCGTGCCCGCGCCGGCAGGGGCGGCGCCCAGGCGGTCCAGCGCGCCGAAATCGCCTGCGGCCGAGGCTCCCGATGCGGAGGCGCCCGGCGCGACAACGCCCGCCAATGCATCGGACAGCCGCGCGACATAATCGTCGCGGTTGATCTCGACCGCGCCCATCGTCGCCAGATGCGGTGTCTGGAACTGGCAGTCGAGCAGGCTATAGCCCCCGGCGCGCAGCCGCGCGACCAGCCAGACCAGTGCGACCTTCGAAGCATCGGTCCGGCGGCTGACCATCGACTCGCCGAAAAAGGCGCGGCCGAGGCTGAGTCCATAGAGCCCGCCGACCAGCTCGTCGCCGTCCCAGCATTCGATCGAATGGGCAAAGCCCATGTCGAACAGGTCGATAAAGACGCGTTCGATCGCATAGTTGATCCAGGTCTCGGGCCGGTCGGGCGCGTTTTCGGCGCATAGGCGGATGATGGCTTCGAAGGCGGTGTCGGCCGTGACGCGGAACCGGTCCGCCGCCACCGTCTTGCGCAGCGAGCGCGACAGGTGGAACCCGTCGAGCGGCAACACCGCGCGCTTGCGCGGCTCCACCCAATAGACATGGGCGGTATCGCGCGTGTCCGCCATGGGGAAGACGCCAACCGCATAGGCCCCCAGCACGAGATGAGGGGTCAGGCGCTCCATGCCGGACAATTATTGACCGGCCGCCAGGCGGTGTTCGATCGCCCGCCAGAGGGCGGCATAGCTTTGCGCGGCGGCGCTTTTGGGGGCAAAGGCGCCGATCGGCGCGCGATGCTCGCCCATCGCCTCGACCACGCTGGCCATCGGGATGACGGGCCAGTCGGGATGGGCGGCGACCGCCTCGGCATGAAGGCGGCGGCGGCGATCGACCATCACATGGACCGGCATGATCGGCACGCGGCCGCGCACATGCCCGTCCACCACCTCCAGCGCGCGGGTCGACAGCGCGGAGGGGACGACCGGCACGACGATCAGGTCGACCGCGCGCAGCACCTGTTCGGTGGTCTCGGTCAGGCCCGGCGGACAGTCGAGCAGCACCCGGTCATAGCCGTCCAGCCCCTCGACCAGCTTGCCCAGCCGCTTCTTCTTGTCGAGTTCGTGGAACAACAGGTCCAGTCCACGCAGCGATTCGTCCGCGCCGATCATCGACAGTTGGGGAATATCGGTCCGGCGCACCAGCCGATCGACCGCGATGTCGCGCGAAAAGATCGCCTGCGCCTGGTCGCCGGCGGCCGGACCGCCGAGCAGCCAGGTCGAGGCCGCCTGCGGGTCGAGATCCCATAACAACGTCCGCCGGGCGCAAAGACTTGCGGCGCACCAGGCGAGGTTGACCGTCATGCTGGTCTTCCCCACGCCCCCCTTCAGGCTGTAAATCGCGATCGCGGCCACCGGCTTTTTCCGACCTCCCGATATTGCGCCCATGAAAAAGGCCAGCGGAGATATCCCCGCCGGCCGGTTTTCGATCAAGTCCCTATCGTCCATCCGCTGGACGATCGGTGGAACAGGGTCTTAGACGTGGCAGGTCTGCGCCGCCTTGTTCGGGGTGGTCAGGGTGATGTTCTTCTCGTCACCCGTCATGCGCCAGCCACCCTCGGCGGTCAGCGGCTCACCGGCGGCGGGCGCGGTCAGCTTCACGGGAGTATCGCTCTGCTTCAGGCGGACATGGACCTGCTTGTCGCCTTTGAAGAAGGTGACATAGGCCAGGCTCTGGTCCTTGCAGCGGAAGGTCTTCTCGCTCTTGATCGCGGGCGGCAGCTCGACCGGCGTACGGTTTGCGAGAACGTTGGCCATGGGATCCGGGTTGGTATCGACCACCTCGGGCTGGCTGGGCTTGGAATTGCACGCTGCCAGCGCGAGCAGCGGTGCGGCGACGATGAGGGGGAGGAGGCTCTTCATAGCGAGGCGCTGCTTCGCAAATGCGGCAAGTGCGCGTCAAGCGGGCAGATGCGCCCACCGCACCGGAAAATGCGAACGCTATCGCGCCCAGCCTGGACTTTGCCGGTCCCAAGCAAGGCTTTGCTTGCCGTCGGCCAAGGCAAGGGCCATCTAGCGGCCCATGGACGTGACCTCCGATACGCTGGCCCTGATCGGCAATACCCCGCTCGTTCGCCTGAAGGGGCCGAGCGAAGCGGCTGCTTGTGACATTTACGGGAAGTGCGAATTCGCCAATCCGGGCGCGAGCGTGAAGGATCGCGCCGCGCTGTTCATCGTCGAGGATGCCGAGGCGCGCGGGGCGTTGTGCCCCGGCGGCACGATTGTCGAGGGGACGGCGGGCAATACGGGTATCGGCCTGGCGCTGGTCGCCAATGCCAAGGGCTATCGCACGATCATCGTGATGCCCGAGACGCAGAGCCGCGAGAAGATGGATACGCTGCGCGCGCTGGGGGCCGAACTGGTGCTGGTGCCCGCCGCGCCCTATTCCAGCCCCTGCCATTTCGTCCACACCTCGCGCCGGATCGCCGAGGAAACGGACAATGCGATCTGGGCCAACCAGTTCGACAATATCGCCAATCGCCGTGCGCATATTGTCGGCACCGCCGAGGAGATCTGGAACCAGATGGGTGGCCGGATCGACGGCTTCACCTGCGCGGCGGGCACCGGCGGCACCTTTGCGGGCGTCGGCATGGGGTTGAAGGCGCATGACGAGTCGATCACGATCGCGCTCAGCGATCCGCACGGCGCGGCCCTCTATAATTATTATGCGCATGGCGAGTTGAAGGCCGAGGGCAGCTCGGTCGCCGAGGGGATCGGCCAGGGGCGGATCACCGCCAATCTGGACGGCGCGCCGATCGACGACCAGTTTCGCATTTCTGACGCGGAAGGTTGGTACTGGGTGCAGCGCCTGTTGTCGGAGGAGGGGCTGTGCCTGGGCCTGTCCTCGGGGATCAACGTCGCCGGGGCGGTGGCGCTGGCGCGGTCGCTGGGGTCCGGCAAGCGGATCGCGACCATCTTGTGCGACACGGGGTTTCGCTACCTTTCGACGTTGCACAATCCGGCGTGGCGGGCGGAAAAGGGGCTGTAGGCGCCGGAAAGCCGCGCCGACAGTCGACATGGACACGGACGCGCGGTAGTTATCTTGAATTCCATGAAATCAACCGACCATCATCATATCATGCAGCGCGTGAAAGTCGGGATGATCGGCCTGGCCGCCGTCATCCTGCTGATCGCGATCGCCAGCACCATTCTGGGCTCGCTCAACCGCGGCGATCCCCCGGCAGCGACGGGCGCGACGGCGCAGGCCAACAGCGCCGCCGACATCGCCGCGACCAACGCCACGGCGCCTGCCACGAGTGAACCGCTCGCCGAACTCGGCGTCGCCCCCGCCACGGTCAACACGCAGGCGGCGGAGCCTTCCGGGCAATAGCCGAAGGCAGCCGGGCGGGTTTTGTCCGCCCGCGCGGTGCCCTGTTCGTCCGTCGGAAGCCGACAGTCGGTCAGGATGTAGGGCGTGCTGCCACGCCGTGCAGCACCGTCCTCCATTCAGCGTCCCCGCACGGATGACGCCACGCGTCGTGAAGTCGCTTCGGATTCGTAACGATTTGACCGTCTTGCAAGGCCTTGCGGCCCATTCCTGACATTTTTTCGGTGCCCGGCTGCGAGGGTAGAAAACGCGGGGAAATCCGGGGAAACGGAGCCTTAGCGCCGGATTCCAGCATCTTAACCATGATCGGCAAGCGGGGCCTTCCCGTGTTCATCCCGGTCATTCATCGCATAAACCGCAGTTTAGGCGCGATTTCCCCGATTATCCCCAAAAATCCCGTTGCCTCCCGGTTCTGCGATAGGTAAACATTGTCCCAACAGAGGGGCAGGCTCACCGTTGTCGAAAGATGGTCGGGTCGCGGCGATGGTCGTGGCTCGAATCGGTGAGGTCGTGCGCGCCATGTGCGAGGTTGGCGTGTCTGAACGGGGATTGTATCAGGGAAGTGGCATTGGCCTTGTCGACGACAAGGGTCGCGTTGCCATCCCTAACGCCCTTCGCTCCACCCTGGCCCAGAACGCGCCGCGCCCCGACGGGAAGGATGGCGGCACCATCATCATCGCCGTCCATGAAACCGAACGGTGTTTGATCGCCTATGACCCGGGTTATGTCGCGGTGCTGAAAAAGGAACTCGACGCGCGGACCGAAATGTCGCGCGGGCCCGATGGGCGGATCGACTATAACATCAAGCGCGATCTGGCGAATGGCGAAGCCGTGCCCTTTGACGGGTCCGGCCGTTTCATCATGCCGGGCTTTCCCCGTTTCCACGCCGGCATCACCGCCCATGCCTTTTTCTGGGGCACCTTCGATTATATCGAAATCTGGGACCCCAGGACGCTGGTCGAGACGCCGGGCCTGCCGCCAAAGATGGTGTCGGCCGCGCGCTATCACTGCCAGGAAAAGGGGATCGCCCTGTGAGCGCCCCCGTGAGCAGCCCCGTGAACGCGCCGCATGTCCCCGTGCTGCTCGACGAGGTCCTCGACGCGCTGGCCATTCAGCCGCACGAGACGCATGTCGACGGCACCTTCGGGGCGGGCGGCTATACCCGCGCGATGCTGGCGCGCGGGGCGAAGGTCATCGCCTTCGACCGCGATCCCGATGCGATTGCGAACGGCCAGGCGCTGGCCGCGGCCGAACCGGGTCTGACGCTGGTCCACCGCGAATTTTCCGGGCTTGACCAGGCGCTGGCCGCGCCGGTCGACGGCGTGGTCCTCGACATCGGCGTGTCGTCGATGCAACTCGATCAGGCCGAGCGCGGCTTTTCCTTCCAGGGCGATGGTCCGCTCGACATGCGTATGGCGCAGGAGGGGATGTCGGCCGCCGATTTCGTCAACACGGCGGACGAGGCGGCGATCGCCGATGTGCTGTACCATTATGGCGAGGAGCCGCGTTCGCGCCGGGTGGCGCAGGCGATCGTCGCCGCGCGCCCGCTGACCCGTACCGGCGAACTGGCCGCGGTGGTGCGCCGCGCGCTCGGCTATCGCCCGCACGACAAGAAGGATCCCGCGACGCGGACCTTCCAGGCGATCCGCATCCATGTGAACCGCGAGCTGGACGAGCTGGCCCAGGGGCTGGCGGCGGCCGAGCGGGCGCTGAAGCCGGGTGGGCGGCTGGTCGTCGTGACCTTCCACAGCCTGGAGGATCGCATGGTCAAGCGTTTCTTCCGCGAACGGGCCGGGCAGATGCCGGGCGGTTCGCGGCACCTGCCGGAACAGGTCGCCGCGCGCGCGCCCAGCTTTGCCGGGGTCGGCAAGGCGGTGCGGGCAGGCGAGGCCGAGCTGGCCCGCAATCCGCGCGCGCGCTCGGCGACGCTGCGTTTTGCGACGCGCACGGAATCCCCCGCCTGGTCGGCGGGGCAAGGGGGAACGCCGGGGGGCGAGTTGTCTCAGGAGTTGGGCGTATGACGGCGGCGTATCGGTTGAAGGGGATCGGGTGGTTCGGGAGCTGCGTCGCGGTCGTCCTGGGCTTCTATCTGGTTTCGCTCCAGGTCGCGGCGGAGCGCAAGAAGCTCGACGACGTCAACATGCGTATCCGCACGGCCGAGCGCGATATCCGCGCGCTGGAGACCGAGTTCGACACGCGCGCCAATCTGGCCCAGCTCGAAAAATGGAATGGCGACACGCTGGCCTTGACAGCGCCGATCGCGGGCCAGTTCGTGGGCAATGAGGCGCAGCTCGCCTCGCTCGACGTGACGCGCGGCCCCGCCGCCGGGTCCGTGCAGACCGCCGCGTTGCTGGTGCCCGCCCAGCCCGAGCCGGTGGAACCCCAGCCGGTCGAGGCGCGGCCCGCCCCCGCCGTGCAGACGGTCGCGCCCGCTCCCGTCGTCCGGCTGGCCAAGGTCGACCTGCCCCGGCCGCAGCTCGTCAAGGCGGTGTCCGAGCGTGTCGTCACCACAAAGGCCCCCCGGCCAGAGCCGATCGCCACGGTGCGCACGGCGGCCGCCGTCGCCCGCGTCCGGCCGCAGGCGGTGGCGATGCTCGACCGCAAGCTGCTGTCCGACACCACGCTGGGCGACATTCTGAAGGGGGCCAAGACCGAATCGCGGCGGCAGCGTTGAGCGTCCTGGTCGCGCGTCCCGCCACCGGCCAGCGCACCGCTGGCCAGCGCCATGCCCTGGTCGCGACGACGCATATGCGGCTGATGATGCTGATGATGCTGTTCGGCGCGGCCATTCTGGTCGTGATCGGGCGGCTGGCGATGCTGGCCATGTTCGCCGGACCCGCCGACGCCGCGCAACGGACCGCGACGCTTGCCGCGCGTGGTGATATCGTCGACCGCAACGGCGCGCCGCTCGCCCGCACGATCGATAGCTGGACGATCGCCGTCCATCCCAAGAAGCTGATCGGCGACCCGATGGAGATCGCGGCGCGCCTCGCCGCGCTGATGCCCGATCGCGGGGATCAGGCGTGGTTTTACAACCAGCTGACCCGCAAGGCCAATTTCGTCTATCTGCAGCGCCGCGCCAGCCCGGCGCTGGTCGAGCAGGTCAATGCGATCGGCGAGCCGGGGCTGGTCTTCGACCATGAGACGCAGCGCCTTTATCCGCAATCGACGCTGGCCGCCCATGCGCTGGGCTTCCTGTCGACCGACGGGCATGGGATGAGCGGGATGGAGCGCGTCCTGGACCAGCGGCTGCTCGATCCGGCGCAGGCCGGCAAGCCGGTCGCGCTGTCGATCGACACGCGCGTACAGGCGGCGATGGAAAGCGAACTCGGCCGCGCGATGAACACGTTCCGCGCCCGTGGGGGCGGCGGCATCGTGCTGGACGTCCATACGGGCGAGGTCATCGCAATGGTGTCGATGCCGACCTTCAACCCCAACCGGGTCGGCATGGCGGGCACCGACGAGCTGCGCAACATCACGACCCAGAGCGTGTTCGAGCTGGGATCGACGTTCAAGCCGATTACCATGGCGACCGCGATCGAGAATGGCGTCGTCACCTCGATGCAACGGCGTTTCGATGCGACGCACCCGCTCAAGGTCGGCAGCTATACGATCCATGACGAGCGCGGCGATCCCAAGCGCTGGCTGAACATGGCCGAGACGCTGATCTATTCCTCCAATATCGCCACCGCGCGCATCGCCGACGAGATCGGGCCGCAGCGGATGCAGGCGATGTTCCACAAGCTGGGCTTCGATACCAAGCCCGATATCGAATTGCGCGAAAAAGGGCGGCCCTTGCTGCCGACCTATTGGGCGCGGACGACGACGATGACGACGGCCTATGGGCACGGCATCGCGGTGACGCCGCTGCATCTGGCCTCGGCCTATGCGACGCTGGTCAATGGCGGTATCTGGCGGCCGGCGACGCTGTTGAAGGTCGCGCCCGGCCATGCGGCCGCGGGGCGGCGGGTGCTGAGCGAAGCGACCAGCTACAAGATGCGGCAGATGTTGCGCCTGATCGTCATGCGCGGCACGGGGCGCAAGGGTGCCGCGCCCGGCTACCGCGTCGGCGGCAAGACGGGGACGGCCGAAGCGGCGGTGGCGGGCGGTTATGACCGGTCGCGCAACGTCGCCACCTTCGCGGCGGCTTTCCCGATGGACCAGCCGCGCTATGTGGTGCTGGCGATGCTCGACTCGCCGCAGGGTACGAAGGAGACGTTCGGGTGGAAGACCGCAGCCTGGAATGCCGCGCCGGTGGTCGGGCGAACGATCTCCCGGGTCGGCGCGATGCTGGGCGTCGTGCCGGACGCGAACAAGGATATCGACGTGTCGGACATCATTCCCACGCTGTGGCAGGATCCCACCGCGTCGCCGCCGGTCGATGGCCGGTGAGGGCGGCGGCATGAAGCTGAACCAACTGGTCCGGGACGTGATGGGGGCAGCGGCCGACGTGTCCGAAGACTCGCGCGTCACCGGCTTTGCGATCGACCATCGCAAGGTCGCGCCGGGCACCATCTTCGGCGCGTTCCAGGGTGCTCGGGTGAATGGCGAGGACTTCATCGCCGATGCGGTGCGCAGCGGGGCGATCGCGATCGTCGCGCGGCCCGGTGCGCGGGTCGAGGGGGCTGCCCATATCGCCTCGGACGAACCGCGCGAGACGTTCGCCCGGCTGGCGGCGGCGTTCTTCGCGCCCTTCCCGGCGACGGCGGTGGCGGTGACCGGCACCAACGGCAAGACCTCGACGGTCGAGATGACGCGGCAGCTGTGGCGGATGGCGGGGCATCACGCCGCGTCGATCGGTACCCTGGGCGTCACGACCGCCGATGAACGCACCTATACCGGGCTGACCACGCCCGATGTCGTCACCTTCCTGTCCAACGTCGCCGGTCTGGCGCGCGAGGGCGTGACCCATCTGGCGTTCGAGGCGTCGAGCCACGGCCTGACCCAGTATCGCACCGAAGGGCTGGAGGTGTCGGCGGCGGCATTCACCAACCTGTCGCGCGACCATCTCGACTATCATGGCGACATGGGGGCCTATCTGGCCGCCAAGATGCGGCTGTTCTCCGAAGTGCTGTCCCCATCGGGCACGGCGGTCGTGTGGGCCGACGATGTCGAAAGCGGCCGGGTCATCGATCTGGCGCGCGCGCGCGGCAACATGCTGATAACCGTCGGCACGCGCGGTTCGACGCTCAAGCTGGTCGAGCGGCATCCGACCCTGTTGGGGCAGGGGCTGGTGATCGAGGACGATCAGGGCGTCACCCACAAGGTCCAGTTGCCGCTGATCGGCGCCTATCAGGCGGCCAACGCGCTGGTCGCGGCCGGGCTGGTGCTGGCGACCGGCGGTCCGGTGGCGGCGACCCTGGCGAATCTGGCGCGGTTGCAACCGGTGCGCGGACGGTTGGAACGCGCGGCCATCGCGAAGAGCGGTGCGCCCGTCTATGTCGACTATGCTCATACCCCCGACGCGATCGAGGCGGCGATCGCCGCGCTCAAGCCGCATGCGGGCGGTCGCCTGATCGTGGTGTTCGGCGCGGGCGGGGACCGCGATCCGGGCAAGCGCGAGGTGATGGGGCAGGTCGCCTCGCTGCATGCCGACCGGGTGATCGTGACCGACGACAATCCGCGGACCGAGGATCCCGCCGCGATCCGCGCGCAGGTGATGCGGGGGGCGGTCGGCGCGATCGAGATCGGCGACCGTCGCGCGGCGATCGCCGCCGCCATTGCGGAGGCGGGCGAGCAGGATATCGTATTGATCGCGGGCAAGGGCCATGAGCAGGGCCAGATCGTCGGCGATCTCGTCCTGCCCTTTGACGACGTGGCGGTCGCGCGCGAATGTGCGGCATGACCCAGCCTCGGTCCCAGTGCGCCGTGCCCGAGGCCGCCGACGCCATGGATGCGCCGGTCGCGCAAGAGGTGGTCCAGGACAATGCCCCCGCGCCTGGTCAGGCCGGAGAGCAGCCGCGCCCGCGCCGCAAATTGTCGCTTCATTATGGCGCGGCGTCGACTGAGGAAAAATCATGACCCTGTGGACCGCGGACGAGATCGCGGCGGCGACCGGCGGCCGGGCTTCGGGCGAATTCTCGGTGTCGGGCGTCGCCTTTGACAGCCGCGAGGTGGGGCCGGGCGACCTGTTCGTCGCGATGGCGGGCGGGGCGACCGACGGCCATCTTTTCCTGGACCAGGCCTTTGCCCAGGGCGCGGGCGGCGCGCTGGTCAGCGCCGATACGGCCCACCCGCATGTGCGCGTCGCGGACAGTTTCCGCGCGCTGGAGGATCTGGCGGGCGCGTCGCGCGCGCGAATGGCGGGGACGGTCATCGGCGTCACCGGATCGGTCGGCAAGACGAGCGCCAAGGAGGCGCTCTATGCCGCGCTGGAACGCGGCTGGCGCGGGCGCGTGCATCGTTCGGTCAAAAGCTACAACAACCATACCGGCGTGCCGCTTAGCCTTGCGCGGATGCCGCGCGACGTGCGCGCGGGCGTGTTCGAGATGGGGATGAACCATGCGGGCGAACTGGCCGCGCTGACCGCGATGGTGCGCCCGCATATCGCCATCGTCACCGCCATCGCGCCCGCGCATACCGAATTCTTCCCCGACGAATCCGCGATCGCCGACGCCAAGGGCGAGATTTTTCGCGGGCTGGAGCCCGGCGGCACGGCGATCATTCCCTATGACAGCCCGCATCGCGATCGGCTGATCGCGGCGGCGCGGCCCCATGCATCGCGGATCGTGACCTTCGGTTTCGATCCCGCCGCCGATGTCCATGCGATGGAGGCGATGCGCGGCCCGACGGGGGGCAGCTTCGTGACCGCCCGGATCGGCGCGCGCGAGCTGAGTTTCACCCTGTCGCAGCCGGGGCGTCACTGGGTATCCAACGCGCTGGCGGTGCTGGCCGCGGTCGATGCGGCGGGCGGCGATCTGGGCCTGGCCGGGCTGGCCCTGGCCGAGCTGGGCGGTCTGGCGGGGCGGGGCGCGCGGTTCCGCACCGGCAACGGCGCGCTGGTGATCGACGAAAGCTACAACGCCAATCCCGCGTCGATGCGCGCCACGCTGGCGGTGCTGGCCGAGGAGCCGGGACGGCATGTCGCGGTGCTGGGCGAGATGCGCGAGCTGGGCGAGGGGTCGGCCGATTATCATGCCGGGCTGGCGGAGCCGATCATCGCCGCGCGCGTCGAAAAGACGCTGCTGGTCGGTGAATCGATGGCGCCGCTGGCGGCCGCGCTTGAGGGGCGGGTCGATTTCGTTCATGTGGCGGATGCGAAGGCCGCGCACGAGGCGCTGGCCGCGATTATCGCACCCGACGACGTGGTATTGATCAAGGGTTCGAACGGAGTGGGGCTTTCGCGCGTCGTGGCGGCCCTGCGTGACGGATCGCGAACGGGCGGGGCGCAAGGATAATGCTGTACTGGATCGCGGAGCATCTCGGTTTCCCGGGGCTTCTCAACCTCATCCGCTATCAGTCGTTCCGGACGGGCGCGACGGTGGCGACCGCCTTGTTCATCGGTCTCATCATCGGGCCGCGCTTCATCGGCTGGCTGCGCGTGCGGCAGGGCAAGGGGCAGCCGATCCGCGCCGACGGCCCGCAGACCCATCTGGCCAAGCGTGGCACGCCGACGATGGGCGGGTTGATGATCCTGACCAGCATGGCGCTCTCCATCCTGATCTGGATGAACGTCTTCAATCCCTATATCTGGGCGTGCCTGTTCGTCACGCTGGGGTTCGGCGCGATCGGTTTTCTCGACGATTACGACAAGGTGCGGAAGGCTTCGACCGCCGGCGTGTCCGGGCGGACCCGGCTGGTGCTGGAATTCGCGATCGCGGGCATCGCGGCGTGGATCATCATGGGGCAGAACGGGCCGCATCTCTACCTGCCGTTCACGTCGCGCATGTATATCGACCTGGGCTATTTCTACCCGCTGTTCGCCGCCTTCACGATCGTCGCGTTCGGCAATGCGGTGAACCTGACCGACGGGCTCGACGGGCTGGCCACCATGCCGGTCATCATCGCGAGCGTCGCGTTCATGGTCATCGTGTACCTGGCGGGCAATGTGAAGTTCGCCGATTATCTGGGCATCCCGCATGTGCCGGGTGCGGGCGAGCTGGCCATCTTCTGCGGCGCGGTGGTGGGCGCAGGGCTGGCCTTCCTGTGGTTCAATGCGCCGCCGGCGGCGGTGTTCATGGGCGACACCGGCAGCCTGGCGCTGGGCGGCGCGCTCGGCACTATCGCGGTCGTCGCGCATCATGAGATCGTGCTGGGCATCATCGGCGGCCTGTTCGTGGTCGAGGCGATGTCGGTCATCATCCAGGTCTTCTTCTACAAGCGGACCGGCAAGCGGGTGTTCCGCATGGCGCCGATCCACCATCATTTCGAACAGCTCGGCTGGTCGGAGCCGACGGTCGTGATCCGGTTCTGGATCATCGCCTTCGTGCTGGCGCTGGCGGGCCTGTCGACGTTGAAACTGCGATGATCGTCTCGCGCGACTGGGCGGGCAAGACTTTCGCGGTGCTGGGGCTCGCACGCTCCGGCGCCGCGACTGTTTCGGCGCTGCTGGCGGGCGGGGCCAACGTGGTGGCATGGGACCGCGATCCCACCAAGCGTGACGCTTTGAAGCCCCTGCCCTTCAGGGGAGGGGGCGGGGGTGAGGCCTCACCGCAGATCGTACGTCCTGAGGACGCGCCCCACCCCAACCCCTCCCCTGAAGGGCAGGGGCTGACGTTGGTCGACCTCGATACCGTGGACCTGTCGGGCTTCGACGCGCTGGTCGTGTCGCCGGGCGTGCCGCTGAATACCCATCCGCTCGCGGCGAAGGCGGGCGCGGCGGGGGTGCCGGTCATCGGCGACATTGAACTCTTCGCGCAGGCGCGGCACGGCCTGCCGCCGCACAAGGTCGTCGGCATCACCGGCACCAACGGCAAGTCGACCACGACCGCGCTGGTCCATCACATCCTGAAGACGGCGGGCGTGCCGAGCCTGATGGGCGGCAATATCGGCCTGCCGATCCTGGGGCAGGAGCCGCTGCCCCGGGGCGGGGTCTATGTGCTGGAATTGTCCAGCTATCAGATCGACCTGACGGAGAGCCTGGACTGCGACGTGGCGGTGTTGTTGAACATCACGCCCGATCATCTCGACCGTTATGACGGGTTTGCGGGCTATGCGGCGTCCAAGGCACGATTGTTCGCGATGCAGTCGGCGGGGCATGTCGCGGTGGTCGGGACGGGCGATGCGGTGTCGGCCAATATCGCGCAGGGGCTGGCCGGACGCACCGACGATCTTATGACGATCATGCCGGACAGCCAGATCGACCAGAGCCGTTGGCCCGCGCTGCAAGGTCCGCATAATGCCCAGAATGCGCAGGCAGCGATCGCGGTCGCGCGGGCGCTGGGCGTCGGCGAGGACGCGATCGAACGGGGTTTGGCCAGCTATGCCAGCCTGCCGCACCGGATGCAGCATGTCGCGACCCGCAACGGCGTCGCCTTCGTCAACGATTCCAAGGCGACCAACCCGGAATCCACCGCCCCCGCGCTGGGGGCCTTCCCGCGCGTCCACTGGATCGTCGGCGGCAAGCGCAAGGGCGACGATCTCGACGCCTGCGCCGCGCATCTGGATCATGTCGTCGCGGCCTATACCATCGGCGAGGCGGCGCAGACCTTCTTCGACGTGTTGAAGGACAAGGTGCCCGTGGTCGAGCAGTCGGGCACGCTGGAAGCGGCGGTCGCCCATGCGGCGGCGGCGGCGCAGCCCGGCGACACGGTACTGCTGTCCCCCGCCTGTGCCAGCTTCGACCAGTTCCGTGATTTCGAGGCGCGGGGCGATGCCTTCCGCGCGGCGGTGGAGGCGCTGGCGTGAAGGATCGCAAGGCACCATCGGGCCCGCGTCCCGGCCTGATCGGATCGATCAAGGCGCGTGGCGGACGCGGCGATCGTTCGCCGCTGGGCACCTGGTTCTGGGATATCGACCGGGTGCTGCTGCTGCTCACCCTGTTCCTGATCGCCATTGGTCTGGTCGCGGTCGCCGCCGCCAGCCCGGCGACTGCAATGCGCTATTCGGGCGAACACAAGAAGTTCGCGCCGCTTTATTATTTCTGGCGGCAGGTGATGTGGGTCGGCGTCTCGCTGCCCGTTCTGTTCGGCGTGTCGATGCTGCCCGTCGTGACCGCACGGCGCATGGCGGTGCTGGGGACCGGGGTGCTGATCGCGATCCTGGCGGTCACACCCTTTATCGGGGTGGAGATCAACGGCGCGCGGCGCTGGATCGGCTTTGGCATCGCGCAGTTCCAGCCTTCCGAGTTCCTCAAGCCGATGTTCATCGTGACGACCGCCTGGCTGTTGTCGCTGAAGGCCAAGGAGCGCGATCTGCCCGCGACCCTCATCACCATGGGCATGACCGGGCTGGTCGCGGGGCTGCTGATGCTGCAACCCGATTTCGGGCAGACGATCGTCTTCTGCCTGGTCTGGGTCGCGCTGCTGATGATCTCGGGCACGCCATTGCGGGTGATGCTGGCGATCGGATCGCTCGCGCCGATCGGGCTGGTCACAGCCTATATGTTCTATGGCGTGGCGCGCAGCCGCATCAACGCCTTCCTGTTTCCCGATGTCGATGGTGAGGGCGCGGCCGACCATTTTCAGGTCAATGCCGCGCACAACACGCTGACAGCCGGTGGCTGGACCGGCACGGGACCGGGGGGAGGATCGGCCAAGTTCGGCCTGCCCGAGGCGCATACCGACTATATCTTCTCGGTGATCGGCGAGGAGTTCGGGCTGATCGCCTGCGCCATCATAGCGCTCGTTTTCCTGGCGATCGTGGTGCGGGTGTTCGTGAAGCTGCTTGACGAACAGGATGAGTTCAAGCTCTACGCGGCGTCCGGGCTGGCCGTGCAGTTCGGCGTTCAGGCGCTGATCTCGATGGCGGTGAACACGGGGCTGGCCCCGTCCAAGGGGATGACCCTGCCGTTCATCAGCTATGGCGGTTCGTCGATGATCGCGCTGTCGATCGGGATGGGGTTGTTGCTGGCGTTCACGCGGCGCAACCCGTTCCTGACGCGCAGCCCCTATGTAGTCAGGTGGAACGGGCAATGAGCCGTCATTTCGTCCTCGCCGCCGGAGGCACCGGCGGCCATATGGTTCCCGCCGCGGCGCTCGCGGCCGAACTGACCCGGCGCGGCCACCGCGTCGCGCTGGTGTCGGATGCGCGCGGCGTGCGCTTTCCGGGGCTGTTCGAGGATATCCAGACCCATGTCCTGCCCGCCGGGCGCTTTGCCGGTGGTCCCGTCGGCTGGGCGAAGGCACTGCGCGAGATGTGGCGTGGCCGGGCGATGGCGCGCGAGCTGTACAGCACCTTCCGCCCGGCGGCGGTGATCGGGTTCGGCGGCTATCCGGCGATGCCCGCGCTGCTGGCGGCGTTCGCGGAGGGGATTCCGACCGCGATCCACGAGCAGAACGCGGTGCTGGGCCGCGTGAACCGGCTGGTCGCGGGCAAGGTCGATGCGATCGCGCTGTCCTATGAGGACACCCAGCGGTTGAGCGCCAAGCATGCGGCCAAGACCCGACTGATCGGCAACCCGGTGCGCGAACAGGTGCTCAACCTGCGCTCGCGTCCCTATCCGCTGCTGGAGGAGGACGGCATCTTCCGCGTTCTCGTCACCGGCGGCAGCCAGGGGGCGAGCATCCTGTCGCAGGTGGTGCCCGATGGCCTCGCCATGCTGCCCGTCACCTTCCGGCGGCGGTTGCAGGTGACGCATCAGGCGCGGATCGAGGATATCGACGCGGTGCGCGCCAAATATGCCGAGCATGAAATTCCCGCCGAACTCGCCACCTATCTGCCCGACCTGCCCGAACAGCTCGCCTGGGCGCATCTGGTGATCGCGCGGGCAGGGGCCTCGACGCTGGCCGAGCTGACCGTCGCCGGGCGGCCCGCGATCCTGGTGCCGCTGCCCAGCGCGACCGACGATCACCAGACGGTGAACGCGCGCGAGATGACGAAGGCGGGCGGCGCGCGGACGATCGCGCAGAAGGACTTCACGCCGGTCGAACTGGCCAAGCAGATGCAGAAGCTGGGCCTCGACCCGGCGGCGCTGGAGAATGCGGCGGGCCGCGCGCGCGGCTGCGGACGGCCCGACGCGGCGCGCGATCTGGCCGATCTGGTCGAAAGCCTCGACAGCCCGCGCATGGTGCTGCCGGTCGGCAAGGCACAAGGAACACGGAATTTGGCGGGAGCAGGCGCATGAAGGGCGTCGCCACGGATATCGGCACGATCCATTTCGTCGGGATCGGCGGCATCGGCATGTCGGGCATTGCCGAGGTGATGAAGAATCTCGGCTATCAGGTGCAGGGTTCCGACGTGGCCGAGGGCTATGTCGTGCAGGGGCTGCGCGACAAGGGGATTGCGGTCGCCATCGGCCATGCGGCGGAGAATCTGGGCGAAGCGGCGGTGGTCGTGACCTCCACCGCGATCACCCGCTCCAACCCCGAAGTCGAAGCCGCGCTCGAACGCCGCATCCCCGTGGTGCGCCGCGCCGAGATGCTGGCCGAACTGATGCGGTTGAAGTCCACCGTCGCGGTGGCGGGCACGCACGGCAAGACCACCACGACCTCGATGGTCGCCGCGCTCCTCGATGCGGGCGGGGTCGATCCGACCGTCATCAATGGCGGCATCATCAACAGCTATGGCTCGAACGCCCGGCTGGGCGCCTCCGACTGGATGGTGGTCGAGGCGGATGAGAGCGACGGCAGCTTCCTGCGGCTCGACGGTACGATCGCGGTCGTGACCAATATCGATCCCGAGCATCTCGACCATTATGGCTCGTTCGACCGGGTGAAGGACGCGTTCGTCGAGTTTGTCGAGAATGTGCCCTTTTACGGCGCGGCGCTGCTCTGCCTCGATCACCCGGAAGTGCAGAATATCCTGCCGCGCGTCCGCGACCGGCGCGTCGTGACCTATGGCTTCTCGGCGCAGTCGGATGTGCGCGGCGTCAACGTCACGCCGATCCCCGGCGGCAACCGGTTCGAGGCGATCATCCGCAATCGCGACGGCTCCAGCCGCTCGATCGAGGGGATCGAGCTGCCCATGCCCGGCCGCCACAATGTCCAGAATGCGCTGGCCGCGATCGGCGTCGCGCTGGAACTGGGCATCGAGGATGCGACGATCCAGCAGGGCTTCAGCCAGTTCGGTGGGGTCAAGCGCCGTTTCACCAAGGTCGGTGAGATCGCGGTCGATGGCGGCACGGCGACGGTGATCGACGATTACGGCCATCACCCGGTCGAGATCCGCGCGGTGCTGGCCGCCGCGCGCGAAGGCGCGCGGGGCCGGGTGATCGCGGTGGTGCAGCCGCATCGCTTCACCCGTCTGGGCAATCTGATGGAGGAGTTCCAGACCGCCTTCAACGATGCCGATCGCGTGCTGGTGACGCCGGTCTATGCCGCGGGCGAACCGCCGATCGAGGGGGTCGATGCCGATGCGCTGGTCGAGGGGCTGAAGCGGCGCGGGCATCGCTCTACCGCGACCGTCGCCGATGCCGATGCGCTGGCCGAGGAATTGGCAGGCTCGATCCGTGCGGACGATATGATCGTCTGCCTGGGGGCGGGCGACATCACCAAATGGGCGGCGGGCCTGGCGAGTGCGATCGAGGCGCGCCGATGACCCTGCCCGACACCGCCGGCCGATTGACCCCGGGCGCGCCGCTGGCGCCGCTGGTGTGGTTCAAGGCGGGCGGACCGGCCGAATATCTGCTGGAGCCCAAGGCCGTCGACGATCTGTCGGCATTCCTGCGCGGGCTTGACCGCCAAGTGCCGGTCATGGCGCTGGGCCTTGGGTCCAACCTCATCGTGCGCGATGGCGGGGTGCCGGGCGTGGTCGTGCGGCTGGGCAAGCCCTTTGCCTATGCGCGGCCGGGAGAGGGGTACCTCATGACCTGTGGCGGCGGCACCTCGGGCATCCTCGTCTCGTCCAACGCGCGCGATGCGGGCATTGGCGGGCTGGAGTTCCTGCGCTCGATCCCCGGTACGGTGGGCGGTTTCGTGCGGATGAACGGCGGGGCCTATGGGCGTGAGGTGGCGGACGTGCTGGTGTCCGCGACCGTGGTTCGCCGTGACGGGACGGTGGAAACGCTGGGCGCCGCCGACCTGGCATACACCTATCGCCACTCCAACCTGACCGACGGGACGGTGGTGGTGGAGGCGACCTTCAAAGGCTATGCCGCCGAACCGCAGGCGATCCAGGCCGAGATGGACCGCATCGCCGCCGCGCGCGAAGCATCGCAGCCGCTGCGCTCCAGGACGGGCGGTTCGACCTTCAAAAATCCCGAAGGCCATAAGGCCTGGGCGCTGGTCGACGCGGCGGGCTGTCGCGGGCTGACACGCGGTGATGCACAAGTGTCGGAGAAGCATTGCAATTTCCTGCTCAATCTCGGCAATGCGACCGCTTCGGAGATCGAAGCGTTGGGTGAGCAGGTGCGCGAGAAGGTAAAGGCTCAATCGGGCATCAGCCTCGAATGGGAAATTCAACGGGTGGGAATCGCGAAGTGACCGACAATCTGCATATCGCGGTTCTGATGGGCGGCTGGTCGGCGGAGCGGCCGGTCTCGCTGATGTCGGGAGCGGGCGTCGCCGATGCGCTGGAGCGCAAGGGGCACCGCGTGACCCGGATCGACATGGGGCGCGATGTCGCGGCCAGGCTGGTCGAGGTCGGCCCCGATATCGTCTTCAACGCGCTGCATGGTTCGCCGGGCGAGGACGGCACGGTGCAGGGGATGCTCGACCTGATGGGCATACCCTACACCCATTCGGGGCTCGCCACCTCGGTCATCGCGATCGACAAGGTGCTGACCAAGCAGGCTTTGGTGCCGCACGGCATCCCCATGCCCGGCGGGCGCATCGTGAAGTCGGCGGAGTTGTTCGCCGCCGATCCGCTGCCGCGCCCCTATGTGTTGAAGCCCGTCAACGAAGGATCGTCGGTCGGTGTCGCGATCGTCACCGACACCAGCAACCACGGCAATCCGATCGCGCGCGACGCGGCGGGGCCATGGATCGAATTCGAGGAACTGCTCGCCGAACCCTATATCCGGGGCCGCGAGCTGACCACCGCCGTGCTGGGCAACCGCGCGCTGGGCGTGACCGAGCTCAAGCCGAAAAATGGCTGGTACGACTTCGACGCCAAATATACCGATGGCCTGACCGAGCATGTCTGCCCCGCGCAGATCCCCGACGAGATCGCGGAGGCCTGCAAGGCGCTGGCGCTGGAGGCGCATCGTATCCTCGGCTGTCGCGGCGCTTCTCGTTCCGACTTCCGTTGGGATGACGAGCGGGGCGTCGATGGCCTCTTCCTGCTGGAGGTCAACACCCAGCCGGGCATGACCCCGCTCAGCCTGGTGCCCGAACAGGGCCGCCATGTCGGCATGGATTACGACACGCTGGTCCAGGCGATCGTTGACGAGGCGCTGGCCTGGTACAGGGACCGGGCGGGATGAGCCGTACCATCAAGCGCGGCACGCCGCCGCGTCGCCTGACCCCGCGTCGGCGGCAGCCGGTGCGCCGCGTGCCGCTGTCCGAACGGTTGCTCGCCCGGCTGCCGGTCAGCGAGGCGACGGTCAAGAAGGCGGTGACCTGGACGATCCTGGGCGGCGCGGGCGCGGCGGCACTCGCGCTGGCGACATGGGTGGGCGTGCCGGGGATGATCGGCACCGCGATCGCCGAACAGGCGGGCCATGCCGGTTTCCGGGTCCAGCAGATCGAGGTGACCGGCCTGAAGCGGATGGACCGGATGACCGTCTATGCCGTGGCGCTCGACCAGCAGAGCCGGGCGATGCCGCTGGTCAATCTGGAAGAGGTCCGGGCCAAGCTGCTCCGTTATGGCTGGATCAAGGACGCGCATGTCTCGCGCCGGCTGCCCGATACGCTGCTCGTCGATATCGAGGAGCGGAGCCCGGCGGCGGTGTGGCAGGATAATGGTCAGCTGACCCTGATCGATGCGGCGGGCGTGTTGCTCGAACCGGTGCGGCCCCAGGCGATGCCCGACCTGCCGCTCATCATCGGGCCGGGGGCGAATTTGCAGGAGCCGGGCTATCAGGCGCTGCTGTCCGCCGCGCCCGCGCTGAAACCGCGGGTGAAGGCCGCGACCTGGATCGGCAATCGCCGCTGGGACCTGACGTTCGACAGCGGCGAGACGCTGGCGCTGCCCGAGGAGGGCGCGGCGGCGGCGCTGATGCGCTTTGCGGCAATGGAGGGTTCGCGCCCGTTGCTCGGCCGGGGGTGGCTGCGCTTCGACATGCGCGATCCGGCGAAGCTGGTTGCGCGCAAGCCCGGTTTGAATCAGAATCATGCGCTGGCCGATCCCGCCAAGGCGGGGACATCGGCCACGGGCGATACCGCGCCGGCGGGGGGCGCGGACACGACAGAGGGCGGCGGGGCATCACGCGGGGCATCACGCGGGGCATCACAGGGGTAATTGGGTCATGGCGAAGATCGCACCCGAAGGACTGATTACCGCGCTGGACATCGGTTCGTCCAAGGTGTCCGCGCTGATCGCGCGCAAGGGCGATGGCGGCGAACTGATCGTGCTGGGGACGGGCCAGCGCGAGAGCCGGGGCGTCAAGCGCGGCTATATCGCGGATATGGGCGCCACCGAGGCGGCGGTGCGCGAGGCGGTGGAGCAGGCCGAGCGGATCGCGGGCCTGAATATCGAGAATGTCTGGGTCGGCTTTTCGGCCGGCGGCCTGGTGTCCGATGTCGCTGAGGTCGAGTTCGAGCTGGGCGGCCACCGGGTCGAGCAGGGCGATATCGACGCGCTGCTGGCGGCCGGGCGGAACTCGATCGACCCGCAGGGGCGCATGGTGCTGCACGCACAGCCGGCGCTCTATACGCTCGACGGGCTGACCGGCGTGAAGAAGCCGCTGGGGCTGCATGCCGACCGGCTGGGCGTGCACATCCATGTCGTTGCCGCCGACGGATCGCCGGTGCGCAACCTGGACCTGTGCGTCCGCTCGGCGCATCTGGAGGTGAAGTCGATCATCGCCGCCCCCGTTGCGACCGGGCTGGCCTGCCTGTCGGACGAGGAGCGCGAACTGGGCGTCGCGCTGGTCGAGATGGGGGCGGGGATCACCAATGTCTCGCTGTTCGCGGGCGGGATGCTGGTCGGGCTGTGTTCGCTGCCGATGGGGGCGGCCGACATCACCGACGACGTGGCCTCGGCCTTTGGCACGCGGCGGCAGATGGCCGAGCGGATGAAGTGCTTCCACGGCTCGGCCAATGCCTCCCCCCGCGACAATCACGACATGATCCAGGTCACGCCCATCTCGGCCGAAGACGGCGGCGACACGATGCAGATCACCAAGGCACAACTGATCGGCGTGATCCGCCAGCGGCTGGAGCATCAGATGGGCGAAATCCGCAAGGCGCTCCAGCATCTGAAGTTCGAGGGGCCGGTCGGGCGGCAGGTGGTGCTGACCGGCGGCGGCGCGGAGTTGAAGGGGATCGCTGATTATGCGCAACAGGCGCTGGGCCGGTCGGTCCGCATCGGCCGGCCGCGCGGATTGGCCGGCCTGCCCGATGCCCATGGCGGCCCCGCTTTCGCGACGCTTGCCGGTCTGGCTTTCTATGCGGCGACCGACCCGATCGACCTGCGCAGCATCGCGCCGACGAACCAGATGGTCCATCGTCCCAGCGGTATCGGGCTGTTCCGGCGGCTGATTCAGGCGGCGAAAGCGAATTATTAAACAAAACCGCGTTATCCTCGACGGTTTTGGGTTGGCACCGGACCTTTTACTGGTGCAAGAACAGTTAATCAGGGGCCCGGTCTTAGCGTATCGACCGGGAACGGCGGAGTAAAATTGGGATGAGCATCGAATTCATCGCACCCGAGGTCGACGAACTGACGCCGCGCATCGCGGTGATCGGTGTCGGCGGTGCCGGCGGCAACGCGATCGCGAACATGATGCGCGCCGAGGTGCAGGGCGTGGATTTCCTCGTCGCCAATACCGACGCGCAGGCGTTGAAGCAGTCGATCGCGCCGCAGCGTATCCAGCTCGGTGCCAAGATCACCCAGGGCCTGGGTGCGGGCAGCCGGCCGGAAATCGGTCGCGCCGCCGCCGAGGAGACGATCGAGGATCTGTCGCGCCTGCTCGAAGGCAGCCATATGTGCTTCATCGCCGCGGGCATGGGCGGCGGTACCGGCACGGGTGCGGCCCCGGTCATCGCCAAGGCGGCGCGTGACATGGGCATCCTGACCGTCGGGGTCGTGACCAAGCCGTTCGCGTTCGAGGGCAATCGTCGCGCCAAGTCGGCGGATGGCGGCATCGAGGAACTGCAGAAGTACGTCGATACGCTGATCGTCATCCCCAACCAGAATCTGTTCCTGATCGCCAACGCCAACACCACCTTCAAGGAAGCGTTCGCGATGGCGGACGAGGTGTTGCAGCAGGGCGTGCGCGGCATCACCGACCTGATGGTCATGCCGGGCCTCATCAACCTCGACTTCGCCGACGTCCGCTCGGTGATGCAGGAGATGGGCAAGGCGATGATGGGCACCGGGGAAGCCACCGGCGACAATCGCGCGATCGAGGCGGCGCAGAAGGCGATCGCCAACCCGCTGCTCGATGGCGTGTCGATGCAGGGCGCCAAGGGCGTCATCATCTCGATCACCGGCGGCGACGACATGCGCCTGCTCGAGGTGGACGAGGCGGCGAACCATATCCGCGAACTGGTCGATCCCGAAGCCAACATCATCTGGGGTTCGGCGTTCAACCCCGAGCTGGAAGGCCGCATCCGCGTGTCGGTGGTCGCCACCGGCATCGACGCGGATGTGAAGCCCGGTGCCGCCGCGCCCGTCGAGGCGCCGCGCAGCAGCTTCAGCATGGGGGGCATGGCGCGCAAGGCTGAGGACGCGCCGAGCTATCGCCCGGCCGAGGTCGCTGCGCCGGCTCCCGCACCCGTTCCTGCGCCGGTCGTGACTCCGCCGGTCGAAGCGTCGCCGGCCCCGGTGACCAGCGCGGCCCCGGTCGCATCGCCATCGGTCGCGGCACCCGCCCCGGCGGCAAATCCCGCGCCGGCACAGGACGATGAACTGGTTCTGGGAGCCGATACGATGGTCCCCGCAGCCTCCGCCGCGCCGGTGTCCAACCCGGCCGCCGTCGAGCCCGCGCCGGGCAGCGAGGAAGCGCGTCGCCGCTGGCTGGCGCCCGGCAGCGAGGCGGGCGACGTGCCCGCACAGCCGGCACCGCGCGTGAAGCTGGGCGGTACGCTGTTCGAACGCATGTCCAATGCGGCGCGCGGCGCGCAGCGTGACGAGAATGCGCCGGGCTCGGCGGATTCCTCGCTCGATATCCCGCGCTTCCTGCATCGCCAGAACAACCAGTAAGAGCCCCGGCGCGCGTCGCCGGGATCAGCGGAACAGGGCTCGTGCGATCCGTCGCGCGGGCCCTGTTCCGTTGGGAGCCTCGCCCATGGGGATCGTGCCCGTAGGAAACTGGGCAGGGGCGTTGGACGCAGGTGAAATTCATTTCACTTCGTCTTCAGGTCGCCCGGTGCAATCCGCCTCTGGCCTGTCGTCCATTTCGGGGACGATGTTTCAGCGAGGAGGATTTCCCATGTTGCCGCGCCGTATCCTGCGTCATGCCGTTCTGGCGGGTCTGGCCCTGACGCCCGCCCTGGCCGCGCCCGCCTTCGCCGCCGAGCCGCCCGCGGCCGGGCATGACCGTATCCATGCCTTCCGCCTCTATACCGGCCCCGACGGCAATTCGCATGTCGAGGAAGGCACCGTGACCCCCGGCGTACCGAGCAAGGTCGAGAAGATCCATTTCAAGACGACCGCCGCGCGTTCGCATTTCGATTGGCACAATGATCCCGAGCCGCAATATGTGCTGACGCTGTCGGGCACGCTGAAATTCGCGACGCGGACCGGCGAGAGCTTTACCCTGCGGCCTGGCGACGTGCTGGTGGCCGAGGATCATACCGGCACCGGCCATAATTGGGTGATGCAGGGCGATCAGCCGTGGAATCGCGCCTATGTCGTGCTGGCCCAGGGTGCCCAGACCTCGTTCGTCGCGGATCCGCGCCACTGATGACGTCGCGCGGAGCGGCCGTGCCGTCCTGTTGGTCGACCGCCCGGAGCAACCGGGCGCGATCGACCGGGGAAGGGCATTGCCGTTCCGCGCGAAACAGGCTTTATGGGATATAGTCCCATGACGTCTCCTATTCTTTCCCGCGCCTCGCTGGCGCTCGCTCTGGTGCTGGCGGCCATGCCGGTACCGTCCTTCGCCCAGGAGGTGGTTCAGCCGCTGCCCGGCAGCACCGATGCCGATCGGCTCGGCGACCTGATGCGCCGCATCACGCACAGCCCGCGCGACGTCGACGCGCTGATCCAGGCGGGAGAGTTGTCGATCCGGCTGGACGATCTGTCGGGCGCGGCATCGCTGTTCGCGCGCGCGGAGAAGGTCGATCCGCGCGATCCCCGGATCAAGGCGGGCATGGGCTCGATCCTGGTCCGCTCCGAACGGCCGGGCGAGGCGCTGCGTTATTTCGCGCAGGCGGCATCGGCGGGGCTGGCCCCGGCGCATTTCGCCGCCGATCGCGGGCTCGCTTATGACCTGACCGGCGATCAGCCGCGCGCCCAGGCCGATTATCGGCTGGCGCTGGCCAAGGAGCCCAGCGACGAGGTCATTCGCCGCTACGCCCTGTCGCTCGGCATTTCGGGCCAGCGCGAGCGGGCGCTGGAGCAGCTCGACCCGCTTTTGCGCAAGACCGATCGTGCGGCGTGGCGCGCGCGCGCCTTCATTCTCGCCATGGGCGGCGACCTGCCCGAGGCGACGCGTATCGCGAGCACGATGATGCCGCCGCAGCTTGCCCAGGGGCTGCAACCCTTTTTCGAGCGTTTGCCGACGCTGCCCGCGGTCGATCGCGCCTTCGCCGTCCATTTCGGCGAAACCCGCGCCACGCCCGAGCGGCTGGCCGATGCGCGGCTGGCCCCGGTGCTGCCGCCCCTCGCGACCGAAGCGCCGGTGGCACTGGCCTCGACCGCCACGCCATCGCCGAACGCTGCGGTCGATCGCCATGGCGATCGACGCCGGGGCGGACGGGATATGCGCGACCGGACCGGGCGCGACCCGCGCGGCGTCGCAACGGCGGCGGTGGTTCATCCGCAGCCGACCCCGGCGACCAACGCCGCGCCCGCGCGCGTGGTTGCCGCCGCCGCGCCGATGCAGATGGTGCAGCCGCTGCCGCGCCAGGCCCCGGTCCAGCAGACGCAATCGCAGCCGCAACCCGGCTTTAGCAGCAGCCTTCCCGCGACCCCTTTGGCGCGGGTGCCCGAAAGCACGCCACCCGTCGCGACGGCCAGCGCGGCGGCACCGACGGTGCAACCGCTGCCCGCCAGCGCCGCACCCGCCGTCGCGACACCTGTTGCCGCGACACCCCCCGTCACGCCCGTCCAGACCGCGCAGGCCGGACCAGCGCCCGCCCCCGTGGCGATGGTTCAGCCGCTGCCCGGCGAGGCGAGCGAGCCTCCCAAACCGGCGGCAGCCGCTTCGCCGCCACCGGCAGCGATCGCGATGGTGCAACCGCTGCCGCCGGTGGTCGAGCCGAAGCCCGTTCCTCGACCGGTCCATGTCACGACACGGCGCATGACGCCCGCCGCCACGCGGGCGATGCGCGAGGATTCGGTGCTGGCGCGGATCGTCGCGAACCTGTCCATCCCCGCATCGGAACTGGGTGTCGAAGGCCCCGAGCATCCGACCGCCGCCGTCGGTCACGCGCCGGCGAACAACGCGTCGCAGCATGTGCTGGCCGAGGCGAAGGCCAAGGCCGAGCGGGATCGCGAGGCGGCCGCGCGGGCGGAAGCGGTGAGCGAGGCCGCCGCCAAGCCGCCGGTAAAGGATGCCCGGACGCTGGCCGCCGAACGCAAGGCTGCCGCGGCCAAGGCGGCGGCCGAGAAAAAGGCGCTGGCCGCCAGGAAGGCCGAAGCCGAGAAGCGCGCACAGGCCGAAAAGGAAGCCGCCGAGGAGCGTCGGATCGCGCGCGCCAATCCCGAGCGAATCTGGGTCCAGGTGGCGGGTGGCGCGAACGAGGCCGATCTGCCCAAGGCCTGGGCAGCGGCCAGGGCGAAGGCCCCGACGCTGTTCGCCGGGCGCCATGGCTACAAGATGCCGCTGCGCGCGACGCACCGCGTGCTCGCCGGCCCGTTCAAGACCGACGCCGAGGCGCGCGCCTTCGTCAATAAGCTTGCCAAGGAGGGACTATCGGCCTTTTCGGTGACGAGCGAGGCGGGGCAGGTCGTGACGCGGCTTGACGCCAAATAGTGGGACGGGCGATGGGACCGGCATGACCCGTTTCGCCACCTGGGCCTCCTATCCCGAGCAGAGCCGGGGCCGCCGCCATGACGAAGCCAAGGGGCTGGAGCGGGGGCCCCGCGATGCGTTTCAGCGTGATCGCGACCGGATCATCCATTCGATCAGCTTCCGGCGTCTGCGGCACAAGACCCAGGTTTTCATGGCCCCGGATGGCGACCATTTCCGCGTCCGCCTGACCCATAGCCTGGAGGTCGCGCAGATCGGTCGGACGATCGCGCGCACTTTGGGGTTGAACGAGGATCTGACCGAGGCGCTGTGCCTGGCGCACGATATCGGCCATCCGCCCTTCGGCCATGCGGGCGAGGACGCGTTGAAGGCCGCGCTGGCCGAGCAGGGCGGGTTCGATCATAATGGGCATACGCTGCGCACGCTGACCGCGATCGAGCGGCCCTATCCGCGCTGGGACGGGTTGAACCTGTGCTGGGAAACGCTGGAGGGGCTGGCCAAGCATAACGGCCCGGTGCGCCACCCCGGTTGGGCCTTGCGGGACGCGGATGCGGGCTTCCCGCTCGATCTGGAGAGCCATGCCTCGCTGGAGGCGCAGGTGGCGGCGCTGGCCGACGATATCGCCTATGACAATCACGATATCGATGACGGATTGCGCGCGGGGTTGCTGACGCTCGACCAGATGCTCGACGTGCCGTTGGTCGCGCGCGGCTGGCAGGTGGCGCAGGCGCGTTTCCCCGATGTCGCGCCCAAGCGGCTGGCGAGCGAACTGATCCGTTCGCAGATCGGGGCGATGGTCAACGATCTGGTCGCGGAAAGTCGCCGCCGGATCGCGGAGAGCGGCGTGGGCGACGTCGCCGATGTCCGGGCGGCGGGCCATACGCTGATCGGCTTCTCGGAGGCGATGCGGATCGAGGAACGCGATCTCAAGCGGTTCATGTACGCCAATCTCTACCATCACCCGCGCCAACTGGCGGCGGCGGATGCGGCGCATGGCATCGTCCGGGGACTCTTCGCCGCCTATCGCGCCGACCCGATGGCGCTGCCCGACGAATGGCGCGAGCGGCTGCCCGAAGCCGAACCGGCGCGCAGTCGCCATATCGCGGATTTCATCGCCGGGATGACGGATCGCTATGCCATCCGTTGCTATCGCGAAGTCGTTGGCGAGATCGACCTGCCCGAGGGTTTTTAGGGGGCGGTCGTCCCATGGCCGGCGGGGCTTGCGTCAGGCGATTCCCGGCAAACGGCCCGCGACCCCGATTGGGGGGCGCGAGCCGCATGACATTGGTGGCCGGTGGGATCAGCGCGCGGCGCTCTCCACGCCCGCGCCCAGCGCGCCCTTGGCTTCCTCGGTGCTGAACGACACCGGGATGTTGCCGCTATAGCCGGTCACGTGATGGCCGCGCACCTCGAAGCGGAACGCCTCGCCGCCCGGATAGCGGTGGCCCTGGATCACCGGATGGCCGGATTCGGTCGAACGGGTATAGACATAGGTCTGGCCGTTATAGACGAAGCGCTGCTCGTTTTCGGCCGCGACGGCGCCGATGGTCGGAACGGCGGCAAGCGCCGCAGCCAGGATCAGAATGGTCTTGCGCATGATCGAAACTCCCGCATTTGCGTTGAGCCGGATCAGGTCCTCTCGCGCTCTTAACTTTCGTCCGACAAATATTGCAGCGCAGCAAAGCGAGCAAATGCAAAGGCATTTTGCGTGATTGCGGCCTGCGCAATCGGTTCCGGCGGGGCCGACGCGGCCGCGCGGCGATGCAGGATTTGAAGCGGTCGCCCGATTTCGCTAGAGCGCATCGCTTTGTTACGCGATCGGATCCTGTGATGACCCTCTATACCCGCTTTGCCGCGCATATCGACGCGGCGCTGGACGCGCTGGTGGCCAATGGCACGCTGCCGGGCGGGCTGGATCGTCGCAACGTCACGGTCGAACCGCCGCGCGACGCCAGCCATGGCGACCTCGCCACCAACGCCGCGATGGTGCTGGCCAAGCCTGCCGGGACCAACCCCCGCGCGTTGGCGGAGGCGCTGGCGGCGGAACTGGGCAAGCTGGACGAGGTGGACAGCGTCTCCGTAGCGGGGCCGGGCTTCCTCAACATGCGGCTGACCGAGGCGGCGTGGCGCGACGAACTGGCCGCGATCCCGCAGGCGGGTGGCGATTATGGCCGTTCGACGCGCGGGCAGGGCGTGACGGTCAATATCGAATATGTCTCGGCCAATCCGACCGGGCCGATGCATATGGGCCATTGCCGGGGCGCGGTGGTGGGCGATGCGCTCGCCACGCTGCTGGAGTTTGCGGGCCATAAGGTCATCCGCGAATATTATGTCAACGATGCGGGTGGGCAGGTCGATGTCCTCGCCCGTTCGGCGCATCTGCGCTACCGCGAGGCGCTCGGCGAGACGATCGCAATCCCCGAGGGCCTGTATCCGGGCGAGTATCTGATGCCGGTCGGCGAAGCGCTCGCCGCCGAGTTCGGCGACGCTTACGTCGACGCGCCTGAGGGCGAATGGCTGGTCCTGTTCCGCACCCGCGCGGTGGCGGCGATGATGGCGATGATCCGCGAGGATCTCGCGCTGCTCGGCATCCATCACGACCTGTTCTCGTCGGAAGCCGAATTGCAGGCTGCGGGCAAGCCGGAGGCGGCCGAGGCCGAGCTGCGGTCGCGCGGGCTCGTCTATGACGGCGTGCTGGAAGCGCCCAAGGGCGAGACGCCCGAGGATTGGGAGCCGGTCGAGCTGCCGCTGTTCCGCTCCAGCCAGTTCGGGGACGATCAGGATCGCCCGATCAAGAAGTCGAACGGTGCCTGGACCTATTTCGGCGCCGACCTCGCCTATCATTACCAGAAGGCGCAGAGCGCCGATCAGCTGATCGACATCTGGGGTGCCGACCATGCGGGCACCGTCAAGCGGATCGTCGCGGCGGTCGAGGCGCTGACCGGCGGCAAGACGAAGTTCGACGTGAAGCTGGTCCAGATGGTCCGCCTGCTGCGCGGCGGCGAGCCGGTGAAGATGTCCAAGCGCGCGGGCAATTTCGTGACGCTCGCCGATGTCGTGCGCGAGGTCGGCAAGGACGTGGTGCGCTTTACCATGCTGACCCGGCGCGCCGACGCTCAGATGGACTTCGACTTCGCCAAGGTGGTCGAGGCGTCGAAGGACAATCCGGTCTTCTACGTCCAATATGCCCATGCGCGCATCGCCTCGCTCAAGCGGCGCGCGGCCGAGGCGGGGATCGAGGATGGCATGCCCGATCTGGCGCTGCTCGATGCCGAGGATCTGGGGCTGGTGAAGCTGGCCGCGCAGTTCCCGCGCATCGTCGAGACCGCGGCGGTCGCACGCGAGCCGCATCGCGTCGCCTTTTATCTTTACGATCTGGCCGCCGCCTTCCATGCGGCATGGAATGTCGGCAATGATCGTCCCGATCGCCGCTTCCTGATCGCCGAGAATGCCGACATTACGCGTGCGCGGCTTTTCCTCAGCGAAGGGATCGGTCAAGTCATTCGTAACGGTCTGGCGTTAATGGGTGTCGAGGCTGTGTCGGAGATGAAGTGATGGCGGAAGAGATGGACCTGCGCGGATACGATAGGCCGGAGGAGGATCGCCTTCCCTGGCTGGAGACGGTCGAGCCCGACGAGCCCGAAAGCGTCAGCATCGGCAAGGTCGTCGCGCTGGTCATTCTGGGCCTCGCCATTCTCGCGGCCGTCGGCTTCGGCCTGTATAAATGGCAGTCGCATCGCGCGGCGAGCGACGGCGATGGTGCGCTGATCGCCGCGCCGGAGGGCGATTACAAGGTGCGGCCCAGCGATCCGGGCGGGCTGAAGGTCAAGGGCGAGGGCAACACCGCCATCGCCACCAGCGCGGGCAAGCCCGGCGGCAATGGCGCGATCGACTTGCGCGCCGTGCCCGAGGCTCCGATGAACGGCACGCGTGTCGTGCAGAAACCCGCCGAGCCCAATGGCGGTCGCAACGCCGTGGCGCAGGTGCCCGAATCGGGTGGCAAGCTGGTCGCGCCCGCGCCCGTCATCGCCGCGCGGCCCGCCGCCACCGGCCCGACCGGCAGCGGTTCGATGGTCCAGCTGGGCGCCTATCCCAGCGAAGCCTCGGCCAACATCGCCTGGGATCGGTTCTCCAAGCGCTTTTCCTATGTCGCCGCGCTGGGCAAGGTGGTGCAGCCGGTCGCCGCGAACGGCAAGACGCTGTACCGGCTCCGCGTGAATGCGGGCAGCGCCAACCAGGCCGCCGATGTCTGCGGCCGCCTGCGTGTGGCGGGCGAAAGCTGCTTCGTCGCCAGCTGATGAACATGCCCCGGTCGCGAGCAGGCGGCCGGGGCCGGAGCGCCTGTCATGATTCCCGTCATTTTCGGCCTGTCGGGCCCTGTTCTGACCCCCGGCGAGCGGGCGTTCTTCGCCTCGGTCGAACCCGCAGGCTATATTCTCTTCAAGCGGAACATCGTCGACCGGGCGCAGGTCCGCGCGCTCACCGATTCGCTGCGCACGCTGGCGGGGCGTGACGATCTGGCGATCCTGATCGATCAGGAAGGCGGCCGGGTCGCCCGCATGGGGCCGCCCGAATGGCCGGCTTTCCCGGCCGGACCCGCCTTTGCGCGGCTGTACCGGATCGCCCCCATGTCGGCGATCCAGGCGATGCGCGCCAATGGCCAGGCGCTGGGCCTGATGCTGCGCGAGGTTGGCATCACGGTCGATTGCGCGCCGCTGCTCGATGTGGCGCAGCCCGACACGACCGAGGCGATCGCCTGCCGCGCTTATGGTACCGAGCCGATGACGGTCGCCGCGCTCGGCCGCGCGATGCTGGAGGGGCTGGCGGCGGCGGGCGTGGTCGGCGTCGTCAAGCATATGCCCGGCCATGGCCGCGCGCTGGTCGACTCGCACCATCTGTTGCCGACCGTGACGGCGGATGAGGCGGAACTGGCGATCGATCTCGAACCGTTCCGCACCCTGTCCGCCGCACCGATGGGCATGACCAGCCATATCGTGTTCGAGGCCTGGGACAGGGATCGTCCCGCCACCCTGTCGCCGACCGTGATCGAACGGATCATCCGGGAGCGGATCGGCTTTGACGGCCTGTTGATGACCGACGATATCGACATGAAGGCGCTCAGCGGCACCGCGGGTGAAAAGGCCGTGGGAGCGCTGGCGGCGGGATGCGATCTGGTCCTCGATTGCTGGGCGAGGATGGACGAGATGGTCGAGATCGCCGGACGCGTCCCGCCGATCACCTCCACCGCCCGCGCCCGGCTCGACCGGGCGATGGCGAGCATCGGCGAAGGCGAGGGGGACTTTGCCGAGCTGATCGCCCGGCGTGACGCGCTGCTCGCGCTGGCGGACGGCTGACCGGATCTAGGCCGGCACGAACAGCGTCAGCACATTGTCGACAAACGCCTGTCGCGTCGCCGGATCCTCCAGATCGGCCAGCGCGACCGATCGCATCATCAGCGGCATCGCCACCGCGCCGAGCAGCAGCGCGATATAGATGTCGGGATCGCGCACCGACGCTTTGTCCCCTCCGGTCTCTCCGGCCGCCGTGACAATGGGCAGCATCGCGTCGCGATACACGTTCCACATCCGTGCGATCACATAGTCCCGGCGCAGCCCGGGCCGCGCGATCTGGTCGATGAAGAAACGCCCGAGATCGGGCATGGCCAGGCTCAACCGGACAAAGGCGTCGATGGTGAGGGCCAGCCTTTGCCGGGATGTGGCGGGCTGGACGGGCGGGGTGGTGTCGTCAGTCTGGAACAGTTGCTCCAGACGTTGCGACACATGATCCACGATCGCCTGCCACAGGCCCATCTTCCCGTCATAGCGTCGCGCGATCAGCGCGGTGTCGACCCCCGCCGCCTCGGCGACCTGTCGCAGATGCGTTCCCTCCCAGCCATGACGGGCAAAGGCGGTGACGGCGGCGTGCAGGATCATATCGGGATCGGGGCCTTCCGCCTTGCGGGGGCGGCCACGGCTGCGGCGGGGATCGATCGGTGGGAGCGCGTCGGACATGGTGGCGCCATTAAATCAATAGGCGTTGATTTAAAAGAGGGCGGAGGCACGGCAAGGCTTTTCGCGCCTGTGCGTCTCGCCATCGGCGCGTATCGCGGCTAAGCCCATGGCGATGACGGGGGAACAGCTGACGCTCGATCTGGAGGGGTGGGAAGGGCCTCTCGATCTGCTGCTGTCGCTCGCGCGGTCGCAAAAGGTGGATTTGCGGCAGATTTCGATCCTCGCGCTGGTCGAGCAATATCTGCGCTTCGTCGACCGGGCGGGGCGGATGCAGCTCGAACTGGCGGCGGATTATCTCGTGATGGCGGCGTGGCTCGCCTACCTCAAATCGGCTCTGCTGCTGCCGCGCCAGCCAGAGGAAGAACCCGACCCGGAAGAGATGGCGTTGCGGCTGCAACTCCGGCTGGAGCGGCTGGCGGCGATGCGCGAGGCGGGGGCGCGGCTGATGGGGCGCGACCGGCTGGGCCGCGACGTGTTCCTGCGCGGCGCGCCCGAGGGGCTGGCGGTGCAGCGCAAGGCGCTGTGGCAAGCCGAACTCTATGATCTCATTGCGGCATATGGGCGGATCGCGGCGCGCACCCGCCCGGTGATGCATGTCGTCGCCGATCGGCAGGTGATGACGCTGGAGGCCGCGCTCGACCGGGTCTCGACGCTGGTCGGCACGCGTATCGACTGGTCGGTGATCGAGAGCTTCCTGCCCGATGGCGGCGAAAGGCTGCGGCGCTCGGCGCTGGCGTCCAGCTTTCTGGCGGTGCTGGAACTGGCGCGGCAGGGGCGGGTCGAGTTGCGCCAGGCCGCGCCCTTCGCACCGCTCTATATCCGGCAACCCGCATGACCCCGCTCGACCCGATCGTCCGCGCCGTGGAGGCGGTGCTATTCGCCGCGACCGAGCCGATGGGGATCGATTCGATCCGCGCCCATGTCGGTCCGGGGCCGGGCGGCAATGTAAAGGCGGCGCTGGACGTGCTGGAGGCGCTCTATCGCGGCCGGGGTATCGCGCTCGTCCGGCGCGGCGACCGCTGGCATTTCCAGACCGCGCCCGATCTGGCGCATCTGCTGCGCCGCGATCGCGAGGAAAGCCGCCGCCTGTCGCGTGCCGCGATCGAGACGCTGGCGATCATCGCCTATCACGAACCGGTCAGCCGCGCCGAGATCGAGGCGATTCGCGGGGTCGCCATTTCCAAGGGGACGCTCGACGTGCTGATGGAGGCGGGCTGGGTACGGCCCGCCGGGCGGCGCGAGGTGCCGGGGCGTCCGCTCATCTATGCGACCACCCCCGCCTTTCTCCAGCATTTCGGACTGACCAGCCGTCGTGACCTGCCCGGGATCGAGGATCTGCGTGCCGCCGGGTTGCTCGATCCCGTCGATCTGGCGATGGAGCGGCTGGTTGATGAGGCCGGAGCCGGAGTCGAAGGAGGGGATGCGGAGCGCGATGACGGCACGGGGGAACGGGGGCATGATTGAACGCTGTCCTTCGCGTCACGCCCACGTCATGCCCGAGTCACAAAGCGCGGGCACGGCTGCGCATTCCGGACCGAGGCCTGCCGGCTTCGCTCAATCCTGTTTTACGGACCATTGCCGCTGGCGATGCCAAGGCCTAGATAGACCATAGTTTCCAGGAGACGTGCCATGGGCAGTTTCAGCCCGATTCACCTGCTTGTCCTCGCGGTCGTCGCGATCCTTCTGCTCGGCGGTGGCCGCTTTTCGAACCTGATGGGCGATGTCGCCAAGGGCGTGAAGAATTTCAAGAAGGGCATGGCCGAGGAAGACGAAGCGTCCGCCAAGCCGTCGCCCCGCATCGAAGCGCAGAAGGCGGCCGAGCCCGTCCTGGACCGCGACGGCGAGCGCGTTCGCGACGATCGTTGATCCGGTCCACCAGCTAGTACCGGATTTCCATGTTCGATATCGCGCCGACCGAATTCATGCTGGTCGCCATCGTGGCGCTGGTCGTGATCGGTCCCAAGGATTTGCCCAAGGCGATGCGGGTCGTCGGCTATTGGGTTGGCAAGGCACGCGGCGTCGCGCGCCAGTTTCGCCAGGGCTTCGACACGATGGTGCGCGAGGCCGAACTGGAGGAAATGGAAAAGCGCTGGGCGGCGGAAAATGAGCGCATCATGCGTGAACACGCCGCCGAGACGCAGAACGCGGCGCCCGTGGTCGATGCGCTCGGCGTCGTCCCCGCTCCCACGCCCGCGCTGCCCGACCCGGCGGCGCATCCGGTGTCGGATGGTGCGGGTGATCCGCATACCGACCATAGCGACCGGCCGGTGATGGTCGAAAAGCCGGTGGTCGCTCCCGCCCCGGCGGACCCTCATGCCCCGCGCGCTCCCGACGGAGCGGCGTCGTGAGCGAGCATGACGAAATCGACGCCAGCCGTGCGCCGTTGCTCGACCATCTGGTCGAACTGCGCCGTCGGCTGCTCTATTGCATCGTCGCCATCGCGATCGGCTTTGGCGTGTCGATGTATTTTTCGGAAGCGATCTTCGGCTTTCTCGCCAAGCCGCTCTTGGCGGCCGGACAGGGCAAACTCGTCTATACCGAGATTTTCGAGGCCTTTTTCGTCCAGGTCAAAGTCGCCTTCTTCGCCGCGATGATGATCGCCTTTCCTGTGATCGCCAACCAGCTGTGGCAGTTCGTCGCGCCGGGCCTGTACAAGAAGGAAAAGCGCGCGCTGCTGCCTTTCCTGCTGGCGACCCCGATATTGTTCCTGATGGGCGCGGCGATGGCCTATTATGTTGCCATCCCCATGGCGCTGCACTTCCTGCTGGGGTTCGACGGCATGGTGGGCGGCGTGCGGCGCGAGGCGTTGCCGGCGATCGGCAATTACCTGTCCTTCATCATGCAGTTCCTGTTCGCCTTCGGGCTGGCGTTTCTGCTTCCGGTGCTGCTGATGCTGCTGGAGCGCGCCGGGATCGTGACGCGCAAGCAACTGATCGGCGCGCGGCGCTACGCCATCGTTGCGGCGACCGCGATCGCGGCGGTGCTGACCCCGCCCGACCTGATGTCGCAGATCCTGCTCGCGGTGCCGCTTATCATTCTCTACGAACTGGCGATCATCGGTATCTGGTTCACCGAACGCGGTCGCGCCAAAAGGGGCGAGACACAGGATGCGGAGGCGGAGGACGCCACGGCCTGACAGCCATCCGGCCCTTGGATAGTGCGGAGGCCCCTGGCGAACGCCGGGGGCCTTTTTCGTATCTGGAGGTCATGGAGCCTATCGCACCGGTTCGGGCTGGAAACGGAAAGGGCTCCGGCGGTGATCCGCCGGAGCCCCTTTGCACATCAGCCGGGTGAGTGGCTTACTTGGCGTCGTTGGCCGTCTTGGCAACGGTGTTGCCCGCCGAACTGACGTCGCGGCCGACACCTTCGACCGTGTTGCAAGCGCTGACCAGCAGCGCGCCAGCGACGATGGCCAGACCCATGAGCTTGCGCATTCAATATCTCCTTATCGCGAAACCGTGCCGACCCAATGCGCCAGAGCGCCATTCGTTCCGGCCGCGTTACGGAAGGAAACAATCGGCGCGGGGATACAGGGCGTTGGAAAAGGTTAAGGCCTGAAGGCACCACCGGGGGGGGGGAAGGTGGAAGCCTCCAGGCCTATGGCTTGGACAGCGAGAGCGGGGGGGCATAAGTTCGCTATCCGAAGAACAAAACCCTCAAGCCGGACGCCGGTTCCCGGCAAGGCCCGGGAATGCGAATCTTTTTGCTGATTTATCAGTCACAGCCGATGACCGGGATCGCGATCTCATAGGCGCCGGTCAACGGATCGTGATGCAGCGGCGCGCGCAACTGGCGGGCAAGGCCCTCCATCACGCGACCGTAACGCTTGCCGATCAGATGGCGCAAGGCGTCGGTCTCGACCAGCGCGCGCGACACCACCCGCACCACCGCGCGCCCCTCCGTCTCGGCGGGCTTGACCGCGACGCGGATCTGCGCGGCCGGATCGCAGTTCATCGCGAGTTCGATCGTTTCGGTCACCAGGAATGCGATCGCGACCGCGACATCCTGATTGACCAGCAACGGCGCGACATCGAGCGAGATGCCGATCCCCGCCGCGCTGTCGAGCGCGGTGGCGCGGATATTGGCCGCCAGTTCGCCGATCATCGTGCGCAGGTTCAGCCCGCGATTGTCCTCCAGCTCGGCGAAATGGTGGCGATGCACCACCGCCAGCGCATCGACCCGCCGCTGGATCGAGGAATAGGCGGCCATCGCCTCCGGCCCCGTCGCGCCGCGCGCGTGGAAATTGATGAGGCTGGAGATCACCTGAAGATTGTTCTTCACCCGGTGATGCACTTCGCGGGTCAGCTTGGTCTGGCGGACCAGCCCCTCGGCCAGTCCGGCTTCATGGGTGGCGACGGTCCGGGTGATCGCCTCGAACGTGTCGGCCAGATCGCGTATCTCCTGCGCCGGGGCCGCCTCCACCTGCGAGATGTCGAGCGTCTCGCCGGGCTGATAGGCGGCGACGATCCGGCGCAGTTGGCGCAGCGGCCGGATCAGCAGGCGGTCCACCACGAACCAGCCGATCAGGACTGCCGCCAGCCACATCAGCAGCGGCAGGGCCAATGCCACGATCAGCGAGGAGGTGATCGGCGCGCTGGGCGTCGCGCTGCGCAGGACCAGGCCGCCAATCCCCAGTTCGGTGCGCAGCGTCTTCATCCGCTCGAACGGGCCCTTGCCGGAAATCGTTTCGATCGGCAGCGAATCGCCATCCAGTTCCAGGATCGTCTCGACCGGGCTGGTATGATTGTTCTGATCGATCAGCGTACGCAGGAAGGACAGCGGGAAGAAGGCGCGGGCCTGGGCCTGCCCGTTCTGATGGTCGACGGACAGGACCACGCCCTCGCCCGGCAGGATATCGGCACCGATCGGCGAACCGTCGGTCGGCTTTGGCCGCGCGGCGGGCAGGGGATCGCCACACAGCGTCCGCCCTTTGCGGTCGGTAATCAGAAACCGCGCGCCGGTCAGCGATTGCTGCGCGAATACGCCTTGTGCCCGGGCACAACTGGGCAGGTCGAGGGGATCCTTGCCCAGCGCACGGATTGCGACGCGGAGCGCCGTCATGTCGCCGACCAGTTCGGTCGCGATCGCACGGGCGTCCTCATTGGCGGTGATCCGCAAACGTCCGCTGGCCTCGATATCGGCGAGCCGGGTGGTTTGCAGCGTGGCGAAAACGGCGATCGCGGCCAGGATGAACAGGGTGCCGCCCAGGACGAGCACCAGCTTTGCCCCGGTGGTGATGCGGGGGTGCAACGGACGACGGCGGGCGATGGCCTCGCTATCGATCGGAGGGGGCGAAATGCTGGCCATGCGGCCGGATCATCAGTCCAGCTTGCTGAGAAGGTCGAGCATCTCGTCTGGAATTTTCTCGTCGACGGTCTTCTGATACGCCTGCCGCAACACGGCACCCGCATCTTTTTGGCCACCGGAGGACGGTGGGGAGGAAGGCGTCTTCGTCGTCTTGTTGCCCAAACTCAAAATATCCCCCTGCATGACCCACGAAGCGGGGCAACCGACGCAATGGCGACCCTGTAGCGCTGCCGGTCGGCGAAACGCCAGAGCCATAGTTGATGTGGCGATGAAACCAAATTCGATCTGGTTGGTTCCCGGATGCACACGAAAAATCCACCCTTCCTGGCAGGTCCGCCATGAGGGGGCGGGGGATTCGCGATACGGCATTGAAAACGCGCGCGGGGCCCAGCACATGGGCTCCACAGATACCTCAGGGAGTGATCATTACCCATGTCGCTTGGACAGCAACTCGCGCCCCATCTTCCTTTTCTGCGGCGCTATGGCCGGGCCCTGACGGGCAGCCAGATGCATGGGGACAAATATGTCCGCGCGACGCTGGAGGCGATCGTCGCCGCTCCCGATCAGTTTCCGCGCGATGTCGATCCGCGCCTTGGCCTGTACCGCATGTTCCAGGGCATCTGGTCGTCGGCCAATTACGAGGAACTGGACGAGGCGGGCGTCGACGCCGATGGTCATGAGGGCGTGGCGCGCGCACGGCTGGCGCGGATGACGCCGCTGTCGCGGCAGGCGCTGCTGCTGACCGCGATGGAGGGCTTCACGCCGGAGGACGCGGCCTATCTGATCAATGTCGAGCCGAGCGAGGTCGAGAATCTCGTGGCCGAGGCGCTGGCCGAGGTCGAGAAGCAGACCCGGGCGCGCGTCCTCATCATCGAGGATGAGCCGATCATCGCGATGGATATCGAGACGATCGTGCGCGACCTGGGCCATGAGGTCACCGGCGTGGCCGTGACGCGGGACGAGGCGGTCGCGCTGGCGATGGAGGATCGCCCCGGCCTGGTCCTGGCCGACATCCAGTTGGCCGACGACAGCTCGGGCATCGACGCGGTGAAGGACATCCTGGCCGAATTCGAGGTGCCGGTGATCTTCATCACCGCCTTCCCCGAGCGGCTGCTGACCGGCGAGCGCCCCGAGCCGACCTTCCTCATCACCAAGCCGTTCCAGCGGTCGACGGTGAAGGCGGCGATCAGCCAGGCGCTCTTCTTCAACCAGAGCACGATTCCCGCCTGATCATGGTGTCCGTAACCGATCAACGACGGTTACGGACCCAAAACGTTTGACACGCGTTGAGATGGACATGGCTGATCCCGACGAACCCATCCATGTCACCAAGGAAGACGCGCGGGCAGGATCGACGCCGCGGACCACGCGCTACATCCTGCCGATATCGTTGGTGCTGGTGATCGTGATCTTTGCCTATCTGGTGCTGCGCTGACGCCGGATCGGACCAATACGCAATTTCGACGGCTGGCAATTTCCGGCCGCCCATCTTATGTTTCGAGGCGAGTGCCAATCTGGTCGCCTCCGATGATCGGAATTTCATGACCCAGCCACTGATGCGGGACGATATGCCAGCCGACGCTCCGGTCGAGCACGTTGCCCTGTCCGATTCCGAGTTCAAGGCCGAGCTGGCGCGCGTGATCCCCCATCTCCGCGCGTTTGGCCGCTCTCTTTCGGGCAGTCGCGATCTGGCCGATGATCTGGTGCAGGAAACGCTGTTGAAGGCATGGGCCGCGCGCAAGCGGTTCCAGGCGGGCACCAACATGCGCGCCTGGACCTTCATCATCCTGCGCAACCTGTATCTGTCGCAGATGCGCCGCGCGCGCTTCAAGGGCGAGTGGGACGATCTGGTCGCCGACCGGATCCTGGCCGCGCCGGCCAGCCAGGATCGCCATGTCGAACTGGGCGATATGCAGCGGGCGCTGATGCACCTGCCGCAGCCGCAGCGCGAGGCGTTGATCCTCGTGGGGGCGGGTGGCTTTGCCTATGAGGAAGCGGCGGAAATCTGCAATGTCGCGGTCGGCACGATCAAGAGCCGCGTGGCACGCGGCCGCGTCGCGTTGGAGGCGATCCTGACCGAAGGTGCGCTGCCTTCGCGACGCGAGCACGAAACCGATAGCAGCAAGACCGCGCTCGACAGCATCATGAGCGACGTCGACCAGCTTAGCGGTGGTCGCTGACGGCCAGGATCTTTAAGGCCGAGGCGGAGATCCGCCCGATCCGCAACCGTCCCGACTCTCCCGGTCGTGGCGGTTGTTTTGTGTCCGGCGACGTCATGGCGCGATGGTGGCGGGCATTGCGTCCAGGAAAGAGCTGATCCGCTCAAAAGGGGCGGCGCAGAGTCTCCACGCCGGGCAAGCACAGGGGCGCATGCCCCTTATCGCTATACCCGGCCGTTATTCGCGCATCCGGCGGTGAAGCCGTCCAGTCGCGCGATGAGCTTGATCCAGGCATCGGGCAGGCGCGAAGGCTTGCCGAAGACCGAGCGGAGCGCAACGCCAAGATCGTCCGTGCGCCGGGGCGCGGGGACGATGTGGCATTCGCCGGTCCAGAGGTCGTTGCGGATCATATCATCATAACGATTGAATGGTTGACAAGTTTCAAAAAATCTGAACGCGCTCGTTAATGATGTGGAAAGCATTGGCCCTGCGCGCCTGACTATCTATCAGGGGGGCATGACCGTTCCGCATCGCGCCGACCCGCTTTTCGCCCTGCCCGACGCAGTGGCGCGGGCGCGGGCCTATTCGCCATTCCTGAACATGCTGCTCGACCGGGAGCCGGGGATCGAGGAGCTGGCACTGCACGGACGGCTGGGCGATCTTCCGGCGCTCGACCCCGATTTGCCCGTCGGCGTGGCGTTGCGGCGAGCGCGTCGCGCGCTGGCGCTGTCGGTGGCGCTGGGCGATCTGGCCGGGATCTACGACCTGACCGGGGTGACGCGGCGGCTGACCGATTTTGCCGACCGGGCGCTCGATCGCGCGATCCGGGCCGCGATCCAGGAGCGGACCCCCGGTGCCGATCCGGTCGGCTTCGCGGCCATCGCACTGGGCAAACAGGGCAGCGGCGAGTTGAACTATTCGTCCGATATCGATCCGATCCTGATCTTCGACCCGCTCACCCTGCCGCGCCGCGCGCGCGAGGATGCCGAGGAGGCGGCGGTGCGAATCGGCAAGCGGGTAGTCGAACTGCTGCAGGCGCGCGACGGCGAAGGCTATGTGCTGCGCGTCGACCTGCGCTTGCGCCCGTCACCCGAAGCGACGCCGATCGCGATCCCGGTCGAGGGTGCGATCGCCTATTATGAAAGCCAGGCGCTGACCTGGGAACGCGCGGCGTTCATCCGTGCCCGGGCGGCGGCGGGGGACATTGCGCTGGGCCAGCATTTTCTCGATGCGATCCGACCCTTTGTCTGGCGGCGGGCGCTGGATTTCGGCGCGGTGGGCGAGATTCGCGACCTGACCCGGCGGATCCGCGACCATCATGCGCAGGGGCAGGCCCTGGGCCCCGGCTATGACCTGAAGCGCGGGCGCGGCGGCATTCGTGAGATCGAGTTCTTTGCGCAGATTCACCAGTTGATCCATGGCGGGCGCGACCCGGCATTGCGCGCGCCCGCAACGCGCGACGCGCTGGCCCGGCTGGCCGAGGCGGGCCGCATCGATGCCGCCGACGCGACGGCGCTGGCCCAGGCGTACGAGACGCTGCGCACCATCGAGCATCGGGTGCAGATGATCGACGACCGCCAGACCCACCAGTTGCCGCTGGGTGACGGGTTGGACCGCGTCGCCCGTTTCCATGGGATGGCCGATGGCGAAGCGTTGATCGCGATGCTGGCGCCGGTGACGCAGACGGTCGGGCGGCTTTACGATGCGCTGGACGCTGATGAGCGGCCGCGCCTGCCGCATGATCCGGTGCTGCTCGACGCGCGGCTGGCGGCGGCGGGCCTGCGCGATACCGAAGCGGCGGCGCGGCGGATCGCCGCCTGGCGCGGCGGCGATTATGCGGCGTTGCGCAGCCCGGCGGCACGCGCGGCGCTGGATGCGGTGCTGCCCACGCTGGTCGAGGCGCTGGGCGAGGCCCCCGATCCCGATGCCGCGCTGCTCAAGCTCGATGCGCTGTTCGAGCGGATGACGAGCGCGATCAACATCTTCCGCTTGCTGGAGGCGCGGCCCGGCCTGGCCAGCCTGACGGTCGCGATCCTCAGCCATGCGGCCCCCCTGGCGACCGAATTGGCGCGGCGGCCCGCCTTGCTCGACGGGCTGATCGACGCTTCGGCGTTCGAGCCGCTGCCTGCGGTCCCCTGTCTGGAACGCGCCATGCGCGGTGGTGAGGACGGGCAGGATTATCAGGATCGGCTGGATCATGTCCGCCGCGTGGTCGGCGAATTGCGCTTTGCACTGGGCGCGCAGATCGTGGCCGGGCGTGGCGATCCGATGGCGGTGGCGGGCGGCTATGCGCGCGTCGCGGAGGCGGCGATCGGCGTGCTGGGACAGGCGACGGTGGACGCCTTCGTCGCAGCGCATGGCCGGGTGCCGGACAGCGAACTGGTGATCCTGGCGCTCGGGCGGATGGGCGGCGCGTCGCTGACCCATGCCTCCGACCTTGATCTGGTCTATCTGTTCACCGGTGATTTCGCCGCCGAGTCCGATGGTCCAAAGCCGCTGGGCGCGACACTCTATTATAATCGCCTTGCGCAGCGGGTGACGGCGGCGCTGTCGGTGCCGACCCAGGCGGGGCCGCTCTATCCGGTCGACACCCGGCTGCGCCCGTCGGGAACGCAGGGGCCGCTGGTCGTGTCGGTCGAGAGTTTCGCCCGGTATCAACGCGAAGAAGCCTGGACCTGGGAGCATATGGCATTGACGCGGGCGCGTCCCGTTTTCGGGTCGGCGGCGGCGCGCGCGGCGGTGGTCGCGGTCGTCGACGATGTCCTGAACGGCCATCGCCCGGCGCGCGACGTCGCGGCGGAAGCGGGCGAGATGCGCGCCGAAATGGCGCGGCATAAGCCGCCTCAGGGTCCGCTCGATATCAAGCTGCTCCCGGGCGGGCTGGTGGATCTGGAATTCGCGGTCCACCGGGCGCAACTGGTGGCGCGGACCGGGTTCGATCCCGATCTGGCGCGCGCCATCGCGATGCTGGTGGAGGAGGGCTTGCTGCCCCCGGCCATGATCGACGCGCATGCCCTGCTGACCCGCGCGCTGGTGACGTTCCGGTTGCTCGTCCCCGATGGGCAGGAGCCCGCCATGGCCACCCGGCCGCTGATCGCGCGCGCGATGGGGCTGCCCGATTGGACGGCGGTGGTTGCCACGCTGGAATCGACGCGGCAGGAGGTGCTCCATGTCTGGCAAGGAGAATAGCGCGATGGAGCAGGGCGATGGCATCCCGGCGGTGACGGTCACGACGCCGGACGGCGCGCGCCTGGCGCTGGGCGATCTGGGCGGTCCGCTGGTCATCTATTTCTACCCCAGGGACGATACCTCGGGCTGCACCCGCGAAGCGCAGGATTTCACCGCGCTGGGCGAGGCGTTTCGCGACGCGGGCGTGCGGGTCATCGGACTGTCCAAGGACAGTCCCGCCAGGCATCGGGCATTCGCGGCCAAACATGACCTGACGGTCGAACTGGCCAGCGATGAGGACGGCGCGGCGTGCGACGCGTTCGGCGTGTGGGGCGAGAAGAAGCTCTATGGCAAGACCTATATGGGGATCGAGCGGGCGACCTTCCTGTTCGATCGCGACGGGCGGCTGGCCCGAAGCTGGCGCAAGGTGAAGGTGCCCGGTCATGCCGCCGCGGTGCTGGAGGCGGCGCGCGCGCTTTGACGGGGGCGCTGGACAGAAGGGATGACATTGCCGCGGCCTGCGCGGCGGTGCTGCGCGAAGGCGATCCGCTCGCCAAGGTGCGGCTGGCGCGCGCGGTGGCACGTGCGTGGCGGCGAGGTGCGCTGTCCCACGCTTTTCAGACCGAGATGCCCGATGCGCCGGGGCGGCCCGAACGGCCTGCGCTGCTGCCGCCCAACCGCATGCCCAAGCGGGGGCGCGGAGGGTCCGAAAAGGGGCGGATCGCGCTGCTCCACGCGCTGGCGCATATCGAATTCGCGGCGATCGATCTCGCCTTCGACATGGCCGGGCGGTTCGGGGCGCAATTCCCCCGCGCGTTCGTCGACGACTGGATTTCGGTCGGCGCGGACGAGGCGATGCATTTCGCGGTGCTGGACCGGCGATTGCGCGCGCTGGGATCGGGCTATGGCGCGTTGCCCGCCCATGCCGGGTTGTGGGAAGCGGCGGAGGAAACCGCGCACGATGCGATGGCGCGGCTCGCGGTCGTGCCGATGGTGCTGGAGGCGCGCGGGCTGGACGTCACACCGGAAACGGTCGCACGTTTCCGCCTCGGCGGCGATGAGCGGTCGGCGCGGATCCTCCACCGCATCTATACCGACGAGATCCGCCATGTCGGTTTTGGCGCGAAATGGTTCGGATATCTCGCGGCGGGCGGCGACATCGAGCCCGCGCCACATTGGCGAATGCTGGTCCGACGCCATTTTCGGGGTGTCGTTAAGCCGCCGTTCAACGACTCGGCGCGCGCTTCTGCCGGTTTGACGCGTGACTTCTACGCGCCCCTTGCGGAGGGGGAACCGGAACAGGCACAAGCTGACCGTCTGTAACGCGGTGGGGCTGCGAAACAGCATTGGATGGACGAAAGCCGGCAAACCCGACCATGGGGGCGCTCGGCCTCAAGGTATCGGGGTTCGATGACGCAGCATCCTGTTTTCGCTCAGTCGATTGTGTCTCGCACCCGATCCGCTCTTCGTCTTCGCCGCCGTGGCGGTGCCATGCTGGCGGCGGCCGCGATCGTCGCGGGGCAGGGGGCCTTTGCCGCCGAGCCCAGCGGCCATCATCACGCACCCGCCGCGACCGGCGGTGAGTTCATTCCGGCGAACAGCGCCGAAGCCTCGGCCGACCTTCGCACCGACCAGCAATTCCGCACGCTCTTCCAAAGCTGGAAGAAGATGGATTCGGTGCAGAAGGGCGCGATCGCCATCCCCTCGGTCCAGCCGGTCGAGAATCTGCGCTTCACCAGCAATTTCGGCATCCGCTCCGACCCGTTTCGCGGCACCGCCGCGATGCATGCGGGGGTCGATATTCCGGGCCGGATCGGTACGCCCATCTATGCCACGGCGGACGGCATCGTCAGCCATGCCGGTTGGCAGGGCGGCTATGGCAATCTGATCGAGATCAACCATGGCAAGGGCATTGCGACCCGTTATGGCCACCTGTCCAAAATCCTGGTGGCCGATGGCGCGCGCGTGACTCGGGGCCAGTTGATCGGCGAAATGGGTTCGACCGGGCGCTCGACCGGCTCTCACCTTCATTACGAAGTCCGCATGGACGGCCATGCGGTGAACCCGGTGCCGTTCCTGACCACCGGCGACTATCTGATGGCGTCGCAGGATCATAGCATCCACCAGATCCCCGTTTCCACCGACGGTCCCGCCGCGCAGGATTGATGCGCGCGGCCTTCCCTTGAACCGGGGGGCAGGGAACAGTGTCGTGGCGCAGGGCCAGGGGTTCACGCCTTCTTTCCGCGATCGACGGCCAATCCGGCGACAGGCAAGGATTTTGGCGTGATCGGGCGAGCGGGATTGCCGCCGTCGCGCCCCATGCCTATCTGGGCATCATGGCCACAGCAATTTCCGACATCGCGCTGACCCCGGCCGCCGCGGCCCGCGTCGCGACGATTGCCGAGCGACAGAACAAGCCCGCCATCCTGCGCCTTTCGGTCGAAGGCGGCGGCTGTTCGGGCTTTCAATATCGCTTTGGGCTGGCCGATGCCCCGGACTCGGACGATGTCGTGACCGAGACCGACGGCGTGCGGCTGGTCGTTGACAGCATCAGCCTGGACCTCGTGCGCGGGGCGGAGGTTGATTATGTCGAATCGCTGGGCGGCGCGGCGTTCCGCGTGACCAATCCCAATGCCGCGTCGGGTTGCGGCTGCGGCACCAGCTTCTCCATCTGACGGCCGATATCCCCACGTGAAGATCACCACCTATAACGTCAACGGGATCAAGGCCCGTCTGCCGCGCCTGCTCGAATATCTGGCGGAGGCGGAGGCCGACATCGTCTGTCTTCAGGAATTGAAGGCCGGCGACGAGAGCTTTCCCATCAGCGATATCGAAGCCGCCGGTTATGGCGCGCTCTGGCATGGGCAGAAGAGCTGGAACGGGGTCGCCGTGCTGGCGCGCGGGGCGCAGCCGGTCGAGCGGCAGCGCGGTCTGGCGGGGGAGCCCGAGGACGCGCACAGCCGCTATCTGGAGTGCGACGTGAACGGACTGGTCGTCGCCTCGCTCTACCTGCCCAATGGCAATCCGTGTCCGGGCCCGAAATTCGACTATAAGCTGCGCTGGATGGCGCGGCTGGCCGAGCGGGCGCGGGCGTTGCTGGCCGAGGAAGTGCCGGCGGTTCTGGCGGGCGACTATAATGTCATCCCGAATGACGACGACACCTTCTCGGTGCCCGCAATGGCCAGCGACGCGCTGATGCAGCCCGAAAGCCGCGCCGCGTATCGCCGATTGCTGGCGCAGGGGTGGACCGACTCGATCCGGACGCGCGCGCCCAGGGGGGGCGTGTGGACTTTCTGGGATTATCAGGCGGGATCGTGGCAGCGGGATGCGGGGTTCCGCATCGACCATCTGTTGCTCAGCCCGCAGGCGGCGGACCGGCTGGTCGATGCCGGTGTCGACAAAAGCTATCGCGGCCGGGAAAAGGCCAGCGACCATGCGCCGAGCTGGGTTCGGCTGCGCGACGCCTGAGCACGGCGGGCGGGACGATCGGCACGATCCTCCGTTCTCCATCTCGACAGGATTGAGGCGGCTGCCGGATAGCCCGCCGACCATTGGCGGATTATCCGAGCATATGGCGTGTTTCGCGGACGGGTCTCCCGTCTCATTGTCGTGAAAACAGCTACTTAGGTGTATGGCATGCATAATGCAGTAACTCACGTGCCGGAGTTGATCCGGCGCCAAGGGGAGTTTCTGCCATGCTTGTTTCGCTGTTGATCGCTTCGGTCCTGTCGGTCGCTGTTCCGGCCGATAGCGCGGTTCCCGGCCCGGCCCGTCCGGCCCAGGATGTTGCCATGGTTGAGGGCAAGCCGATCCGATACTGCGTAAAATACACGCCGACGGGCTCGCGCATTTCCCGCAAGCTGTGCCGCACGGCCGAGGAATGGGTGCAGCGCGAAGGGGAATTGCCCGACTTCCTCGCGGACATGCGCTGATCGTTGCGCGGGAGACCAGCCATGATGATCCTCGCCCTGCTCGCCGCGCAGGCCACCACGCCCGCCGCCACATCCGACACTCGGGTCGCCAGGCCGATACTGGTCGAAATCAACGTGACGCCCGTGCCCGAGGCCAGCGCGACCGCCAGGCCGCTCCGCTACTGCTTTCGTGGCGTCCGGGACGATCAGACTCGCCGCGGCAAGGTCTGCCGCAGCCGTGCCCAGTGGATGGAGCATGGCATCGACCCGCTCGATTCCATGCGACGCGGCCAATAAGGTGGGATGGGGCCGCGCGCCAGCCAGCGGCCCCGCCTTCTCGGGTTAGCCCAGATCGCGGGCGTAGACGTTATAGGTCTTGTTCACATGGCTGTTGATCGTCTCGGCGATCGAGCGCATCCCCTGATTGTCATCGAGGATCCAGCCGATCTCGCCGCGCGACGCGCCATAATGCTCGACCGAGGCGCGGCGGATATATTCGATCATCATGAAAGCCAGCTGGCTGGCCATTCGCGATGACTGAAGTTCCTTGACCACGCCCATCAACGGGACGCGCATCGTCCGCACCTTGGGCGCGCGCAGCCACAGCAGCAACTTGGCCCAGCCAAAGGGGAGCAGGCTGCCCTTCAGCGGCTTGATCGCCTCGTTCAGGTTGGGGAGCGTAATCATGAAGGCGACGGGCTTGCCGTCCAGCTCGGCGATGCGGATCAGGTCGTTGAACACGATCGGCTTCAGCTTGACGCCGACATCGCGGATTTCGGGCGGGGTGAGCGGAATGAAGCCCCAATTGTCCGACCACGCATCGTTCAGGATGTTCAGGATGATCGCGGCCTCTTCCGCGAACCTGGCCTTGTTCACCTCGCGTACGCGAATCCGCTCGTTCTTTTCGCCCGACTTGATGATCCGCTGGACGATCGGCGGGAATTCCTTCGTGATGTCCAGCTCGTAGGTGAAGAGCTGCTTGATCGTCGTATAGCCGGCGGCTTCGATCCACCCCTGATATTCCGGGCGCGCATGGCCCATCATGATGGTCGGATCCTGGTCGAATCCCTGGACCAGCAGGCCGGGCTCCTCCCACACCGATTGCGACACGGGGCCGATCGCGCGGGTCATGCCCTGTTCGCGCAGCCAGCCCTCGGCGGCGGCGAGCAGGGCGGTGAAGACGTCCTGCCGCTCGGCATCCATGAGCCCCCAGAAGCCGGTGCCGGGGCCGAAGCCCTTGCTCGGGTCCATCTCCAGCGCCAGCGTGTCGAGATGCGCGGAAATCCGCCCGACGACGCGGCCATTCTCCTCGGCGAGGAACAGCTGCACCTTGGCATGGCTGTACCAGCCATTTTTCTCGGGGGTGAGAAGGCCCAGCGCCTCGCCCTTCAGGGGCGGCACCCAATGCGGGTCATTTGCATAATGGCGGAAGGGGAAATCGACAAAGGTCTTGCGGTCGCTCTTCGTGTGGATCGGGCGAATGGAAAGGGCCATGATGGATCGGGTCCGGAAGAAAGTGGTTTTTCCCGTGTCTAACCGCCCCGGTCGATCATAGCGAGTGAGGATATCGTCAATCCGGGTCGTGGGAATGCCACCGTATCGCCACTATGTAGGGGCAAAGGATATGCCCATGGAAACGACGCTTTCTTTCGATCGCCACGCGACGGCGGGTTCGGCCACCCCGGCGGGGGACCAGGCCACGCGCGCGCCGATCCTGGACGACAAGGCGATGCTGCGCGCCGCCGCCGAGTTGACCCGCGACCTGATCGCCCCGCGCCCGGCCCTGTACTGGGCGGACATGGTGGGCAGCGCGATCCTCGGCTACGGCGCGCTGGCCGTCGCGGTGACGGCTGCCTCGCCGGGGGTGATCGCGGCGGCGGGCATCGTTTCGGTGCTGGCGCTCTACCGCGCGCTGCTGTTCATCCATGAAGTCAGCCATATGAAGCATTCGGCACTGCCGGGCTTCCGCACCGGCTGGAACGCGCTGGTCGGTGTGCCGTTGCTGACCCCGGCCTTCATGTATGAAGGTGTCCACAATCTGCACCATGCCAAGACGCGCTATGGCACGGCGGACGATCCCGAATATCTGCCGCTGGCGCTGATGAAGCCATGGACGCTGCCGGCCTTCATCCTGGTGTCGGCCCTGGCGCCCATCGGGCTGCTGATCCGCTTTGCGATCCTGTCCCCGCTGTCCTGGGTCATCCCGCCGCTCCGGCGCGAAGTGGTGGCGCGCTTCTCCGCGCTGGCGATCAATCCGCAGTTCCGCCGGCGGATGCCTGAGGGCGAGGCGCTGGTCCGCTTCAACCGGACCGATGCGGCGGCCTCGATCTGGGCGATCGCGTTGCTGGCCATGGTGGCGACGGGGCTGATCCCCTTGCGCGGCTTCGCCATCGGCCTGGTGATCGGCTCGGCCATCGCGGTGCTCAACCAGGTGCGTACGCTGGTCGCGCATCTGTGGGAGAATGAGGGCGAGCCGATGACCGTGACCGCGCAATATCTGGACTCGGTCAACGTCCCGCCGCCCGCGCTGCTGCCGGGGCTTTGGGCGCCGGTGGGCCTGCGCTATCACGCGCTGCACCATCTGCTGCCCTCGCTGCCCTATCATGCGCTGGGTGAAGCGCATCGTCGGATCAGCGCGGCGGTCACCCCCGACTCGCCCTATCACAAGGCGAGCTACACCGGGTTGCCGAGCCTGGTCGCCAAGATCGGGCTGAGCACGATCCGCCGCGGGCACTGATCCCGGTGTGAGGCACTGCCGGGCCCCAGCGGTCCGGCGGCGCGATCAGCGCCAAAAATCGCCCGCTGATTGCGGAGGTGCAACGAATTTGGCCGTCGCAGGGAGCCAATGGGCCGGTTGGCGCATTGGCATGGGGACGGTGTGGCCGATGGCCGCGCCATGATCCAGACGGGGAGGCCAGATACAGGATGAGCGAAAACGACGCCATCGTCACCGCCGGAGAAAAGCGGGCATTGCTGCAACGCCTGGTGCTGCCCTGGTGGACGCTCGTGTTCCCGCTGCTGGGGCTGCTCGCGATCGCCACGTCGCTCTACAAGATGGGAACCGTCGGAACGGTGGCGGCGGCGGTCATCCTGATCGGTTGCGTCCTGGCCGCGGTGCATCAGGCCGAAGTGGTCGCGCATCGGGTGGGCGAGCCGTTCGGCACGCTGGTCCTCGCGGTGGCGGTGACGGTGATCGAGGTTTCGCTGATCGTCAGCCTGATGCTGTCCGATGCAGGGGATGCCTCCAGCCTGGCGCGCGACACGGTGTTCGCGGCGATCATGATCATCCTGAACGGCATCGTCGGCATCTGCCTGCTGGCGGGCGGGGCGCGCCATGGCGAGCAGCGTTTTTCGCTGCGCGGGGCGAGCGCGTCGCTCAACGTGCTGACCGCGATGGTGGTGCTCTCGCTGGTCCTGCCCAATTATGTCTCGTCGGCGCCGGGGCCGACCTATGCGACCTCGCAACTGATCTTCGTCGCGATCGTCAGCGTCATTCTCTATGGCACCTTCGTGATGGTGCAGACGGTCCGGCACCGCAATTATTTCCTGCCGGCGGAGGAGGATATGCCGGGCGACGGCCATGCCGAGCCGCCCAGCGACACGGCCGCCTGGACCGCGCTGGCGATGCTGCTGGTCGCGCTGGTCGGTGTGGTGCTGCTCGCCAAGGGGCTGTCGGGCATCGTCGAGGCGGCGATCCTGGGCGCCGGATTGCCGCTCGCGATTGTCGGCGTGGTGATCGCCGCGCTGGTGCTGGCCCCCGAAAGCCTGGCGGCCTATCGCGCGGCGCGGAGCAACCGGCTCCAGACCAGCCTCAACCTGGCGCTGGGATCGGCATTGGCGACGATCGGCCTGACCATTCCGGCGGTCGCGATCGTCTCGCTGACGCTGGGCCTGCCATTGGCGCTCGGGATCGGGGCGAAGGAGATGATCCTGCTCGTCCTGTCGCTCTTCACCATCACGTTGACGCTGGGCACAGGGCGGACCACCGTGCTCGGCGGGGCGGTGCATCTGGTGATCTTCGCCGCCTATCTGTTCGTGACCGTGGTGCCCTGATCCCGTTCCGCATGCGGCGGGCCATGGTCCGGGCAAAGGAAGACGGAGGCGCGATCAGTTCTTCTGCTTCCTGGCGTCCTGCTCGGCCTTCCATGCCCGATATTGTTCGATCGCGATCGAGCGTTTCAGGATCTTCGACCACGGATCGACGATGACATGCGCATCGGCGGGGATGGTCAGCGTCCCCGTCCCGCTGGTCATCGGCAATGTCTCGATCCGGTCGCCGACCTCTACCTCGACGGGCAGGGGGAAGGGGCCGCCGCCCGGGACCCGCCATGTCAGCGTCAGCCGGTCGCCGGTGCGCGTCTCCACGATCTCTGGCAGCGCGGCCTGGCGCAGATAGACGTCGAAGAACCAGCCATAATCCTTGCCCGTCACCTGCCGGACAAAGCCCTCATATTCGCGGGTCGAGCCATAGCGCGGAGAGAAATTGCCCGGCCGCGGATCGGTACGGCCATAGACGGCCAGGCGGGTCACGTCCCAGAAGGCCTTGTCGCCGATCAGGTTGCGCAGGGTGTGGAGCATCCACGACCCTTTCATATAGATGTCGAGGCCGGGTCCGCCCTTGGCCGGTTCGTAGACATCCTGCTCGGTCATGCTGCGGCCGTGGACGATGGGGGCCTTGTTGGCGATCTGTCCGCGCTGGGCATCCATCATCACGGCATAGCGCGCATCACCCTCGCGCCAGCGGCCATAGGCCGGCTGCATATAGCTGCCATAGCCCTCGTGCAGCCAGAAATCGTCCCAGTCGGCGTTGGTCAGCTGGTTGCCGAACCATTCATGGCTGAACTCATGCTGGAACAGCCAGTCGAAGCCCTCGGGCGCCTTGGCATAATCGTTGCCATAGGCATTGATCGTCTGGTGCTCCATGCCCTTGTGCGGCGTCTCGACCACGCCGAGCTTCTCGTCGCCGAAGGGGAAGGGGCCGATGGTCGATTCGAAGAAGTCCAGCGTCGGCGCGAATTCGGCGAACAGCGCCTCGGCCTTCGCCTTCTCGCCGGGCAGATACCAATAGGCCATCGGGATGCTGTTGCCGAAGCGGCTCTTGTAGCGCCCCTCGATGACCTCATACGGCCCGACATTGAGCGCGATGGCATAGGTGTTGGGATGCCGGGTCCGCCAGTTCCAGCGGGTGCGGCCATCGGGCAGCGTGTCGACGCCCAGCAGCACGCCGTTGGACGGGGCCTTCAACCCCCGGGGTACCGTGATGTGCAGCGTGACCACGCCCGGCTCCCCCATCGGATAGTCGAGACAGGGCCAGAACAGGTCGCAGCCATAGCCCTGCGTCGTCGTCGCGAACCACGGGCGACCATCGGGCGTCTTCGCCCAGACGACGCCGGTATCCCATGGCGCCCGCACCGCGACATGCGGGGTGCCGCCATAGCGAATTTGAGCGCGCACTTTTTGCCCGGCACGCAGCGGGTGGGGCAGGGCAATGACCAACTGCCCCTGCGGATTGCTCCACAGTCCGGGCTTGAGTGGCGCGCCGTCGATCGCGATCGCCTTGACCGGCAGATTGCGGTCGAGATCGATGACCAGCCGGGCCAGCGGTGCCCGGGCGGTGAAGTCCAGCACCGCGAGGCCGTTCAGTTCCTCGGTATCGGGCAGGACCTCGAACGACAGGTCGGCGCGGTCGAAGCGCATGGCGCGTTGTTCGGGCGGGCGAACGCCGCCGGATATCATGGTCTGCGCGGTCAGCGGCGGTTCGCCTTTGGCCGGGAGCGCCCTGGGCGTCTGGGCGGGCGCGGCCGCGCAGAGCAGGGACGAGGCGAGCAGCGCGGCAGCGGCATTCCGTATACGATCCATGCGGCATGGTGTCGCGCAGCGATCGCGGCTTGGCAAGCGCGCCATGGTCGGTTGGTCGCAGCGGGAATTGATGGATCGGCAACCCTACCCATATATAGTGGGAATGAGGCCCCGGTCGGGGCCGACCGGAGTTTGCATGAACCAGTCCTTTCCCGTCCTTCCGCTGCGTGACATCGTCGTTTTCCCGCACATGATCGTGCCCCTGTTCGTCGGTCGTGACAAATCCGTCGCGGCGCTGGAAGCGGCGATGGCGGCGGACAAGGAGATCTTCCTGGTCGCCCAGCTCGATCCCGCCGAAGACGACCCCTCGCGCGAGGATCTGTATGAGATCGGCGTCACCGCCACCGTCCTGCAACTGCTCAAGCTGCCCGATGGCACCGTCCGCGTGCTGGTCGAGGGCAAGACGCGCGGCCGCCTGGTCGAGGTGGACGAATCGGGCCCCTTCCTGACCGCCACGATCGACGAGACCCCGGTGCCGGACGACGCCGCCATGCTGGAGGCGCAGGACCATGACATGAAGGCGCAGATCGCCGCGCTGATGCGCTCGGTGGTCGAGCAGTTCGAGAATTACGCCAAGCTCAACCGCAAGCTGCCCGCCGAAACCGCGGTCCAGCTGGCCGAGATCGAGGACCCCGCGCGGCTGGCCGATTCGGTCGCGGCCAACATCTCGGTCAAGGTCGCCGACAAGCAGGCGCTGCTGGTCGAGACCGATCCGGCCAAGCGGCTGGAGATGGCCTATGCCCTGATGGAGGGCGAACTCGGCGTCCTGCAGGTCGAAAAGAAGATCAAGAGCCGCGTCAAGCGCCAGATGGAGAAGACGCAGCGCGAATATTATCTCAACGAGCAGCTCAAGGCGATCCAGCGCGAGCTGGGCAATGAGGGCGAGGACGGCGATGGCGACGAGATCGCCGAGCTGACCCAGAAGATCGCCACGCTCCGGCTGTCCAAGGAAGCGCGGACCAAGGCGACCGCCGAGCTGAAGAAGCTCAAGAGCATGGCACCGATGAGCGCCGAGGCGACGGTGGTGCGCAACTATCTCGACGTGCTGCTGGGCCTGCCCTGGGGCAAGAAGTCGAAGATCAAGAAGGACATCGCCGCGGCGCAGGCGATCCTGGACCAGGATCATTATGCGCTGGAAAAGGTGAAGGACCGGATCGTCGAATATCTCGGCGTGCAGGCGCGCACCAACAAGCTGAAGGGGCCGATCCTGTGCCTCGTCGGGCCGCCGGGCGTCGGCAAGACCTCGCTGGGCCAGTCGATCGCCAAGGCGTGCGGACGCGAGTTCATCCGCCAGTCGCTGGGCGGCGTGCGCGACGAGGCCGAGATCCGGGGCCATCGCCGCACCTATATCGGCTCGCTGCCGGGCAAGATCGTGACCAACCTGAAAAAGGCCGGCACGTCCAACCCACTGTTCCTGCTCGACGAGATCGACAAGCTGGGCCAGGATTTCCGTGGTGACCCCGCCTCGGCGCTGCTGGAGGTGCTCGACCCCGAACAGAATGCCAAGTTCAACGATCACTATCTGGAGATCGACATTGATCTGTCGGACGTGATGTTCGTGTGCACCGCGAACACGCTGAACCTGCCGCAGCCCTTGCTCGACCGCATGGAGATCATCCGTCTGGAGGGCTATACCGAGGATGAGAAGGTCGAGATCGCCGAGCGCCACCTGATCGCCAAGCAGGTCGAAACGCACGGCCTGAAGGACGGCGAGTTCACGCTGACGCAGGAAGGGCTGCGTGCCCTGATCCAGCGCTACACCCGCGAGGCGGGCGTCCGCACGCTGGAGCGCGAGATCGCGCGTCTCGCCCGCAAGGCGCTGCGCCAGATCCTGGAGGGCAAGGCGTCCTCGGTGACGATTACGCCGGACAATCTCCACGAATTCGCGGGCGTCCAGAAGTTCCGCCACGGCCTGTCTGAGCAGGAGGACCAGATCGGCGCCGTCACCGGCCTTGCCTGGACCGAGGTGGGGGGCGAATTGCTGACCATCGAATCGGTGACGGTGCCGGGCAAGGGGCAGGTGAAGACCACCGGCAAGCTGGGCGATGTGATGAAGGAATCGGTGCAGGCCGCCTTCAGCTTCGTGCAGGCGCGCAGCCCCAGCTTCGGGATCAAGCCGTCGCTGTTCCACCGCAAGGACATCCATATCCACCTGCCCGAGGGCGCGGTGCCCAAGGATGGCCCGTCGGCGGGTATCGGCCTGGTCACGTCGATCGTGTCGACCCTGACCGGTGTGCCGGTGCGCAAGGAGGTGGCGATGACCGGCGAGGTCACGTTGCGCGGTCGCGTGCTGCCGATCGGCGGACTGAAGGAAAAACTGCTGGCGGCGTTGCGGGGTGGGATCACCACCGTCCTCATTCCGCAGGAGAATGAGAAGGATCTGGCCGAAATCCCCGCCAATATCCGCGAGGGGTTGAAGATCGTGCCGGTCGCCCATGTCGACGAGGTCCTGCGGCTGGCGCTGGTGGGTCCGCTGGAGGCGATCGACTGGACCGATGCGGATGAATTGGCCGCCTTGCCGCCTGCCGCCATTCCGGCGGCGCCGGGCGAGCGGCATCACTGATCGTCGGATTTCGGGCGCCGTCAATCGACGGATTGGCGGCGCCTGTCATCAATCTGTCTTCGACCATCGCCTAGCAGGGCGATCTTGTGATTGGATCACAAAGGTTTGACAGGCGGCGCAGGTACGGCATTATCGCTTCTTTGCCATGATGACGGTCGCCGAGTCCGTCTGTATTTCTCAACGGGACCATAGGGGGTTAAGGAATGAACAAGCAGGAACTGATCGCCCATGTCGCCGAGACTTCGGGTCTTGTCCGGGGTGACGCGATCAAGGCGGTCGATGCCGTGTTCGAGTCGATTACCGCCACGTTGAAGAAGGGCGAAGAGGTCCGTCTGGTGGGCTTCGGTACATTCTCCGTCTCCAAGCGCAAGGCATCGACCGGCCGTAATCCGCGCACCGGCGAACCGATGACGATCAAGGCGTCGTCGCAGCCCAAGTTCAAGCCGGGCAAGCTCCTGAAGGACTCGGTCAATTAATTCGCGTTTTGGGGCTGGACAGGCGGTAATCCGCCGCCTAAAGGCCCGTCTCCCGGTTACCGGGCGCGTAGCTCAGCGGTAGAGCACACCCTTCACACGGGTGGGGTCACAGGTTCAATCCCTGTCGCGCCCACCATGCAAATGGCAATGGCCGCCCGTCGCTTCCCAGCCGAAGCAGATCGGGCGGCCATTTTGCATTGGCGTGGGCGTCATGATCGGCGCGCGGGCGGTGCCGACCGATGACCCGCTCCGGGCGGGCGCACTCGATCGCCCCGTTTCGGCCCGGACATCGCCGGCGCTCATGATTGCCGCCCGGCCGGAAAAGACAGGCCATGCACCTTCATCACGCACGGTGCGAAGGCGCCAGGGAAGCGGGCATTTCGGCCTTGGCTAACGGGCATGAATGCGCCCGACAGCGTCGAATCGTCCGTCTGGCACGCGTCCCACGCTGTCACGCCGAGGACCGCCATCTGTCACAAGCGGGCTGTCGGTTGTCATAAAAATGACTTCTAACATGCATCTTGACGTCATCTAACGTCCTTATCGCCCGATCCCGGGATCGGCAGGGGGAAATTGCTCGAGTCGATCGCCGGGCGAAGCCTCGCCCGTACAGCAACGATAAGATCGGGAGTTTTTCGGCGATGGCGAGCTTCAAGCGCTTAGGCCTCATTCTCATGACCAGCTCGGCCTGCGCCGCGCTCAGCGCGTGCGGGGGCGCGGACAGCGTCGCCTCGCCCGGTGCGGGCAGCGTGGTGATCGTGCAGCCGGCGCCGACGCCGACCCCTTCGCCGACCCCGGCGCCCACCTCGCCCGTCACCGCGGCGCAGTTCGCCGCCGTGACCAAGGTCAACGACGTGACGATCACGTCCGACGAGCAGCTGGCGATCGTCAACGCGGGCACGAACAACAATGTGAACGGCACCGGCGCGGGGCTGAATGGCGTCTATCCGGTTAGCAGCACCTCGCTGACCACCGCGACCGATCCGTCGACGCTCAATGCCTTCTTCACCTCGACCAACTATGTCGGCGCGCTCAACGGGCCGACCGATACCGCCTTCCAGGGCTGGACCTGCAATTCGACCTCGGCCGAATTCGGCGGTTCGGGCGCACGTTGTACGGCGGTCCCCTCGATCGGTGATTTCTCGGCCACTGCGTCGAGCTGCCCGACCGGCACCACCGATGACGGCACCAACAGTTCGAAGACGCCGACGCTGCGCTTCTGCCGCCTGCCGCAGAACATCACCAGCGACATGTCGCTGCCGAAGATCGCCGGCGTCGTCTATCGCCTGCGTGGCCAGACCGAGGTCGGCACCGATCTCGGCTCGACCGGTGGCGCTGGCGTCACGCTGACCATCGCGCCGGGCGTCGTCATCGCCGCCGATTCGACCGAGGCGACGAACGACCTGCTGCTGGTCAACCGTGGTTCCAAGATCCAGGCCGTCGGCACCCGCGACGCGCCGATCGTCTTCACCTCGCAGCAGAACCTGGCCAGCAACGGCGTATCCGATGCAACCCAGGGTCAGTGGGGCGGCATCATCCTGCTCGGCCGCGCGCCGACCGCCGTCTGCGCGACCGGCACCGGCCCCAACGATGCCGCCGGTTCGTCGACCACCTGCCAGCTCGCCATCGAGGGCGTGACCGGCCGCTTCTATGGCGGTTCGAACCAGACGGACTCGTCGGGCCAGATGTCCTATGTCCAGATCCGCTATTCGGGCATCGCCATTTCGGACGGCAACGAGCTTCAGGGCCTGACGCTGGGCGGTACCGGCTCGGGCACGGTGCTGGATCACATCCAGAGCCACAACTCGGCCGATGACGGCATCGAGATCTTCGGTGGTACCTCGAACCTGAAGTACATCGCGATCACCGGCGCCGACGATGACGGCTTCGACATCGACAATGGCTATCGCGGCTTCATGCAGTTCATGATTGCGGCACAGCGGGTGCTCGGCGCGACGGCGGACAGCTTCTCGACCGAGATCGACTCGAACAATGCCGAGGATCTGCTGCCGCGCACCTTTGGTCGCTATGCCAACTTCACTTTCCTCCAGACCGCAAGTGCGCCCGCCGCAATCCGCCTGCGCGGTGGTGCGGACATGACCTTCATCAACGGTATCGTGAAGGCCACGCAGTCCGGCGTCGCCTGCATCAACCTGATCGCAGGTGCGGGTTCGGGTGGGGACCGCACCACGATCCGCGCGGCCAATTCCGGTCTGCAGGACCAGGGTCCGCCGGTTTTCACCTCGGTCTATTTCAGCTGCTACGGCCGCTAAGGCCCCGCTGACCATGCGCTTGGGCTTTTCCGGGCGCTCGCGGATGCCGGGGTGGCGAATCGTCGCTGCCCCGGCATTCCTTCATGAAATCTGATTGTGGAAACCCGGCCATGCAGCGACGCCTCGCCTACGGCACCCTTCTTCTCCTGACGTCCCAGCTCGTCGCGCCAGCCGTGCTGGCGCAGACGATGGGCGGCGCGACCCCCGCGCCCGCGCAGACCAGCACGACCGCGACCAGCCCGGACGGGCAGGCTGCGACCTCGCAGAGCCGGACCCCGACGGGTCAGGACGGCCAGTCCGATGAGCCCGTCGAAATCTCGGCCCCCGGCGTCGATGCGTCGTCGAGCAGCGAGATCGTCGTGGTCGGTCGCAACATCCCCAACACGATCCGTGCCACGCCGCAGATCGTTTCGGTCCTGTCGGCCGCGGACATCGCGCGCACGGGCGAGGGCGACATTGCGGGTGCACTGACCCGCGTGACCGGCCTGTCGGTCGTCGGTGGCGGCTTCGTCTATGTGCGCGGCCTGGGCGATCGCTACTCCTCGTCGCTGCTCAACGGCTCGCCGCTGCCCAGCCCCGAGCCGCTGCGCCGGTCGGTGCCGCTCGACATCTTCCCGACCACCATCGTCGGTTCGGCGCTCGTCCAGAAGACCTATTCGGTCAATTATCCGGCCGAGTTCGGCGGCGGCGTCATCAACCTGACGACCAAGGCGATCCCGGCGAAGAACTTCATCTCGGGCGGCGCGAGCATTTCGGCGGATGACGCGACGACCAGCGGACTGGGCTATACCTATGCGGGCGGTGACGCCGACTGGCTGGGTTATGACGACGGGACGCGCGGCGTGCCCAAGTTCGTCCGCGACATCCAGGCGACCGGCAAGCCGGGCCTGATCGCCGCGTCGGACGTGCTGAAGCTCTCCAATGCGTCGACCACGCTGCTTCAGCGCAACAACCATCTGCCCGCCAACTGGTCGGGCGAAATCTCGGCCGGTTCGGTCTTCGATATCGGCAGCGACCGGCTGGGCCTCATCTCGTCGATCAGCCTGTCGAACACCTTCCGCACCCGCTCGGCGATCCAGCAGGATTCGGTGTCGCCCGACGGCACGATCCGCAACGATTATCGCACGCTGCTGACCGACAACCGCATCGTCGCCAACGCGCTGGTGGGTCTGGGCTATCAGTTTGGCGAGAACACGATCCGCTGGACCAATGTCTATATCCACGACACGCTCAAGCAGGGGCGCGGCTCGGCGGCCGAGGTGTACAACAATGCCAGCGGCCTGCGCTTCCAGCAGAATACCAACTGGTTCGAACGGCAGCTGATCGAGACCCAGCTGGTCGGCGAGTTCCGCCTGACCGATGCGCTGAAATTCGACGCGCGCGGCGCCTATGCCAATTCGAAGCGCAATGCGCCTTATGAGCGGCAGTTCGACTATCTCTGTTCGAGCCGCACCACCACCGGCGCTCCGATCAGCTATGACGGGGCGAACGGCGCGGGTGGCTTCCAGTGCGACGGCGCCTATCAGGTGACGCGGCGCTTCACGCCTTTCGCATCGATCATCTTCTCGGAACTGAACGAGAATCTGTGGACCGGCCAGGCCGATCTTTCCTACAAGATCGACAGCGATCGTCCGATGACGATCAGCGCGGGGTATTTCTATCAGGGGACGGATCGCTATTCGAGCCGTATCCAGCTCAACTATCAGACGAGCGATGGCGCGGGGACAGTCCCCGATTATCCCTATAACCTCTATCGCCCGGACTATCTGCTGAGCCCGGATGTCGTGAACAATGCCTGTCCGTTGCGCGGGCAGGGCCAGTGCACGATGGAGCTGCAATTCTCGACCCAGGCGGGTGCCTATGCCTATAACGCCAAGCTCGATGTCCATGCGGGCTATGTCCAGGCCGAGGCCGAGGTGGGCGACGGGCTCCGCGCGGTGGCGGGTGTCCGCTACGAAACGGCGGTCGAGACGGTGACCCCGGTGCAGAGCAGCACGACGCGGCTGAAGAATGATTATTTCCTGCCCGCAGGTACGCTGACCTGGAATTTCGCGCCCGACATGCAGTTGCGGGCAAGCGGTGCGAAGACCATCTCGCGGCCGCAGTTCCGCGAACTCGCGCCGCAGCAGTTCCGCGACCCCGATTCGGATCGCCTGTTCTTCGGTAACCCCAATTTGCGCGACAGCGAGTTGTGGAACCTCGAAGGGCGTTACGAGTGGTTCTATGCGCGCGACCAGCGCTTCACGGTCGCGGGCTTCTACAAGCGGATCAAGAATCCGATCGAACAGGTCGGCTTTTACACCGGCGCGGACGATCGGTTGCAGACGGGCTTCACCTATCTCCCCTCGGCGACGCTCTATGGTGCCGAGGTCGAACTGCAGAAATATGTGCCGCTGGCGGGGCTGGGCAGCGATTTCTTCGCCACGCGCCGCCTGGTCGCGATCGCCAACTACACCTACACCAAGTCGAAGATTAAGGCCGATTCGACATGCGTGCCCAACCCGGCCGTCGCGGCGGGATCGCCGGGCATGAACGGTTGCGCCTCGGGCTTCGGCCCGGCGCGGCTGTTGTTCCGCGATGGCGCGTCGCTGACCGGGCAGTCGGACCATCTGGTCAATCTGCAACTGGGGATCGAGGATACCGCGGCGCTGTCGCAGATCACCCTGTTGTTCAACTATGCCAGCAACCGCGTGACCAATCGCGGTCCGTCCTATCTGTCGGGCGACGGGTTCCAGCCGGACATCATCGAGGTTCCGGGTATTCGCCTCGACCTCGTGGCGCGCCAGGGCTTCGAACTGGCGGGTGGCAAGTTCGAGCTGAAGGCCGAGGCGCGCAACCTGACTCGGACGCGCTATAATGAGCGGCAGGATTTCGGGAATGGCCGGTTCGTCTATCTGAACCGCTATAGCCTCGGCCGCATCTTCTCGCTGGGGATCAGCACCACCTTCTGATCCACGCCGATGCGTATCAAGGCCGTCGTCCGGTAGCGCCGGGCGGCGGCCTTTCGCATTTTCGCGGGATAGAGGCTTGGGCAACGGCCGATCCGCGTCAACGCGGGCATTGGAACTCCGTCAGGCGATGAGCGATGAGGCTATTCTGCGGAATCTCGACGGTCCGCCGAACCCGTCACGCCGGACAGGATGAGGCACGGGTCAGGTTGAATTCGCCCCGAACCTGGCCAAGGGGCCATGAGGCGGGTGCGGCTGGGCTCGGGGCGCCGGGATCGCCCTTGTCCCGCACGAATGGCCGATGGGCGCGAAGCCCAATGATGCATTTCGGTATGGCGCGGTCGAACGCCATCGGAGGAGATGGAAGGGGCATGTCCCATAGCCATCATCCTGCGGGAGAGGCCGTCACGGCCACCGGCCGATGGCGGATCCTCATCCGCGCCAGGGCTGTTCCCGATACCATTTGGTGATGACATATTTCACGCCGGCGCGCACCTTCATCGCCTGGTGCAGCGTCGCCGGATTGAGCGAGCCGTCCGCGCGGCGGTTGCTCCAGGCGACCAGCTTGCCCGGTTCGGGCTGGATGATCTTGTCCACCGCCTTGAACCGGGTCGCGCCGCCCGCCTCGGGCGTGTTGAGATAGAGCATCACCGTCCAGGTGCGGTTGCCCGACACCGCGCAGTAGCGATGATAGTCCGCGCCATTGAGATCGAAATAGTCGGTATGCGCCTTGAACTCCTGTCCGACCGCATAACGCTGCCCCTGGATCGGTTCGCCATGGATGGCAGACAGGCCGGTCAGCATCGCGATGCGCCGCTCGACGTCGATCACCGCCGGATCGTCGGGGGGCAGGTCGCCGGTCTCGCTCGTGCGGAAGGCGCTGTCGCCATTGGGGTCGGCGATGGTCGAGGGACGGCGCACCGCATCGATTCGATCCATCAGCTCGGCGCAGAGCGACGCCGGCAGGACATCGCGTTTCACGAACAGGGTCAGCTTGGGGCTGGGCAGCCGCTGGATGCCCGGCGTGGCGGACAGGCGGGCGACGATCGGCGCGGCGTCGAGGCCGTTGCCCAGTTCGGAGCTTTCAAGCGACATGGCGGTCATTCCAATGCTCATGTGAAACGAATATGACGAACATGTTTCGGGCCTTTGACGCAAACATGTAACATGCGATGCCTAGGGCCGAAAAAAGCGGATGGGGTCTGATTGCATGCTGTTGAGGCTCGACGCGCGCGGGCGCCGGTTATTGCGGCGGCTGCCGGTCGTGAATGTCTATTCGGTGGCCGAACTGGCGCTGATGGCGGTTTTCGCCGTTCAGGGTGCCCGGCTGCTATGGGTGATCGCCACGCCGGTCTCGCCGCTCGGCGACTGGCGCCCGGCTCCCCCGGCGCTGGCCGGCTCGACCGCATCGATCCTCGACGGTTTCGATCCCTTTTTCCGGCTTCAGGGTGGGCAGGCGGCTCCGGCAGCGGTGACCAATTTGCAACTGACCCTGTTCGGCACGCGCATCGATGAGGCTATGGGGCGGGGGTCGGCGATCCTGGCGGGGGCCGACGGCGTGCAGCGCGTCGTCTCGGTGGGGGAAGAGATCCAGCCGGGGGTGACGCTGAAGTCGGTCGCCTTCGATCACATCACCATCGATCGCGGCGGCGCGCCCGAGGATCTGTATCTGGATCAGTCGGATGCGCCGCCCCCCGCCGCCGGGACGGCCGCGGCTTCGGCCCCGGCCCCGGCGACGATGGCGTCACCCGCATCGGGGGCTCGACCGGGGCAGGGGGTTGCGCTCGCCCAGTTGCGCAGCGATATCGGCTTCATCCCGCGCCTCGACGGCGGCCGTGTGTCGGGGTTGGTCGTGCGCTCGATCGGCTCGGGCGGGGCGTTCCGTGCGGCGGGCCTGCGCGACGGCGATATCGTCACCGCGCTCGGTGGCCGTCCGGTGACGGGGCCGGGCGATCTCGACCGCCTCGCCGGCGATTTCGCGCAGGGCGGTTCTCTTTCCATCACGGTCGAGCGGGGCGATCAGACGCTGCCGCTGTCCCTCCAGATTGCGGCACCCAAGCCATGAAAAAGCTCGTCCTCGGTTCGATTCTGGCGCTGGCCCCCGCCCTGATGCTCTCGGCGGGCGCGCAAGGGCAGACGACGCTCAATGTCCGCGACGCCGATATCCGCGCCTTCATCGCGGATGCGGCCAAGGTGACGGGGCGGACCTTCATCATCGATAACCGGGTCAACGGCAAGGTCACGGTGGTGACCGATCGCCCGCTGTCGCGGTCCGAATATTTCGAGATATTCCTGTCCACGCTTCGCTCCAACGGACTGGTCGCAGTGCCGACCTCGGGCGGGGCCTTCCGGGTGCAGCCGATCGACAATGCCGCGTCGCAGCCCGGCCGGATCGGCCTGGGCGGTGCGAACCGCAATTCCTATGTCACCGAAATCATCCGCCTGCGCGCGATCGATGCGACAAGCGCGCTGGAAACGGTGCGCCCGCTGGTCAGCGCGCAAGGGTCGGTGACCGCCAATCGCGGCGGCAACAGCCTGGTCGTGGTCGATTTCGCCGACAATATCCGCCGCATTCGCGAGGTGGTTCGGCGGATCGATGCCGACAATGCGTCGACCCGGGTCATCGCCTTGCGCAATGCGGGCGCGCGCGAGATCGCGACGGCGCTCCAGACGCTGGCGGGCGGGGCCGGTGGGCAGGGCGGCGGCGTCGCACAGGGCGCGCCCGGCGTGTCGGTAGTGGCGATCGACAGTTCCAACTCGATCGCGCTGCGCGGTGATCCGTCGGGCGTCGCGCGTTTCGCCCAGATCGCGCAGGATCTCGACAACAAGGCCAAGAGCGGCACCGAAATCCGTGTCGTCTTCCTGCAAAATGCCGATGCGGAGCAGTTGCTGCCGGTGCTGCAGCAGCTGGTGGGCCAGACGCCCGATCCGGTGCAGGAAACCACCCTGTCGCGCGGCAGCTTTTCGCAGACCAACAACCAGGTCGGCTCGGCGGCGGGCACCTCGATCGCGCAGCGTATCCAGCCGGTGGCCCAGCCCCAGGCGGCCAGCGCCCCCGGCGCGGGCGGCCAGACCGGGCAGCCGCCCGCGATCAGCACGCAAGGGGGACGGACGGCCGCGGTCGTCACCCGTTTCGTCGGGGCCAACGCCATCGTCATCGCGGGGCCGACGGACATCCAACGTCAGATCGGCGAGGTGATCCGCCAGCTCGACGTGCGCCGCGAACAGGTGTTGATCGAGGCGATCGTGGCCGAAGTGTCGGACCAGACGGCCCGGCGGCTGGGCGCGCAATTCCTGCTCGGCAGCCTGTCGGGCGGGGCCTTCGCGGCGTCGACCTATGGGAATACCGCGCCCAATATCCTCCAGATCGCGGGGGCGGTCGGCGCGCAGACCCTGGGCGGCACCAAGACCATCGTGACCGCTCCCGACGGGACGCGCACCGAAACGAACGTTCCCAACTCCGCCTATAACCAGCTCACCCAGTCGGCGGTCCAGTCGATCCTGGGCACCACCGGCGGCTTTGCCGGATGGGGCGGGCAGATCGGCGACACGGTGTTCGGCGCGATCATCAACGCGGTGAAGAGCGACACCACCTCCAACCTGCTCCAGGTGCCGCACATCATCACGCTGGACAACCAGCAGGCGCACAGCCTGGTCGGACAGGAAATCCCGGTGACGACCGGACAGGCGCTGTCGAACAATTTCGACAATGCCTTCCGCACGGTGCAGCGCCAGAATGTCGGCATCCAGCTCGACGTGAAGCCGCAGGTCAATGCGGGCGGCTCGCTGAAGCTCTATGTCCGCCTCGAGGTCAGCTCGATCGCCGGACCGGTGTCGAGCAACAATAGCGAGCTGATCCTCAACAAGCGCGCCTTCGAGAATGTCTTTACCCCCGATGACGGCCAGATCACGGTCATCGGCGGCTTGCTGGACGATAATGAGCGGCGGACGATCGAGAAGATTCCGCTGCTGGGCGACATTCCGGGGCTGGGCATGTTGTTCCGGTCCAAGGCGCGGAGCCGGGCGAAGACCAATTTGATGGTCTTCATCCGCCCCACGATCCTGCGCACGCCCGAGGACAGCCGCCGCGTCACCGAGCAGCGCTATGGCTATCTCCGCCAGTTGCAGGGCTATGCCCAGCCCGGCGTCGAGCCCTCGATCGACGAGCTGGTGCGCGATTACATGAACGCCGCGCCGCCCATTCCGCACGCGCCGATGCCCGGCAATATCGAGGATCCGCGCATCGCGGTGCCGGTCGCCAAGCCGGTCGGGCCGATCAAGCGCCGTGACTGACGCGGTCGATCCGGTGGCGACGGGGGACATGGTCCCCTTGCCGATGGGGGGCGCGCCATTCCCGGCGGCGGATCTGCCCGAGGCGCTGGAGCTGGTCGCGCCGCTGACCATTCCCTATGCCTATGCGCGCAAGTTCGGCACGGTCGTGCAGAGCGCCGATCCGCTCACCATCGCGTTGCGGGAGGGCGCGGACCCGCGCGCGCTGATCGAACTGCGCCGCCATATCGGCCGCCCCTTCGCCATCGCCCGTGTCGAGGCGCCCGCCTTCGACCGGTTGCTGTCCGATGCCTATGCCATGGACGGGCAGGCGACGGCGATCGCGGCGGTCGGCATGGGCGACGAACTCGACATGCTGGCCGATGGCATTCCGACAGCCGAGGATCTGCTCGACACCGCCGACGACGCACCCGCAATCCGCCTGATCAACGGGATCATCGCCGATGCCGCGCGCAACGGCGTGTCGGACATCCATATCGAGCCCTATGAGACCGGCCTGGTCGTGCGGATGCGCATCGACGGCGTGTTGCGCGAAACGCTGCGGATGCCGCCGCATGTCGCGCCGGTGGTGGTCAGCCGTATCAAGGTCATGGCGCGGCTCGACATCGCCGAGCGGCGTGTGCCGCAGGACGGGCGCATGGCGCTGACGCTGGGTGGCAAGCTGCTCGACGTCCGCGTCTCGACGCTGCCCAGCCGCGCGGGCGAGCGGGTGGTGCTGCGTATTCTCGACAAGGAGAATGCGGGGATCGACCTCGACGCGCTGGGGATGAACCCGGCCATGTACGGGCTGCTCCATGAGGCGCTGAGCGAGCCCAACGGCATCATCCTGGTCACCGGCCCTACGGGGTCGGGCAAGACGACCAGCCTCTATGCCGCGCTGCGCCTGTTGAACGATGGCAGCCGCAATATCCTGACCGTCGAGGACCCGGTCGAATATGCGGTCGAGGGGGTGGGGCAGACCCAGGTCAATGCGAAGGTCGGGCTGACCTTTGCGGCGGGCCTGCGCGCGATCCTGCGCCAGGACCCCGATGTGGTGATGGTCGGCGAAATCCGCGACCGCGAAACCGCCGAGATCGCGGTGCAGGCGTCGCTGACCGGGCATCTCGTGCTGTCGACCGTCCACACCAACGATGCGGTCGGCGCGATCACCCGCATGCGCGACATGAAGGTCGAGCCGTTCCTGCTCGCCTCGACGCTCCGCGCCGTCATCGCGCAGCGGCTGGTGCGGCGGCTGTGTCCCGCCTGCAAGCGCCCGGTGAAGGCCAAGCACACCGTCGCCCCGCTGCTCGGTATCGAGAACAAGGCGACGGTCCATGAGGCGGTCGGCTGTCCGCAGTGCAACGGCACCGGCTATAAGGGCCGGACCGGCGTATATGAGGCGGTGCGCGTCGATGATACGATCCGGCGGCTCATCAACGAGGGCGGCGACGAACAGGCGATCGCGGCGCACGCCTTTGCCAGGCAGCAGCCATTGGCCAGCGCGGCGCGCGCACTGGTGCTGGACGGCGTGACCACGGCGGAAGAGGCGATCCGCGTGTCCCGCCGCGATTCCGACGCCGGGTGAGGTGCGCGTTGACCATTCTTTCCGCGTTTGACCGTCGCTGGACCCGGGCTCTGGCCGGGATGGCGGGCCATGCATGGGTGAGAGGCTGACATGGCGGGCTTCGACTATGTCGCCATCGATACCAGGGGCTCGGAGAAGCGCGGCTTCATCCCCGCCGAGACGATCGACGCCGCACGCGCCGCGTTGGAGAAGCAGCGCCTCTACGTCGTTTCGGTCAGGCCGGGCAGCGGCGACACCGCCGAGCGGCGACCCCTGTTCGGGCTGAAGCTCGGCCGCGCGCGCATGTCGGTCAAGCAACTGACGCTCTTCACCCGCCAGCTCGCCACGCTCAACCGCGTCTCGCCGCTGGAGGAGTCGCTGCGCACCATCACGCGCCAGACCGAGCAGGAGCGCGTCCGCGCGATCGTCGCCACGGTGCACCAGGGCGTTACCGAAGGCCGCCGCCTGGCGGACGCGATGGCGCGCGAGCCCCGGAGCTTTCCGCCGCTCTATCGCGCGATGGTCGCGGCGGGCGAGAGTTCGGGAACGCTGCCGACCATTTTGGAACGGCTCGCCGCGCTGCTGGAGCGGCAGGCGGAGATTCGTGGCAAGCTCATCACCGCGCTCGCCTATCCGACGATCCTGGCGCTGGTCGCGATGGGGGTGGTCACCGCGCTGATGATGTTCGTCGTGCCGCAGGTGGTCGAGCAGTTCGACACGGTGGGGCAGCAATTGCCGTTCCTCACGCGGATGGTGATCGGCGTGTCGGACCTGCTGGTCGGCTGGTGGTGGCTGATCCTGGGCGTCGTGGCGCTGGCCGGGTTCGGCCTGTGGCGCGCGTTGAAGGTGCCCGCGATCCGGCTGTCCTTCGACACCTGGCTGCTCAGGCTGCCGCTGCTCGGCCGATTGCTGCGCGATCTTCACGCCGCGCGGATGGCGCGCACGCTGGGGACGATGGTGGCGAGCCGCCTGCCGCTGCTCGAAGGGCTGACGCTGACGGCAGGGACGGTCCACAATCGCCGGCTGCGCGTCGCCTCCGATGCGATCGTCGATGCGATCCGGGGCGGTGGCAGCCTGTCGGCCGCGATGCGGCGCGCGGGGGTGTTTCCCCCGCTGCTCACCTATCTCGCGGCCAGCGGCGAGGCGGCGGGGCGGCTGGACGAGATGCTGGAGCGCGCCGCCGATTATCTGGAGCGTGAGTTCGACCGCTTCACCGCCACCGCGCTGTCCCTGCTGGAGCCCGCCATCATCGTCGTGATGGGCGGTGTGGTCGCGACGATCGTGCTATCCATCCTGCTACCGATCCTCCAGCTCAACACGCTGGCCGGTCAATAAGTCGAGAGGACAAGTCATGCCTATCCCAACCCGCCGACCGATCCGCCGCAAGCGGCGCGAGGATGGCTTCACCCTTGTGGAGCTGATGGTCGTGATCGTCATCATCGGCCTGCTGGCGACGATCGTGGCGCTCAACGTCCTGCCTTCGGGCGACACCGCGCGCATCCAGAAGGCGAAGACCGATATCGCCAATATCGAACAGGGGCTGGACCTCTACAAGCTCCAGAACCTGACCTATCCGACGACGGCGCAGGGATTGCAGGCCCTGGTGTCGATGCCCGCCGGGCTGGCCGATCCGTCGCGCTACCAGAGGGGAGGTTATCTCAAGAAGCTGCCCGACGATCCCTGGGGCCGTCCCTATCTCTACGCCGCGCCGGGCCAGCATGGCGAGGCGGACGTGTGGACCTATGGCGCCGACGGTAAGGAAGGCGGCGAGGGGATCAACGCCGATATCGGTAACTGGGGTAAGTGACCGCGCGCGCGCGCCTGGATGCCGGGAACGGCGATGGGCGCGCGCTCAATGTCTTTCGCGTCGGACGGCGTCGAAACGCAGGGGAGGCCGCGTCCGCACCGCCGGCGAACGGCTTCACCCTGATCGAACTGATGATTGTGGTCACCGTGATCGGGCTTGCCTCGGCGATCGCGGTGCTGGCGATGCCCGACCGGCGCGGGCGGCTGACCGACGAGGCGTTGCGCTTCGCCGCGCGGGTGCGCGCGGCGCATGACGTGGCGGTGGTCGAGGCGACGCCGGTCAGCATCTGGGTGACGCGTGGCGGCTATGGCTTCGACCGGCGGGCCGATGGCGCATGGAGCCCGATGACCGCCAAGCCGCTGCGCGTGGCGCAATGGGAAGACGGAACCCAGGCGATGGTTCCCGACGCCAGCGGGCGGGTGCGCGTCACCTTCGACGTGACCGGACTGGCCGACCGCCCGGTCGAACTCCGCCTGACCCGCGACCGGGCGAGCAGCATCGTGCGGATCGGCGTGGACGGCACGGTGCGTGTCGATGGGTGAGCGGGCACATGACCGTCCTTTGCAGGGGGGAGAGGCGGGCTTTACGCTGATCGAGATCATGGTCGCGCTCGCCGTGTTCAGCCTGGCCGCGATGGCGCTGATCCGGCTGGAGAGCGCCACGATCCGGGGAGCGTCGATCCTGGACGAGACGTTGGTGGCGCAGATGGTCGTGCGCAATGTCGCGATCGCAGCGGTCACCGATCCGCAGGCCCCGGCGCTCGGCCGGACGAGCGGCACCGAGGTGAATGGCGGGCGCAGCTGGAAATGGACGCGGGTGGTCAGCGGCACCGGCGATGTGCGCGTGGTGCGCATCGACGTGATGGTGGCGAATGCGGGCGGCGGCATTGTCGGACGGATGACGATGGTGCGCCCACCGCTCGCCATGCCGCCGGTCGGCGTGTCGGCATCGTGACGACTATCGCGGCTCGCCCCGGCGCAGATCGGGGGCCCGTACGCGGGAACCTGCAACGGAGGGCAGGGCGACGTCGCGCATGTCCGGGCGTCTCTCACCCCGGTCCTGGCATTTGCCGGGATGGGATTCGGCCCAATGGCTTCACCCTGGTCGAAGTCATGGTGGCGCTGCTCATCTTCTCGATGCTGGCCGCCGCCGCCGTCGCGATCCTGTCGCTCAGCGTACGGACGCAGACGATCACCGGGCAGAAACTGGATGCGATGGCGGCGGTCAGCCGGACGACCGCGATCCTGTCCGCCGATCTGGCGCAGGCGGTCGACCGCCCGACCCGGGACGAGGGCGGGGTGCAGACCCCGGCGATGGTCGCGGGCCCCGATGCGATGCGGTTCGTGCGCGGTGGTTGGAGCAATCTGGACCAGGCGCAGCGGCCATCGCTGCAAAAGGTCGCCTATCGGCTGAACGGCGACGTTCTGGAGCGGGTGGCTTGGCCGCTGCTCGACGGGACGACGCCGATGGAGCCCGCCGCGCTGATGGACCATGTGCGCGAACTGCATCTGCGCTACCGCTTCCAGGGCGGCTGGCTCGATCAGTGGCAGGGGGAGCCCGGCGTCGCCCTGCCGCAGGCCGCCGAGGTGACGATCGTTCGCGACGACGGGCAGATCCTCCGCCAGCTGTTCCTGGTCGGCACCGGCTATGCGACCACGCCGGCGTCGCTTCAGCCCGGCCCATCGCCGTCTCCCAGTCCGACACCGACGCCCGATGGCTAGGGCTACGCCGCCTCGGGGCGAGCGCGGCGCCGCGCTGCTGACCGTCTTGATCCTGGTCGCGATCATCGCGGTGATCGCCGCGACCGCGCTCGAAAAGCTGCGCCTGTCGACCCGGCTGGGCGGCAATGCGGTGGCGATCGAGCAGGCGCGCGGCTTTGCCTATGCCGCCGAGGCGCTGGCGATCATCCGCATCGGCGATCTGCTGGAGCGCGCACAGGGCAAGGTTTCGTTGCTGGGCGACTGGAGCAACCGGCCCTTCGCGCTGCCGCTCGGCGACATGGCGGGCGGTGGCAGCGCGGTGGCGCGCGTCACCGATGGCGGCAATTGCTTCAATCTCAACGGGCTGGCCCAGCCTTTGTCCGGTCAGCCGGGCGTCTATATCGGCAACGGCATCGAGGTCGCGCATTTCGCCAAGCTGATGCGGCTGATCGGCGTGTCGGGCCAGGTCGCGCAGCAGGTGGCGACCGCCACCGCCGACTGGATCGACAGCGACCAGAACCCGCAAGGGGGGGGGGCGGAGGACGCGGTCTATCTGGCGCGCGATCCGCCCTATCGGACCGGCGGGACCTTGATGGCGGATGTCAGCGAGATGCGGATGGTGAACGGCGTCACGCCCGAACTCTATGCGCAGCTGCGCCCCTGGATCTGCGCGCTGCCCGAGGCCAAGGCGACCAGCGTCAACATCAACACGCTGGCGCCCGAACAGGCGCCGCTGGTCGCGATGGCGCAGGTCGATACGATTTCGCCCGGCAGCATCGCCCAGGCTCTTTTGCGCCGCCCGCCGCAAGGCTATGCGGACGCAGGCGCGTTCTGGGCGCAGATCGCGGGGGCGAGCGGCGGGGGCAGCGTGGCGACGACCAGCCGCTGGTTCGATCTGCGCATCGACGTGACGCTGGGCGGCGTCCGGGTTCAGGAACGCGCGCTGGTGGATGCGACGCGAATGCCGCCGCGCCTTGTCGCGCGGACTTGGGGGGAAGAGTGATGAGTGCGACCAACCTCCTGTTCCTGCCGCCGGGCGAAGGCGGCGATTTCCGGTGGATGCGGATCGAGGATGATCGCGTCGCGGCGGCGGGCGAGGGCGTGCCGCAGGGGGATGGCGATGTCGTCGCGGTCGTCCCGGCCGATGCGGTGTCGTTGCACTGGGCGGCGATCCCCGCCCGCTCGACCGCGCAGGCCGCGGCCGCCGCGCGGCTGCTCGCGGCCGAGGTCAGCGCCGGGGCGATGGACGAACTTCATGTCGCGGTCGGCGAGGAGGTGCCGGGAGAGGCGGGGGGCGAGCGCGCCATCGGCATCGTCAATCGCGGCGCGATGGCGGGCTGGCTGACCCGGCTGGGCGCGCAGGGCGTCGATCCGGTCGCGGTCGTGCCCGCCCCGCTGTTGCTGCCGCGTCCCGATGACGGCTTTGTGCGCGGCGACCTGGCGGGGCAGGCGGTGGTGCGCGGGCGCAATGCGGCCTTTGCCGATGAGCCGGGCCTGACCGAGATCGTGACGGGCGACGCGCCGCTGGTCGATCTGGATGCCGACGGGATCGCCCGGATACTGGGCGCGGCGGTGGCCGCCCCGGCGCTCGACCTGCGACAGGGGCCGTTCGCGCGGCGGCGCGGCTTCGCGATCGACTGGCGACTGGTAAAGCGGCTGGGCTGGTTGAGCCTGGCGATCATCGTCGCGACGCTGGCGATCGATTTCGTGCGCCTGGTCAAATACAGCTTCGCCGCCGACGCGACCGAGGCGAAGATCGCGCAGGTCGCGCGTACCGCCCTGCCGCGCGGCGAGACGCTGGTCGATGCCGATCGCCAGCTGGCCGAGCGGCTGTCGGCGGTGCGCGGTCCGGGGCAGGGGTTCAGCCGGACGGCGGCGGCGATGTTCGCGGCGGTGCGCGGCGTGCCCGGGACCGAACTGACCGCGATGGATTTCCAGCCGAGCGGTGACGTCCGGCTGGGCGTTGCGGTGGACCGCGAGGCGCTGGCCACCGATTTGAAACGCGCGATCGAGGCACAGGGCTTTACCGTCCAGCCCAGCACCTTCGTCGCGGCGGGCGGTCGGATCACGGGAGAATTCACGGTGCGCGCGCGATGAAGACCCTGAGACTCTGGTTCGACGGCCGCTCCACCCGCGAGAAGCGGCTGGTGCTGGTCATGATGGCGCTGCTGGCAGTGACGATCATCTGGGGCGGCCTTCTGCGGCCGCTGGGCGACGGGCTGTCGAGCGCGCGCGAACGCCATGCCGATGCCGTGATCCGGCTGGGCGAGGCGGAGGCGATCGCCGCCGATCTGCGCCAGCGGCGTCGCCGTCCGCCCGCCTTGTCGGGTACGCTGGCGGACACGGTCCGCGTCTCGGCCGAGCAGGCGGGCTTCACCCTGGCCGCGCTGACCGAGGATGGGCCCGGCCGGGTGCGCGCGCAGATCGCCTCGGCCCGGCCGGCCGCGCTGACCCCGTGGCTCGCCCGGCTGGAGCGCGGCGGCGTGCTGGTCGAGCAGGCGACGCTGACAGACAATGGCGACAGGACGGTGGCGGTCGCGCTGCTCGTGCGGACGCGGGCGTCGTGATGCGGTTGCGGCTCACCACCCGCCCGGCCGTGCTGTTCGCGGCGATGCTGGCCATCGCGCTGATCGTCTTTATGCCGATGCGTCTGGCGCTGGGCGCGACGGGGCTGGCCGATCAGGGACTGACCGCGCGGCGGGTCGGCGGCACCATCTGGGGCGGAAGCCTGCTGGAGGCGCGGTTCGGCGCGGTCGCGCTGGGCGATCTGCGCGTGTCGTTGTCGCCGCTCGCCCTGCTGGTCGGGCGTGCGACGCTGGCGTTCGAGGGGGCCGGGATCGATGGCCGTCCGATCGGCGGGCGTGCGTCGATCGGACGCCATGCCATGGGGATCGAGGGCGTGACCGCCAGCCTGCCCGCCGCCACCCTGTTCGCGCCGTTGCCGGTGACCAGCCTGTCGCTGGAGGACGTGACCGTCCGCTTTCGGGATGGCGTGTGCGAGGAGGCGAGCGGGCGTGTTCGTGCGACCGTGGCGGGGGAGGCGGGCGGCCTGCCGCTGCCGCCCAGCATGATGGGCAATGCGCGCTGCGAGGCGGGGGCGCTGCTGCTGCCGATGGCGGGGCAGGGCGGGACGGAGGCGGTCAATCTGCGCGTTCGCCCCGATGGCCGCTACACTGCCGACCTGGTCCTGACGCCCGGCGATCCGGCAACGGCGGCGCGGCTGGAGGGGCTGGGCTTCGTCGCGGGATCGGGTGGCGGATATCGGCTTTCGGCGCAGGGGCATTTTTGATCCGATTGATTTTGGGCGCTTGACGAAGGCCAGTCATCCCGTTTAGGGGCGCAAGCCTTCGCGGCGACCGTAGTTCAATTGGTTAGAGCGCCGGCTTGTGATGCCGGAAGTTGCGGGTTCAAGTCCCGTCGGTCGCCCCATTTTTTTCAGGCCACTATGCTGGCCGCGGCACCGGCCTGACCCCGCGCCGTTTCCCCCAAAATCCTTGCCGATTCGGGTGGCCGGATCGGGGCTTCCTGTCCGGTTCCGTTCTGTCGGGCGCAAGGACGAGCATGACGAACTGGGGCTTTCCTGATTTCGATGCGCATGAAGGCGTGCATCTGTTCACCGATCCCGCATCGGGGTTGCAGGCGGTCATCGCGGTGCATTCCACCCATCTCGGCCCGGCGGCGGGCGGTGCGCGCTTCTGGCATTATGCCACCCCCGCGCTCGGCATCACCGACGCGCTGCGCCTGTCGCGCGGCATGAGCTACAAGAATGCGATGGCGGGTCTGGCGCTGGGCGGCGGCAAGGGCGTGGTGCTGGCGGCGAAGCAGGGCGACACGATCACCACCGCGCAGCTCGAAGCGTTCGGCCGCGCGGTCGAATCGCTGGGCGGGCGTTACGTCACGGCCGAGGATGTCGGCATGTCCGAGGCGCGGATGAAGGTCATCGCGACCCAGACCCGCTATGTCTCCGGCCTGCCGGTGGCGAGCGGTGCGGCGGGCGGCGATCCCGGCCCGTACACCGCGCATGGCGTCTATCTGGGCGTCAAGGCGGCGGCTGGCCGTGGGCTGGGCGCGACCGACATGAAGGGCGTCCGCGTCGCCATTCAGGGCGTCGGCTCGGTCGGCGGCGGTCTCGCCAAGCTGCTGGCCAAGGACGGCGCGATCCTGACCATCGCCGACGTCAACCAGGCGCGCGCCGAAGCGATGGCGGCGGACCTGGGTGCCAGCATAGCCTCTGCCGACGAGATCCTGTTCGCTGATGTCGACCTGGTCAGCCCCAATGCGCTGGGCGCGGTGCTGACCGCCGATTCGATTCCGCGGCTGAAGGCCAAGGTTGTCGCGGGCGGCGCGAACAACCAGCTGGCGACCCGTGAGGACGGCGCGCGCGTGGCGGAGGCGGGCATCCTCTATGCGCCCGATTATGTCATCAACGCGGGCGGCATCATCAATGTCGGGCTGGAATATCTGGGCCAGGGCGACGAGGCCGAGGTGATGGCGCGCATCGCCAGGATCCCCGAGCGGCTGGAGCAGGTGTGGCAGCGTTCGGCGGAAACCGGCGCTCCCGCGTCGGACGTCGCGGACGAGATTGCACAAGGCCTGATCGGGCGCTGATGCGCCTTTCCTCCCCTGCACGGGGAGGCGGCAGTCCGCAGGACGGACGGAAGGGGGCTTCTTCACAGGGTGTCCTGTGTGGCGCTCCCCCTCCGTCACCGCGTCGCGGCGGTCCCCCTCCCCTTGCAGGGGAGGAAGTTGATTACACCCATCGAAATTCCCGCGAGAAAAGCCGGTTGACGAACCGGCCCTCCACGCCCATTTGCCAATCGGATCAAATTCATCTGATTGGGAGATCATGCGCCTTTCCAGCCTGGCCGATTATGCGGTCGTCATGATGACCGCCGCCGCACGCGAAGGCGTGGGCGGTCGGAGCAACGCGACCCTTCTCGCCGCGCAGACGGGCGTGCCGCTTCCCACCGCGCAGAAGCTGGTCAGCCGTCTGGCCGCCGCCGACCTGATCGAGAGTTCGCGTGGAGCCGGCGGCGGCATCCGCCTGGCGCGGGCGGCCGATGCGATCAGCCTGGCCGACATTGTCGAGGCGGTGGATGGCCCGATCGCGCTGACCGCCTGTGTCGAGGGAGCCGCGCATGACTGCGGTCTCGAAATGCAATGCCGTGTCCGGCCGCATTGGCATGTCGTCAATCAGGCGGTACGCGCAGCCTTTTCCGGGGTGACGCTTGCCACGCTCGCCGCCGATCCTGTTGATTCGCATGTGATGGGCGCCGAATCGCGTCCGGGGGTATTCGCCTGATGGCTACGAAGAATGCAGAGGCGCTCGCCGCCGCCAACAAGAAGTATGAATGGGGCTTCGCCACCGAGATCGAGCAGGACTTCGCGCCCAAGGGGCTGAGCGAGGATACGGTCCGCTATATCTCGGCGAAGAAGGGCGAACCGCAATGGATGCTCGACTGGCGGTTGAAGGCGTTCCGGCTGTGGCAGACGCTGGAGGCTCCCGACTGGGCCAAGCTGAACGTGCCGCCGATCGACTATCAGGACGCCTATTATTACGCCGAGCCGAAGGCGAAGAAGACGATCGCCTCGCTCGACGAACTCGATCCCGAGATTCGGCGGACCTATGAAAAGCTGGGCATCCCGATCGCCGAGCAGGAAGTGCTGGCCGGGGTGGAGGGTGCGCGCAAGGTTGCGGTGGACGCGGTGTTCGACAGCGTTTCGGTCGCGACCACCTTCCGCAAGGAACTGGAAGCCGCGGGCGTCATCTTCCGCTCCATCTCGGAGGCGATCCGCGAATATCCCGAGCTGGTGAAGAAGTGGCTGGGCAAGGTCGTGCCGCAGCGGGATAATTTCTTCGCCACGCTTAACTCGGCGGTCTTTTCCGACGGGACGTTCGTGTACGTGCCAGAGGGCGTCCGCTGCCCGATGGAGCTGTCGACCTATTTCCGCATCAACGCGGAGAATACCGGCCAGTTCGAACGCACGCTGATCGTCGCGGACAAGGGGGCCTATGTCTCCTATCTCGAAGGCTGCACCGCGCCGATGCGCGACGAGAACCAGCTCCACGCGGCGGTCGTCGAGCTGGTCGCGCTGGACGATGCCGAGATCAAATATTCGACCGTCCAGAACTGGTATCCTGGCGACGAGAATGGCGTCGGCGGCATCTACAACTTCGTCACCAAGCGCGCGCTGTGTCAGGGCCGAAACAGCAAGGTGTCGTGGACGCAGGTCGAAACCGGATCGGCGGTGACGTGGAAATACCCGTCCTGCGTGCTGACGGGCGACGGCTCGGTGGGCGAGTTCTACTCGGTGGCGGTGACGAACAACCGCCAGCAGGCCGATACCGGCACCAAGATGATCCATCTGGGCAAGAACACCCGCTCGACCATCGTGTCGAAGGGGATTTCGGCCGGGCACTCGGACAACACCTATCGCGGCCTCGTCCGCGTGGCGGCGACCGCCGAGAATGTCCGCAACTTCACCCAGTGCGACAGCCTGTTGCTGGGCGACCAGTGCGGCGCGCATACCGTGCCCTATATCGAGGTGAAGAACCCCAGCGCGCAGATCGAGCATGAGGCGACGACCAGCAAGATCAGCGAGGACCAGTTGTTCTACGCAATGAGCCGTGGGTTGGATCAGGAAGCGGCGGTCGCGCTGATCGTCAACGGCTTCGCGCGGGAAGTCTTGCAGCAACTCCCGATGGAGTTCGCGGTCGAGGCTCAGAAGTTGCTGGGGATTTCGCTCGAAGGTTCGGTCGGGTGACATATATTGTGGCGCTGCTTCTCTTTTTGCCAGCAGTGCTCATTTCTATGGTTGTCGCGACGTTAATGGACCTTGCAACAAAATTACCTCGTATAGCAAGCCTGATAGTTGCGGTTCTGTTGGCGCCGATTGGATCACTTTTTTTCTTTTATATCGGCGCGGGTATACTGGGGTTGATGGCGGTGCTCTATGTGCCGATGTTTTTGCTATTTGGGCTGGTCGGTGCTCTTATCGGGTTGAAAGCTGTCGATGTGCTTCGCGATTTGCGCGGTCATGATCAAATTTAGACGATGGATGTCATGCTGAAAATTGAAAACCTTCACGCCGAGATTGACGGCAAGCAGATCCTCAAGGGCCTGACGCTCGAGGTGAATGCGGGCGAAGTCCATGCGATCATGGGGCCGAACGGCGCGGGCAAGTCGACGCTCGGCTATGTGCTGGGCGGGCGTCCCGGTTACGAAGTGACCGAAGGTTCGGTGACGTTCGACGGCGTCGACCTGCTCGAACTGGAGCCGAACGAGCGCGCTGCGGCGGGCCTGTTCCTGGGCTTCCAGTACCCGGTCGAGATCCCCGGCGTGTCCAACGTCCAGTTCCTGCGCGAAAGCCTGAACGCGCAGCGCGGCCAGCGCGACGAAAAGCCGCTGTCGGGTGGTGAATTCCTGAAGCTCGCCCGCGTGCAGGCCGATGGGCTGGGGCTGAACCAGGACATGCTCAAGCGGCCGGTCAATGTCGGCTTCTCGGGCGGCGAGAAGAAGCGCAACGAGATGGTCCAGATGGGCATTCTGAACCCCAAGTTCGCGATCCTCGACGAAACCGACTCCGGCCTCGACATCGATGCGCTGCGCATCGTCGGCGACGGCATCAACCGGATCATGCGCGCGCCCGACAAGGCGGTGCTGCTGATCACCCATTATCAGCGGCTGCTCGACTATGTGCAGCCCGACCGGGTGCATGTGCTGGCCGATGGCCGCATCGTGCGCTCGGGCGGCCCCGAGCTCGCGCTCGAACTGGAGCGTGAGGGCTATGCGGGCGTCGAGGGAGCGGCGGCGTGACCACCACGCTGGAACTCCCCTCGACCCGCGAAGAAGCGTGGCGCTGGGCGGATATCGACGCGCTTCGTCGCGCGGCGGAGAGCGAGCGGGCGGCGCCGGTCGCGGGGGTGGATCGCTTCCTCGATCTGCCGGGTGCACGGTTGTTGTTCGTCGACGGCGTGCTGGATGAAAGCGCCAGTAACGTCGGCCCGGTCGAGCTGACCCAGATCGACGCCAGCGACCATCCGCTCGGGCGGCAGGCGCTGGGGCATGGCTGGTCGCTGCGGCTGGATCGCGATGCGGTCGCCGATCCAGTGCAGATCGTCCATGTCGCCAGCGGTGCGGCCAACCACCTGCCCGCCGAGATCGTGCTGTCCGAAGATGCGGCGGCGCAGGTCTATGAGACTTATGTCGGGCGCGGCTGGACCAACCGGCTGACGCGGGTGACGCTGGCAGCGTCGGCGCGGCTGATGCGGGCGGTGCGGTTGTTGCAGGACGACGGCTTCGTGTCGCTGCGCGAGGAAGCCGAGCTGGGCGAGGGCGCGAGCCTGACCGCGACCTTCCTGGCCGCCGGAACCATGGGCGTGCGGATCGACGGCGGGATTACCCAGACCGGCGATGGTGCCTATGCCGAGTTCGGTGGTGCGCTGCTGACCAAGGGCGAATTGAAGCAGGAATGCGCGGTCGCTCTGCGCCATGCCGCGCTGAACGGCCAGAGCCATCAACTGTGGCGCGCGGTCGCCGCCGATCGCAGCCAGGCGAGCCTCGCCGCGCGGGTCGAAGTGGCGCGCGATGCGCAGAAGACTGATGGCGAGCAGTCGCTTCGTGGCCTGCTGCTCCAGCGCAGGGCGACGGTCAATCTGAAGCCCGAGCTGGAAATCTTCGCCGACGACGTGAAGTGCGCGCATGGCGCGACCGTGGGCGAGCTGGACGCCAAGGCGCTGTTTTACATGCAGAGCCGTGGCATTCCGAAGCCCCGCGCGCAGGCGCTGTTGACGCGCGCCTTCGTGGCGGATGCGATCGACCGGATCGGAAACGAGGTGGTGCGCGAAGCCTTTGCGGCGGACGCGGATGCCTGGCTGGAGGCGGCGCTTTGACGAGTGCCGCGCCTCTCGACCGCGTTTCGGATTTCCCGGCGATCCCGGACGGCTGGGCCTATCTAGACACCGCCGCGACCGCCCAGAAGCCGCAAGCCGTGATCGATGCGATCACGCGCGCCTATGACACTAGCTATGCCACCGTGCATCGCGGCGTCTATCAGCGTTCAGCCGACATGACGGTGGCGTATGAAAAGGCGCGTGAGGCGACCGCACGGTTCATCGGCGCCGGATCGGCGAACGAGATCGTCTTCACGCGCGGCGCGACCGAGGGGATCAACCTCGTCGCGCAATGCTGGGCCGCGACCAACCTGAAGGCGGGCGACCGCATCCTGCTGTCGATGCTGGAGCACCATTCCAACATCGTGCCGTGGCAGATGGTCGCCGAGCGGCTGGGCGTCGCGATCGACGTGTTGCCGCTGACCGCCGACCACCGCATCGACCTGGACGCGATGGCGCACATGCTGACCCCGGCGCACAAGCTGGTCGCGCTGGGCCATGTGTCGAACGTCCTCGGCTCGGTGCTCGACGGGCGGCGTGCCGCCGATCTGGCGCATGGCGTGGGCGCGAAAATCCTGCTCGACGGATGCCAGGCGGTGCCGCGCATCGCGGTCGATGTGGCGGCGCTCGATTGCGACTTCTACGTCTTTTCAGGGCACAAGCTCTACGGCCCGACCGGCATCGGCGTGCTGTGGGCGCGGCCCGAGCTGCTCGACGCGATGCCGCCCTATCAGGGGGGCGGGTCGATGATCGACCGCGTGACCTTCGAGAAGACCACCTATGCCCCGCCGCCCGGCCGGTTCGAGGCGGGGACGCCGCATATCGTCGGCGCGCTGGGGCTGCATGCCGCGATCGACTATGTGTGCGGGATCGGGCTGGACGCGATCCATGCGCATGAGGCGGCGCTGGTCGCGCAGGCACGCGAAGGGCTGTCGGCGATCAATTCGGTGCGGCTGTTCGGCCCGGAGGATTCGGCCGGGATCGTCAGTTTCGCGGTCGAGGGGGTTCATCCCCACGATATCGGCACCATATTGGACGAGAGCCGGGTGGCGATCCGCGCGGGCCATCACTGCGCCCAGCCGCTGATGGAGGCGCTCGGCATACCCGCCACCGCGCGGGCGAGCTTCGGCGTGTATAACGGACCCGATGACGTCGCGGCGCTGGTGGATGGCGTCCGGCGGGTCACGAGGATTTTCGGATGAGCGACTACAGGATCGAGGAAGTGGACAGCGTGGCGCAGCCGCCCAAGGCGCGGGTGCAGGATGTCGTGGAAGCGCCGGCCCAGGATGCTTCGACAGAGCGTCAGCGCGACTATCTGTCGGGCTTCCTGTCGCAAAAGCCGGTCGGCGACGATCCGACCCAGCCGGGCGGTGCGCTGTATGACGGGATCATCGATGCGCTTAAGGATATTTACGACCCCGAAATCCCGGTCAACATCTATGATCTGGGGCTGATCTACGGCGTCGAGGTGACCGAGGGCGGCCATGCGGTCGTCACCATGACGCTGACCACGCCGCACTGCCCGGTCGCCGAATCGATGCCGGGCGAGGTGGAACTGCGCGTCTCGGCGGTGCCGGGGATCGCGACGGCGGACGTCAACCTGATCTGGGATCCGCCCTGGGACCCGCAGAAGATGTCCGACGATGCCAAGCTCGAACTGGGGATGCTGTGACGATGGAGACGACCCTGCGCCCGCGTCCCGCCGCGCTGAACCTGACGCCATCGGCGAAGGGGCGGATCGCTGATCTGATGGCGCGCGCGCCCGAAGGGGCGATCGGGGTGAAGCTGTCGACGCCGCGCCGGGGATGCTCGGGGCTGGCCTATTCGGTGGATTATGTCACCGAGGCCGAGGCGTTCGACGAAAAGATCGATACGCCCGGCGGCACCCTGTTCGTCGATGGCGGGTCGATCCTGTATCTGATCGGATCGACCATGGACTGGGTCGAGGACGACTTCACCGCCGGGTTCGTGTTCCAGAATCCCAACGCCAAGGGTGCGTGCGGGTGTGGGGAGAGCTTTACGGTTTGAACGGTGGTTGGGGGCGAGGCCCTCGGCTTCGCTCAGGCTGAACGGGGGGACGGGGTGTTTGCGATCATCCCCATACCGCCCCGGCCAAATTTCAGCTCACCTGAACCAAAGCTTCAACCATCCTAAAACCTTCAACCACCCCGGCGAAGGCCGGGGTCCAGTCTCCCATCGATCGAGACCATAGGCTTCACCGTCACTGGACCCTGGCCTTTGCCGAAATGGTCGTCGGTTTAGATGCGGTGCTCCAGCGTCAAACTGGCACCATCCCACTCGATCGCCAGATCGCGATAATCCGTCACCATCGCATGGCGGGTATCCATCACCCCGCGATGCGTCTCGGCGATCACCATCACCGTCATTCCCGCCGCGTCTGCCGCCGCAATCCCGGCAGGCGCATCCTCGAACGCGAGGCAATCCTTCGGCGCGAAGCCCAGTTTCCTCGCACCCAGCAGGAAGCCGTCCGGCGCGGGCTTGCTGCGCTCGGCATCCTCCGCCGTGACGAAGACGCTCGGCAGCGGCAACCCCGCCGCTCTCAACCGCACTTCCGCCAGCCGTTTGGGCGCGGACGTCACGATCGCCCAGCGATCCGCCGGCAACGCCGCCAAGAATTCCGCCGCGCCGCCGATCGGCACGACATCGTCGAGGTCCAGCATTTCCGCTTCGGTCAGGGCGTGCGCCTCCGCGACCGGATCGACGCCGGGCAGGTTCAGCCGCCGGATCGTCTCGACCGACTGGACGCCGTGGATCGTCGGCAGGAACGCTGCAACGTCCAGCCCATGGCCCTCGGCCCAGCGGGTCCAGCTGCGTTCGGCCGAGGCAATGGAACTCAATATCGTGCCATCCATGTCGAACAGGAAGCCGCCAAAGGCGCGGGTCGGCAGACTATGGGTCATCGGCACTCCCAAGGGAGGCCCCGCCGCCCGGGCGACGGCGGGGCAGGGGCTTAGTTGGCCTGGAACACGCCGCAGGCGATGCGGCCGCCGCTATTGCCGCTCGGATCGGTCTTCAGGTCGTCGGCCTGGGCGTGGATCACGATCGCCGATCCGTCCGCGTCGAGCAGCCCCGCCATGGTCGCGCCGGGGATGACGACGCCCAGCGTTCCGCGACCGTCATTGCCGACCGTCATGTTCGGCATGTCGCCTTCATGCGGGCCTTGCGGGTTCAGGCTGCCATGCTGGCGATGGGTGGGGTTCCAATGGCCCCCGGCCGTGGTGAAGTCGGGCGCATCGCAACGGCCGATCATATGGATATGAACGCCATGGATGCCCGCCGGGACATTGGAGGCATCCAGCGTGAAGCGGACCCCGCCCTTCACCTCGGTCGCGGTCGCGCGGCCCGCGTCCATGCCGGTGCCGGTCTTCAGCATCGCGGTGGCGCTGGCGCCGCCGGGCGCGGGGGTGCCGGTCTCCATCTTGGTCTGGTCGCAGGCCGTCAGGCCCAGGGTGAGGGTGCAAAGGGTGAGCAATGTGATATGGTTCATGGCAATAGCTCCCTGTTCAAAACGGACGATCATTGGGCGGGAAGGCCATCGGACGTGAAGGACGATGAGGCCTCTTCGTCCGGTCCGCCATTCAGTGGCCAACGCATTACGGGTTCATAGGATGCGCCGTCGCGACCCAGATGGCTCTGGTACAGCACGAGATGGGGCAGGGCGAAGGCATCGCTGTTCAGGGCCGCATGCGCTGCCCGCCACGCCGCAACCTCCGGTGCGCCGCCCGCCGAGCGCGGCATCCGGGCCAGCGTGATATGCGGGCGATAGGCGCGCCGCTCGGGCGGCAGGCCCGCGCGGATACAGGCCTGGTCGACCTTGCGGTGCAGATGGAGCAGGCTGTCCTGCGGCTGGACATCGGCCCAAAGCGTGTCGGCCTGGCCGCGATGGTCGAAGGCCCCGACGCCCGCAAGCCGAACGACCGGCGCGGGGGCGTGGACCCGGCCGAGCGCCGCGGCGATGTCATCGGCCAGTGGACGGTCCACTTCGCCGATGAACCGCGATGTCAGGTGCAACTGCGCGTCATCCTGCCAGCGTGCACGGGGCACGCCGTCCATCACGGCGCAAAGCCGTTCGCGAATGGCGGGTGGCGGGCGGAGGGCGACGAACAGTCGGAGCATGACAAAATATGTCTATCGCATCCGATATTGCGAATGGGAACCGCTTTGGGTTGAAATGCGTCCTCAACAGAGCGATATTTCCATCAACCGGCATGTGGCCGGGCAAAGGAGCAATAGTTCACCATGGCAAACTGGTCTGATCCACGGCCGAGCGCCGCGCCGTTCGGAACCACCGCCACCACGGGCTCGACCGCCTATGATGCGGGTCTGCGTTCGTACATGTTGTCCGTCTACAACTACATGACGTCGGGCGTGCTGCTGACGGGGATCGTCGCCATGCTCTTCGCCTGGGGCGGACGTGACAGCATGGCCGCGCAGGTGTTCATCAATGGCGGCTTCCTGAAATATGTCATCATGTTCGCGCCGCTCGGCTTCGTGTTCGCGCTGAGCATGGGCCAGACGCGCATGAAGACCTCGACGATGCAGCTGCTATTCTGGGCCTTTGCCGTCGTGATGGGGCTGTCGCTGTCGACCATCTTCCTGGTCTATAGCGGATCGTCGATCGCCGGGGCCTTCTTCTCCACGGCGGCGGGTTTTGCGGCGCTGAGCCTCTATGGCTACACCACCAAGCGCGACCTGTCGGCGTTCGGCACCTTCCTGATGATCGGTCTGGTCGGCCTGATCGTCGCCAGCCTGATCAACATGTTCCTGCACTCGGGCACGATGGCGCTGGTCATCAGCTTCGTCGGCGTGCTGCTGTTCGCGGGCCTCACCGCCTATGATACGCAGCGGACCAAGGACCTCTATTATCAGGTGCGTGGTTCGGACATGCGCGACCGCGTGGTCATCATGTCGGCGCTCAGCCTGTATCTCGACTTCATCAACATGTTCCTGTTCATCCTGCGTCTGTTCGGTTCGAACCGCAACTGACGCCCGCAAACAGGCCAAGGCCGTTGCAGGGGTCCGGTGGAGCGTCCGCCGGACCCCTTTTTGACGGAAGGATGGAGGCGATGCGCCTGTCGATCGAGGTCGCGCTCGAATATACGCTGCGGGAGCCCGCTGACATCCTGTTGCAGATCGAGGCGGCGCAGATGGCCGACCAGCGGCTGGAGCATCAGTCGCTGACCATCTGGTCCGATCACGCGGTCACGGCGACGGCGGGCGAGGACAATATCGGACAGCGCTGCTGGGTGCGCGCCGATCATGCCCTGATCGCGCGGTATGAGGCCATCGTCGCGATCGATCGGCCCGCTGTCGCGCTTCGGTCGCTGCCCGCCACACCCGTGCGGATGCTGGCCGGTCCGCTTGTCCCGTATCTGCTGCCCAGCCGTTATTGCGAGTCGGACAAGCTGGAAGGATTTGTGCGTCGGACCTTCGGTGGTTTGTCCGGCGGCGCGTTGGCCGCCGCGCTGGTCGATTGGACCGCGGACAATCTACGCTATGAGGCGGGGTCTTCGGTTGGGATGACGACCGCGCTCGACACGTTCGGGATGCGGACGGGCGTGTGCCGCGACTATGCGCATCTGCTGGTCGCGCTCGCGCGGGCGGCGGAAATCCCGGCGCGCTGCGTCGCCGCCTATGCGCCTGATGTGCATCCTTCCGATTTCCATGCGGTGACCGAATTGTGGCTGGATGGAGGCTGGCACCTGGTCGACCCCACCGGCATGGCCCGCGCCGAGGAGATCGCCCGCGTCTGTGTCGGGCGCGATGCCACCGACATCGCTTTCATGACCGTTTTTGGCGATGCCCAATTGTGCCGACAGAGCGTCCGCGTCGCGCGGCTGGATGCCCTCGCCTAGGAACGGCGCGCGGCATCGCTCGTTGATCCTGTCCATAGTGATGGGGACGTAGCATGACCGAGAGCATCGACGATCGCGCGCTGAACAGTATTTCCGTCGCGCCCGGTGGCAAGGATGCCGAGCAGGGCAACCGTTCCGCCACGCCGGATGCGAACCGGGACGAGACCATGGCCGACAAGCTGGAAGAGGATCCGGACAGCGTCGAGGCGCAACTGGACGAAAGCCTCGACGAGTCGATGGATGCCAGCGATCCCCCCTCGATGACTCAGCCGGGGCGCGATGAACCTGCGCCATCCTCCGGGGGCAAGGCGTAACCGCCAGACATGCCTGCATGTTGCGCAAATGGTGCATAATCCGATCATTGCGTTGCGGCGATATCACTTCGTCGCAACCAATGTTGCGACGCAGCGGGTTTCGTGATCGTCTGTCCTCGGCCCGTTCAGCCTTGCGTTAACCAATATGGTGCAGGGTGAGCGGGTGGTTCCGATGGGCGGGGTGACGAGATGGGATCGAAGATGAGACCGGCCGAAGGCGCGATGACATTGGCCGAGATGAAGGAATTTGCGGGCTTCGCGGCGGCGACCCAGCGTTATATCCGCCGCTCGCTCGACATCGGGCTGGAACGCGACGATGCGATGGCGCGCTGGTCGCGCGACGTGGTCGAAGCGGCGAGCATCCGTGCCCAGGCGCATATCTATCGCGGGCTTGACGAGGTCCGCCACCACGTCCCGGTCGATAGCGGCCTCGACGCGCTCGAACCCTTCATGACGCCGTTCGTGACGATCGCCGCGTTCGACCTGGGGCAGGGGCGGCTGACCAGCTTCTCGGCGTTTCGCTTTCTATATGAACGGCTGATCGGGGCCGAGGTCCGGCCCTGGCTGCCATCGGTGTTCTGCGCGGCGGCGGCGCTGCCGCACCTGCATCCCGAGTTGCGGCGGCAGTTGCTCCAGTCGATCAGCGAGGCGGCGGCGACGGCGGCGGGCTGGTCCAGCCGCCAGCCCGCCTTCTTCCCGCATTGGGTGGAAAAAGTCGACAGCAATGGGACATCGCTGGCCAGTTGAGGTCGATCGTCTCCGGCCAGGCCGATCGATCCGCGACCGGCCTGGCCCGCATCATCCGCGTTCGACGCGCGAGGCGGGCTCGGCGGTGACGGGGAAGCCCAGATCGTCGGGGATGCACAGATGGCGTTCACCGTCGCGGTCTTCCCAAAAGGGGGTGATCCGCCGCACGGGCCATGCTTCGGCATCGGCGACGGCGGCGGGATAATCGGGATAGAGCGTCAACCGCTCCAGCGTGCGCCGTGTCGGGAAAATGATCCGCATTTCGCCGCGGTCGGCGCGGTCCAGCGCGTCGCGCGCGGTCATCCATTCGGCGCGCGCCGTCTCGCCCCCGTCGATGCGTGGTTCGGAGCGGTCGCGCGGGATCGCGGCCAGGTAGAATCGCGCGTCGAACCGGCGGACCGGCACATATTCGGGGCACCAGCGGGTGAAGGGCGTCAGCCTCTTGACCGCGATCCGCAGTCCGGCTTCGTCCAGCAGCGTGGCAAAACCACGTCCTCGGGTCAGTCCATCGCGCAAGGCTGCGATCGCCTCGGGCGAGGGCGAAGGGGACAGGCCGATGGCGAGGCCGACTTCCTCGATCGTTTCGCGAATGGCCGCGATCCGCGCGGCGGCCTCCTCGCGGTCTTCGGCGATCCGGGCCAGCGCATGGTCGTCGGGATCGACCCGGCCGCCCGGGAATACCATCGCGCCACCCAGAAAGGTCAGCGACGCGCCGCGTTCGATCATCAATATCTCAGGGGGAGATCCGGCATCGGCCGCATCGCGCATCAGGATGGCGCCAGCGGCGGGAATGGGTTCGGGAAGCATGGCGTATCAACGCATCCTGCCGGATAAAGGCAAGCCGCCCTGGGCGGTTGGTTCGTTCAGGATATCAGGAAAATGGCGGGGTGGTGGAGCTGAGGGGAATCGAACCCCTGACCTCTGCAGTGCGATTGCAGCGCTCTCCCATCTGAGCTACAGCCCCGCCCCGGTCCCGAGCATCGTCGGGAGCGACGCCATTAGCCGGTGATCCGGCGGGACGCAACACCGCTTTGCGCGGAAAGGCGAAAATTTTTCGCGCTCCGTTCGTCCTTTTCGCCTGCGCATTCCATCGCTTCGCGCCAATGGGCGACGGAACATTCTCTCGACCTGTCTCATTGAAACACAACGGAAGGTACGGCCCGCCAGTGACGCGGTGTCGGCCCCCGCAGGACCGGACTTCAGGAGATTCAGAATGGCTTATGATCGCTATTCCCGCGGTGCCAATACTGGTGGGCGTGACGTCGACTATGGCCGTGATTACGGATCGGGACGAGACCATCGCTATTTCGGCGGCCGAGACTATGACTCGCCGGGCTCTTTCGATGAAGATCGTTATCAGGAGCGTAACGAAAACCGTCGTGGCTATGGCGCGCGCGATTATGGCCATTCGGGCTATGGCGATGGCACCTATGGGCAGCGCGGCCGTCAGAATGAAGGCCGGTATGGCGAGGGGCGCTCGGGCGGCTATGGTCCCTACCGCCCCAATCGCGGTGATTATGAAAGCTATCGCGACGGCGACCGCGATGCCTATCGTTCGGTCTATCGCGGCGATCGCGATTATGGGCGTAGCGCGCGCGACGATGACCGCGACACCTATCGGAGCGGGTCGAGCTATGGCGATTCGTCGCGGGGCTATGGCTATACCGGCGATCGTCAGGCGCGCGACTATGGCCGCCATCAGGACCAGGGGCGCGACCATGATCGTCGGCCGCAGGGCTATGACTATGAGGAACGCGGATTTTTCGCCCGTGCGGGCGACGAGATCCGCTCCTGGTTCGGCGACGAGGACGCCGAGCGCCGCCGTGATGCCGATGCGCGCTATGACGAGCGTTACTATGCGGCGCAGGACGAGGATTATCATCATTGGCGCACGGGCCAGATCGCGGCGCTGGATCGCGATTATGACGAATATCGCAACGAGAATCGCAGCAAGTTCCACAATGAGTTCAACACCTGGCGCACCGAGCGCCAGGGGCAGCGCGGCCTGTTGTCCAAGGTGACCGAGCATCAGGAGGTCGTCGGCTCGGACGGCAGCCATGTCGGCACCGTCGACAAGGTGCGCGGCGATCGCATCCTGCTGACCCGGAATGACAAGGATGCGGGCGGCCAGCATCATTCGATCCCGTCGCGCTGGCTGAAGTCGGTCGAGGACAAGGTCACGCTGGCCAAGACCGCCGCCGAAGCCAAGGCCCAGTGGCGCGAGGAGGACGATGCGCGCGCGATGTTCGGCGACCGCACCACCGGTTCGAGCGAGCGTTATGGCCAGTCGGGGCAGGGTGCCCATGGCGGGTCGGATCATGACCGGACCGGCACGACGGCGGGCCAGTCGATCGCGACCACCGGCACCACGGTCGACAAGAATCGCGGCTATTGAGGACAAACGTCCTGTGACGGTGACGTAATCGAGGGCCCGGGTGGATTTTACCCGGGCCCTTTCCCATTTCGGCGATCCGTTACCGGAAAAGGACCATGAGTATGAAGGCCTGGACACTGGCCGCGCGGCCCAAGGGGATGCCGCGCACCGAGGATTTCGCCCTGATCGAACAGGATCTGCCCGAGCTTGCCGAGGGGCAGGTGCGCGTGGCCAATCGGTGGCTGTCGGTCGATCCCTATATGCGCGGCCGGATGAACGACACGAAGAGCTATGTTCCGCCCTTCCAGCTTGGCGAGCCGATGCAGGGGGGCGCGATCGGTGAGGTGATCGAGAGCCGAGCCGAGGGGATCGCGGTCGGCACGATGGTCAGCCATATGGCGGGCTGGCGCGACGAGGCGGTGCTGCCCGCCGCGCATGTCCAGCCGCTGCCCGATCTCGCGGTCGATCCTCAGGCGTTTCTTGGGCAGTTCGGAATGCCGGGCATGACCGCCTATTACGGCCTTCTCCAGGTCGCCGACGCCAAGCCGGGCGATACGGTATTCGTGTCGGCGGCGGCGGGCGCGGTGGGATCGACCGTCGTGCAGATCGCCAAGGCCAAGGGCATGACCGTGATCGGATCGGCAGGCGGCCCCGACAAGGGCGAATGGGTGCGCAAACTGGGCGCCGATGCCGTGATCGACTATAAGGCGGGTCGGTCGGTCGCCGAGGCGCTGGGCGAGGCCGCGCCCGACGGGATCGATGTCTATTTCGACAATGTCGGCGGCGATCATCTCGACGCGGCGCTGGCCCATGCCCGGCCCCAGGCGCGCTTCGCGATATGCGGCATGATCGATGTCTATAACGACGCCAAGCCGACCAGCCTGAAATATCTGGCGCGCCTGATCGGCAATCGCGTTCGGATCCAGGGCTTCATCGTCAGCGATTTCAAGGATCATGCGGGCTTCTACCGCGACATGGGCGCGATACTGGGCGAGGGTCGGTTGCAGCGCGAAGAGACGGTGTTCGAGGGGCTCGACAAGACGCCGGCGGCGTTCCTCGCGCTGTTCTCCGGCGGCAATACCGGCAAGATGCTGGTCAAGCTGTAAGAGGATGGGACTGGGGGCGTCGCGCGATGCGTGCCCCCAGTCCCACCACGGATCCGGCGTCAGATCGCGCCGGAGAAGGTATCGCACCGGGCGGGATCGCCGGTTTCCATGCCGCGCCGCAGCCAGCGCATCCGCTGTTCCGAGCTGCCATGGGTGAAGCTGTCGGGCACCACGCGGCCGGTGGCTTCGCGCTGGAGCGTGTCGTCGCCGATCGCGCGCGCGGCGGTCATGCCTTCCTCGACATCGCCGGGTTCCAGCCGATCGCGGTTCCGTGCCGCCCAGACGCCCGCATAGCAATCCGCCTGCAACTCCAGCCGCACCGACATCGCATTGCCCTCGGCCTCGCTGCCCGCCTGCTGCGCGCGGCGGACCTGGTCCGAGGTGCCGAGCAATGTCTGGATATGATGGCCGAATTCATGCGCGACCACATAATCGCGCGCGAAGTCGCCCGCCGCGTGGAAACGGTTGGTCAGTTCGTCGAAGAAGCTGGTGTCCAGATAGATGCGCTGGTCGGTTGGGCAGTAGAAGGGCCCCATCGCCGACTGCGCCGCGCCGCAGCCCGACTGGCCCGATCCGCTGAAGAAGCGCAGCCCCGGCGGCTTGAACCGCTGGCCCGACTCGGCGAAAATCTGTTTCCAGGTGTTCTGCGCGCTGCTGAACGCGCGACAGGTATCGCGGCGTTCGGGCGAGGCCTCGCAGATCTGGCGGACGTCTTGCCCGCCCGATGACTCGGCGGAGCGGGTGACCGGCGCGTTGCCGCCACCGCCACCGCCGTTCAGAAGATTGAGCGGGTTCATGCCCAGCACCGCCAGGATGATGAGCACGACGATGATCCCGCCGCAGCCGAATCGGCTGCCGATCAGGGGGAGCAGCCCGAACAGCAGGCCGCCGCCGCCCCCCAGACCACCGCCGCCCTGCGCCTCGCCGACGTCGATATCATTGCCATAATCGTCGAGCCGCATCGTATCGTCACCCCTTTGTCCAACTGCCCCGTTATCGGGCCTGTCGGGTTGAACCCGCAAGGCCTTCCGGCAGTTGCACCAATGCATGTCCCACCGCATGGTGGGGACCGGGACCAAGGGAGAATGGCATGTTCCTGAAGGGCAAGACGGCGGTGATTTCGGGCTCCACTTCGGGCATCGGTCTCGCTTATGCCAAGGCGCTGGCAGCCGAGGGCGCGGCGGTGGTGCTCAACGGCTTTGGCGATGCCGAAGCGATCGAGGCGAATCGCGCCGCGCTGGAAGCGGCGAGCGGCGCGGCGGCGCTGTACGATCCCGCCGACATGACCCGCCCCGAACAGATCGAGGCGATGGTCGCGCGCGCGGTGGCGGAGACCGGATCGTGCGACATCGTCATCAACAATGCGGGCATCCAGCATGTCGCGCCGATCACCGAGTTTCCGGTCGAGAAATGGGATGCGATCATCGCGATCAACCTGTCCTCGGCCTGGCATCTGATGCGCGCCGCCATTCCGCACATGCGCGAAAAGGGCTGGGGCCGGATCATCACCACCGCCTCGGCGCACAGCCTGGTCGCCAGCCCCAACAAGTCCGCCTATGTCGCGGCCAAGCACGGCGTGGTCGGCATCACCAAGACGGTGGCGCTGGAAGTGGCGACCGATGGCATCACCGCCAATTGTATCTCGCCCGGCTATGTCTGGACGCCGCTGGTCGAAAACCAGATCCCCGATACGATGAAGGCGCGCGGGCTGACCCGCGAGCAGGTGATCGAGGATGTGCTGCTGAAGGCACAGCCGACCAAGGAATTCGTCACCGTCGAACAGGTCGCCGCGCTGGCCCTGTTCCTGTGCCGTGACGAGGCCAAGGCGATCACCGGCGCGAACCTGTCGGTCGATGGCGGATGGACGGCGCAGTGATGCGGGGTGCCGTCGCGCTCTGCACCGGATGGGCGCTCATGGCGGCCGGGGCGGGGGCAGGGGTGGCTCCGGGCATGAGCGGGCCCGCCGCCGCCCGCCGTGCCGAGCCGGCCGTCGACTGGCGTCGTGTCGCGACCGAGCAGGACCGTGTTCGCCTGCGCGGCTGGCGCAACGCGTGGATGAAGGGGCTGGAACAGGCGCGTGGGGGTGGCTTTGCCAAGGACATCGCGGCGCTCGGCAATCTGGGCGATGCGGATTATTCGGTGGCCGGGCCAGGCTTGCCCGATGGCGACTATCGCTGCCGCACGATCAAAATGGGGACGCAAGGGCGCGCGACGCTGACCTATGTCGCCTATCCCTTTTTCCGGTGCCGCGTGTCGGGCCAGGGGGCGCAACTGGTCAAGCTGGACGGCCTGCAGCGGTTGGCGGGCCAGCTTTATCCCGACACCGACGCGCGCAGCATCTTTCTGGGCACGCTGATCCTGGGCGATGAGCTGGGATCCTATCCCTATGGGCGCGACCGGGCGCGCGACATGGCGGGGGTGGTCGAACGCGTGGACGAAAAGCGCTGGCGGATCGTCTTTCCCTACCCCGCCTACGAATCGGTGGTCGACATACTCGAACTGGTGTCGGCGAGAGGCTGACCGTCCCGCGTCATCGTCATGACAGGGCCGGGGGCATGGGCGGCGAGGCGTTTTCGCGCTTTTCCGGGCGGATATAGATGGAGGACAGGCTCGGCACGGCAAGCCGAAGCTCGTCCTCCAGCCCTTCGATCAGCATCTCGGCCTCGCCCATCGGCAGGTCATCGACAAAATCGGCGCTGATCGCGGCGAAAATGCTGTCTGGCGCGGTGTGGATGGTGCGGACATGGTTCACATGGGTGATCCATGGGCGATCGGCGACGATCCGGCGGATCGTCTCGATCACCCGCGGGTTGGCCCGCTCGCCGATCAGAAGACCCTTGGACTCGCGCGCCAGCAGGATCGCGACCAGCCCCAGCACCAGACCGATCAGGATCGAGGCGACGCCATCGATGCGCGGGTCGTTCAGCCTGTGCGACAGCCAGACGCCCATCCCGGCGATGACCAGCCCGGCCAGCGCCGCCGAATCCTCGAAGAGAACGATGAAGCCTGGCGGGTCCTTGGATTGGTGGATCGCCCGCCACCAGCCGCTATCGCCCTTGGACCGCGCAAACTCGCGTACCGCGATCGTCCAGCTCGCCCCTTCCAGCACGAAGGCGATGGCCAGCACGATATAGTTGACGGTGGGATCGAGCAGCGGCTCGGGATCGCGAATGTGCAGCCAGCCCTCATAGATCGAGATGCCCGCGCCTAGTGCGAAGATCAGGATCGCGACGACGAACGCCCAGAAATAGAGTTCGCGGCCATAGCCGAAGGGATGGATCTCGTCCGGCCCGCGCCGCGCGCGCGTCTGTCCATAGAGCAGCAGCACCTGGTTGCCACTGTCGACCACCGAATGCACGCCCTCGGTCAGCATCGAGGAGGAGCCGGTGATCCCCGCCGCCACGAATTTGGCGACCCCGATGCCGAGATTGGCGGCCAGCGCGCCGTACAGGACGAAATTCTCGCGAATGCGGGCGGTCAGGCCGGTATCGGGCATGGGCGGTTAAGCGTCCGACCGCGGCGGTTGTTCCGGTATAAAAACAAACCCCGCCGGGGTGGGCCCGGCGGGGTCGCCTCCTTCCCCAAGGAAGAGGATGTGGCGGAGCATCGGCTTCGCCCGCGCCCGGAGCGAATGGCTGGTTCTACGGTCGTTCCTGCTGGCGAATCCGTTCCGCCCGGGCGTCGTTATGGGGGTGGGACGTGCTCGGATCGCTCAGGATGCGATCCGGCCCAGCCGGTGATAGAGGTGCGCGAACTTGATCGAGCGAGGATCGTCCGCGACCCGCTTCACATGTTCGGCGACGGCTTCCTTCATCAGGGCGAAGTCTTCGGTGGAGAAGACGGCGCGGCTGCGTTGCGGTTCGGTCGGCATGGTGGTCTCTCCTTATTGAACGGGGGTGGCAGCATCAGGCCGCCTTTTCGAACTGGGCGGCCTCGGTGGATTCGGCGAGCGCGGTGGTCGAACTGCCGCCGCCCGACACGGTCTGCGCGATCAGGTCGAAATAGCCGGTGCCCACCTCGCGCTGGTGCCGGGTCGCGGTATAGCCATGCGCCTCGGCCGCGAACTCGGCCTGTTGCAGCTCCGAATAGGCCGCCATGCCCCGGTCGCGATAGCCACGCGCCAGCTCGTACATGCCATAGTTGAGCTGGTGGAAGCCGGCGAGCGTGACGAACTGGAACTTATACCCCATCGCCCCGATCTCCCGCTGGAAGCGGGCGATGTCGTCGCGGTCGAGATTCTTCTCCCAGTTGAAGCTGGGCGAGCAGTTATAGGCGAGCATCTTGTCGGGATGCGCCTTCTTGATCGCCTCGGCGAAGCGGCGGGCGTCGTTCAGGTTGGGCTTGGACGTTTCCCACCACAACAGGTCGGCATGGGCCGCGAAGGCGAGGCCGCGCTTGATGCAATGGTCGACGCCGGTGCCGTCCTTCAGGCGGAAAAAGCCCTCTGCCGTCCGTTCGCCCGTCAGGAACTCGTGATCGCGCTCGTCCACGTCCGAGGTGATGAGCCGTGCGCTTTCGGCATCGGTCCGCGCGCAGATCACCGTCGGCACGCCCGCGACATCGGCCGCCAGCCGCGCGGCGTCCAGGTTGCGGATATGCGCCGCCGTCGGGATCAGCACCTTGCCGCCCAGATGGCCGCACTTCTTTTCCGAGGCGAGCTGGTCCTCGAAATGCACGCCCGCCGCGCCGGCCGCGATATAGGCCTTCATGATCTCATAGCAGTTGAGCGGCCCGCCGAACCCGGCTTCGGCATCGGCGACGATCGGCGCGAACCAGTCGCGCGACGCGCCGCCCTCCGCATGTTCGATCTGGTCGGCCCGCGCCAGCGTCGCGTTGATCCGCCGCGCCAGGTCCGGCCCGGCATTGGCGGGGTAGAGCGACTGGTCGGGATACATCTGGCCCGCCGTGTTGGCGTCCGCCGCGACCTGCCAGCCCGACAGGTAGATGGCCTTCAACCCGGCGCGAACCATCTGCATCGCCTGATTGCCCGACAAGGCGCCCAGCGCATGGACGTGATCCTCGGTCCGCAGCAGGTCCCACAGCTTGAGCGCACCGCGCCGGGCGAGCGTATGTTCGACCGCGACCGACCCGCGCAGCCGTGCGACATCGGCCGGGCTATAGGGACGAGTGATCCCGTCGAAGCGCCCTGCGGGGGCCGGGATCAGATCGCTGAAGCTCTGGGTCATCATCCTGTCCTTTACAAAACCACTTGATGTTGAGCGAATGATGGCGCGCTTTTCCGACAGAGCCTATGCGGCGATCGCAATCTACGGGGTGATGGGGTCGCGATCGACGGTGTTGAAGCATGTCATGTTGTAAAGAATTGACAGGCTGCTAGATCGCGAGGCAGGATCGCTTTCGGCCAGCAATGGGAGAGGGATGGTGAGCGGCGAGAAGCTGATCGCGGGACATGCGGTGCGTCGCCTGCGCCGGCAACAGGCGCTGTCGCAGGCGGCGATGGCCGACATACTCGATATCTCGCCCAGCTATCTCAACCTGATCGAGCGCAACCAGCGGCCGGTTTCGGCGGCGCTGCTGGTCCGGCTGGTCGAGCGGTTCGACTTCGATCCGCGCGCGCTGACCAGCGACCCCCCCGGCGGCGGCACGGCGGCGATGCGGCGACGGCTGGCCGATCCGATGTTCGCCGACCTGGAGATGGACCGCACCGAGCTGGAGGAATGGCTGGCCGCCGCGCCTGCCGGGGCCGAAGCCTTCGCCCGTGCCTTCGACCGGCTGGCGGGGCAGAGGACGGGCACGGCGGGCATGGTGGTCGAGGCGGACCCGACCCATCTGGTCCGGCGCGAGATCGAACGCTGGCGCAACCATTTCGCCGACCTGGACGCGACGGCCGAGGCGCTGGCGGACGAATTGCGCATGGGCGCGGGCGACCTGTACGGCGCGCTGGCCGAGCGACTGCGCGTTCGCCATGCGCTGGCGATCCGCATCCTGCCAGTCGAGATCCTGCCCGACACGCTGCGGCGGCTCGACCTGCACGCGCGGCAGCTCCAGCTTTCCGAGATACTGGACGCGCCCGCCCGGGTCTTCGCGCTGGCGGTCCAACTCGCGCAGTTGGAGGCGCGTGCGGAGATCGAGGCGCTGGTGAAGGGTGCGGCCTTTGGCGACCGCGTCGCGGACCGGCTGTTTCGCCGGTATCTCGGTCAATATTTCGCGGCCGCGCTGGTCATGCCTTATGCCCGTTTCCTGCGGGCGTGCGAAGCGACCGGCTATGACCTGGATCTGCTGTGCCGTCGCTTCGGCGTGTCGCATGAGGGTCTGGCGCATCGCCTGACCACGTTGAACCGTGTCGGTGCGCGGGGGCTGCCCTTCTTCATGATCCGCGTCGACCGGGCGGGGCAGGTGTCCAAACGCTATGCCGGCGCGGCGCAGTCCGCGCTGGTCGAGGCGGAGGGGCGCTGCCCGCTATGGTCGCTGTTCGCCGCCTTTGACCGGCCCGACGCGGTGCTGGTCGAAACGGTGGAGATGGAGGATGGCACGCGCTTCCTGACCCAGTCGCGCGCGGTGCAGGGCGCGGGACGGTCGCTGTCGGGCGTGACCGCGCGCTTCGCCATCGCGCTGGGGGTGGAGGTCGCGACGGCGAAGGGACTGGCGGCGGCGCGGGGGCGTGATCTGAACGGACCGGCAACGCCGATCGGTGCCGGATGCCGTCAATGCCTGCGTCCCGATTGCGCGCAGCGGTCGCTGCCGCCACAGGGGCGCAGCCTGATCGTCAACGACCGCGAGCGCCGTATCGCGCCGCTGCATTTCGCAGGCGATTGATCGCGAAGGCGGATTTCACAAAATCGAAGGGATTCCAGATTAGGTGTCGATCCGAATGACGCAGCCGCCCAGACGTTTCGGATCATTGCAATTCCGCTTCGGCGCGATGCTGACGGCTCTGCTCCTCGTGTTCCTGATGCTATGCGTCTGCAACCTGATCCTGAACCGCAAGTTCTTTCACCAGGTCGGAACGATCCAGCAGACGGTCCTCGCGCTGGGGCTTCACGACACACAGGATAACCGGCTGAACGATCTTCGGGTCGAGATCGGCAACGTCACGCGACAGGCGGAGCGCGGCCTCCCGGTGCCCGAGGCGCGGTGGCGGGGCCTGGAGCGGGCGATCGGTCAGCGGCGCGCGATCGCACCGCTCGACGATGCGGCGTTGCCGGACCATGGCGGCGCGCTCCTGATCGCCGAACGCGCCGCCGAAGCCCGCTTTGCCGGGGTGGCGTCGGCGATGATCGCCGCCGCGCGGCGCGATGCCGGCACGGTGAAGGCGAATATGCCGGGCTTCGTCGCCGGCCTTCGGCAACTGGAGCAGCGGCGCGAGGCGGTGCATCAGATGCTGGTCGGCGAGATCAAGACGCGCGGCGCCGAGGCCGAGGCGCTGGGCCGACGCGATGTCGCGCAGACCAGGCTGTGCGCGCTGCTGGCATTTCTGGTCGTGGCGGCGTTGATCCTGTGGTTGCGGATGCGGATCCTGTGGCCGGTCATCGAGATCGTCGCGGCGGTGCGGGCGATGACGGGCGGCGCGGCGCTGCCGCCGCTCGCCTCGTCCCGCCGCGTCGATGAACTGGGCGATCTGGCGCGTGGACTGGACGCCCTGTCGCAGGCGGTGGCCGAGCGTGGGCGTATTCAGGCGCAGGTCGAATATCTGGCGCATCACGACCCGCTGACCGGGTTGGCCAATCGGCTGGTATTCTCCGACCGGCTGAGCGAAACGCTGAATGCCGGGCATCGCATCGCGCTGGTCGCGATCGATCTGGACGGGTTCAAGGGCGTGAACGACACGCTGGGCCATGCGACGGGCGACATGCTGCTCAAACGGGCCAGCGCGATGCTGACCGCAGCGGCGCGTGAAGGGGATCTCGTCGCGCGGATCGGCGGCGACGAATTTGCCATCGTTCATCGTCTTCGTCCCGATGAGGAGGATGCGGGCGCGTTGATCGAACGGCTTTTTGCCATCATCGCCGCCGATCCCGCCTCTCCGCCGGCCCCGGCGATCCGGCTGAGCATCGGTGTCGCCCTGTCCCAGCGCCACAGCGTGGAGGGGGACGAACTCCATGCCTGCGCCGATATCGCGCTCTACCGGGCAAAGGCGGATGGCCGCCACCGCGCCCGCCATTATGACAAGCTGATGGACGAGGAACGGCGACAGCGTCGCTGGCTGGCGCATGAACTGCGCGATGCGGGCGTTCGGGGCGAACTGGGTCTGGCCTTTCAGCCGATCGCCGATTGCGCGACCCGCCGGATCATCGGCCAGGAAGCGCTGGCGCGCTGGCATCATCCGGTGCTGGGCGAGATCAGGCCCGATATCTTCATCGCGATCGCCGAGGAAAATGGCCTGATCGGCGAGATCGGGCAGCAATTGCTGGCCGATGCGCTGTCGATCGCGGCGGGCTGGCCGACGGCGTGGATGCTGGCGATCAACCTGTCGCCGGTGCAACTACGCGAGCCCGATCTGGCGGAACGGATGCTGGCCAGCATGGCCGCGCATCGAATGGCGCCGGACCGGATCGAGGTCGAGGTGACCGAAGGCGTGCTAATCGACCGGCGCGAGACCGCGACCGCGAATCTGGCGCGGTTGCGCGCCGCCGGGGTGCGCATCGTGATGGACGATTTCGGCACCGGCTATTCCTCGCTCAGCAGCCTTCAGCAATTCCCCTTCGACAAGATCAAGATCGATCGCAGCTTCATCCATGGCATGGGGCAGAGTGGGCCCGCGCTGTCGATCGTGCGCGCCTCGCTGGGACTGGGACACAGCCTGAACATCCCGATCGTCGCCGAAGGAGTGGAGACCGAGCAGCAATGGCAGACGTTGTGCGAGATGGGTTGTGACCAGATCCAGGGCTATCTGATCGGTCGTCCCGTCGCCCATCGGGCCGAGGCGGCCTGAACCGATCAAAGCGATCGGTGCGCTCAAGCCCCGCTGGCGTCGAGTCGCGCCAGTTGATCGTCCGACAATGACAGGCGCATGGCGGGGATCAGTTCCTCCAACTGGCGGACGCTGGTCGCGCTCGCGATCGGCGCGGTGATTCCGGGCTGTGCCATCAGCCAGGCGAGCGCGACCTGTGCCGGGGTCGCAGCCAGTTCTCCTGCCACCGCGTCGAGCGCCGCGAGCACTGTTTCGCCCCGACCGGCCAGCAATGCGCCGATCTCCTGTCCGCGCACGCTTTGCGACAGATCGGCTTCGCGGCGATATTTGCCGGTCAGGAAGCCGGAGGCGAGGGCATAATAGGGGACGACGCCGATATTCTCGGTGACGCAATAATCCTGAAGCTCGCCTTCGAACCGGTGACGGCTGACCAGATTATATTCGGGTTGCAAAACATGATAGCGGGGCAGGCTGGCATCGCACGCCGCCTCGTTCGCGGATTTCAGGCGCGCGGCGGAGAAATTGGAGGCGCCGATCACGCGGACCTTGCCCGCCTCGACCAGCTTGGCAAAGGCGTGCAGCACCGCGTCCTGCGGCTGGTCCTCGTCATCCTGATGCGCAAAATACAGGTCGATCCGGTCGGTGCCCAGGCGGCGTAGCGAGGCCTCCGCCGCCGCCGCGATCCGTGCGGGCGACAGTTTTTCCCCGCCTTCGCCGGGCAGCATCCCGACCTTGGTCGCGATCAGCACCCGGTCGCGCTTGCCGCTGGCCTTCAGCCATTCGCCGATCATCGTTTCGGACTCGCCGCCCCGATGCCCGTCGACCCAGGCGGAATAGACGTCCGCCGTGTCGATCATCGTCCCGCCCCGGTCGACAAAGGCGTCGAGGACCGCGAAGCTGGCCGCGCGATCCGCGGTCCAGCCAAAGACATTGCCGCCCAGGACCAGCGGGGCGATCATCAGGTCGGTCGAGCCCAGGCGGCGAAGCGGCATCTCGGTCATGACGGCATCAGCTTTCATTGTCGGTGGAATTCGCCGCCTCAACGTCCGAAGGGGCCATCGCATTCAGATCGACCGCATTCGCGTCGCGCATGGCGGCGGCCTCGTTGAGCTGGCGGTTCTCGGCTTCGCTCAATCCGCCGGAATTATCCTGCGCGGAGCAGGCGGCGAGCGACAGGAGCGCGGCGGTCATCAGGATGCGGGTCATGGCTGCCATCATGCCGCAACCGGACGGGTTTGGGAAAGACGGCGGCATCCGCGATGCGGCGGGGCGCGTTCCGGCTCATCCCGTCGCATCGGGGCCGACCACTTGGCGATGCGGCCGGAGCCGACGCCGTGCCGTGACGAAGGCCACCAGCCGGTCGATTGCCGCCACCAGGACCAGCGACGCGCCGAACAGCGGCATGACGATGCCCGCCACCGCCAGCGCCACCAACAGCCCGCGTATCCGCGCGCCCGACAGCGGCGGCGGCGCGCCGAGGCGTCCCGCCGGGCGGCGTTTCCACCACATCGCCACGCCGCTGATCGTCAGCGTCCAGATGGCGATGCAGGGGATCAGCATGACCAACTGGTTGGGCCGACCCGCATAGTTCCCCATGTGCAGTTGCACGCCCAGTTCGGTTGCCTTGCCCAACAGGCCATAATCGGCGAACCGGACCTCCGCACCGATCGGCCGCAGGCTGTAGCGATCGACATAGAGCGTGCGCTGGCCCTGCGGCTGGTCGGGATAGGTGAAGACGGTATAGACGCCGCTCGGCTCCATCGGCAGGAAGAGCCGATAGGCGGGGGGCCAGCCGCGCGCCCTGAGCAGTGCCGCGACCCGGTCCGTCCCCTGGATCACATGCGGATCGCTGGGCAGGCTGGTTCCGACGGCAGGCATATGGTCGGCATGACCCGCCATGCTCGATCGCGGCATCGGCGCATCCTCCAGCGTCCAAGGGGCATCGCCCAGCGCGGCCTTCATCGGCACGCTTTGCGGGATGCCATATTGGCGAAAGGACGGTGGATAGCCGATCCCCGCCGCCGCGCCGAGCCGGTGCAGCATGGGCCCGGTCACGTCGGCCCAGGGCAGGCCGGTGACGACGAGGAACCCGACCAGCGTCACCGTCCATAGCCCGACCGGCGCATGAAGATCCCGCCAGAAGCGTCGCCCCCGCCCCGACAGGCGCGGCCAGAGCATGCCGCTGCCCCGCCAGCCGCCGCGCGGCCACCAGAGGATGACGCCGGTGACGAGCAGTACCAGCGCCCAGCAGGCGGCCAGTTCGATCACCCATTCGCCCGCCACGCCCAGCAGCATCGATCGGTGCATCGCGTCCGCCCAGCCGACCAGCGTCCGGTCATAGACGACGCTGCCCAGCACCCGCCCGCTTCCCGGATCGACCGCGACGCGCAGCGGGGCGCCGTGCCGGGGCGTGACGAACACCACCGCCGAACGATCGGGGGTGGCGGGCGTGTCGATCCGTGTCGCGGTGCCGGGATGCGCGGCGAGCGCGGCCCCGATCATCCGCGACACCGGCACCGATGTCGCGCTTGGGATCACGTGGCGCAGTTCGGGATAGAGCGCATCGTTCAACTCGTCGTTGAACAGATAGATCGCGCCCGTCAGGCTGAGCATCAGCAGCACGGGCGCGACCAGCAGGCCCGCCCAGAAATGCCAGCGCCAGATGGTCCGGTGAAAGGCGGCGCGTGCGCGCGGGGTCATGGCGGGGGCGGTCACAGGCGCGCCGCCAGCGCGATCTCGAAGGATCGCGGCGCGCCGATATAGATATTGGTGCTGGGATAGCCCGAATATTCGCCGTAGAATCGGTTGGTCAGGTTGCGTCCGCGCAGGGTCACCGTCGCATGGGGACCGACCGGCCAGGACAGGCTGGCGTCCAGCACAGCATGCCCCGCCACCCGGATGGTGTTGGCGGTATCGGTATAGAAGGCGCCCGCATGGCGCAGGAACCCGGCCAGCGTCACGCCGGGCGCGAGGGTATAGCTGGCCGAGGCGTTGAGTGTGGTCGCGGGGACGTTGATCGGGCGGTTGCCGCTGCGATCGACGCGCACCCCGCCGACCAGCTCGGACAATTGGTCATAGCGCGCATCGACATAGGCGATGCCGGTCGACAGGCGCAGCGGAGGGAGGGGGACGACCTCCGCCGTGACCTCGCCGCCGCGTGACGACTGGCGGCCCCCCTGAACGCTCAACGTCGGATTGGCCGGATCGCGTGTCAGGATATCGTCCTGAACGATATGGTAAAGCGCGCCGGTCACCGTCGCGCGGCCCGCCCAGCCGCCGGCCTTGAACCCGGCCTCATAGGAGCGCCCATGCGTCAGGCGGAAACGGCTGTTGGTGATCGAGGCGAGCAGGATCGTCGAAACCGGCGACACGGCGGTGGTATATTGGGCGTAGAGCGTCACGCCCGGCATCGCTTCCCAACTGGTGCCCGCGCGCCACGACACCGGATCGAAGGTCGGACGATGACGCTCGACCGCGCCGCTCCTGTTCTGGATCGTCGCGCGGTCGAGCGCGATATGGTCCCAGCGTATGCCGCCGACCAGCAGCCAGCGCGGGGTCAGGTTGACCGCATCCTCGGCGAAGACCGAGCTTTGGTTCAGTTTCGACCGGAAGGTGATGTCGCTGGTGAAGACACCCGGCCCGCTTGGCACGGCGATCACCGCCGGGTCGCGCAGGGCGACGATGGGCAGGGTGCCGACCGGGGACTGCCGGCGCAGGCTGGTGAAGTCGGTCTCGTTATGCTCGACGCCCAAGGTGACGCGGTGGCGCAGGCCCGCCACCTGTCCGTCCCGTCCGATCGCCCCGCGCGCATTCCAGAAATGCTGGTCGTGGCGGAAATCCTGATAGCCTTGCGCAAAGCCGCCCTGGGGCCGCGCAGCATCCGGCGCGACGAAACGCTGCGTATCGGCGAGCAGGAAGGCGCGGTCGGCGGTATAGCCGGTCAGGTCGAGCGCGAAGGTCCAGCCGTCGCCCATCGCCCAGTCGAGCCGCGAGCGCACCGTCGTTTCGTCCGCGCCCGACCACGCCCCGCGCGGATTATAGTTGCGACGTCGTAACGATCGGTCGACGACCTGGCCATCGGCGGTCCTGACCGCATCGCTGGGGTCCAGCGCGTAGCGACCGGGGATCAGCGGCAGGCCCTGATAGGTCGCGTCATAGCGATCCTCGAAATGATCGATCGCGACCAGCAGCGACAGGCGATCGGACGGCCTGAACAGCGCGCTGGCGGTCAGCCCGGCTGAAAAGCTGGCATTATGGTCGACATCGTACAGGCTGTCGGACCGCTGATAGCTGGCATCGGCGCGGATCGCGGTGGTGGCGGAGATGGGCAGGTTCACCCCGCTCGCGGCATAAATCGTGCCGAAGCTGCCGCCGGACAGCAGCATGTCGATGTGCCGTTCGCCCAGCACCGGCTTGCGTGTCACCTTGTTGATGACGCCGGCCAGCGCGCCTTCGCCATACAGCACCGAGGCGGGGCCCTTCAGTACCTCGATCCGGTCGTAATGCCACAGATTGCCGTCGCGCTGGGTGACGGTGGACGCGGCGAGGCGCACGCCGTCCTGCAGGATCGATACGCTGTTGCCCGCGAAACCACGCATGGACACCACCGCCGGATTGCCCGGCACATTCCCCGCGATCGCGCCGACCACCTGGTCGAAGGCCTCGCGCGCGGTGCGCAGGCCGCGGCGTTGCAGTTCGTCCTGGCCGAGTATCTCGATGGTCGCGGGGGTCTCGCGGATCGACAGCGGCAGGCGGCTGGCCGCTCCCGCCTTGTCGTCGAGCGACGGCCTGGCGCGTTGCCCGGTGACGATTACCGTGGCGGCCGGGTGCGGGGGATCGGACTGGGCGGTGGCCGGAACGGCCAGCAACAGGCAGGGCGCGATTGCGCCCGCCATCAGGGAGGATGTCATGCGTGGAATACCTTCGTCCGCCCCGCGCTCGACCGAGCGGGGGCGTGGATCGTGACGGGACCGCGCGACCAACGGACGCGCGGCCGATGTGGAACGATCAGGCGCGGCGCGGCGGTCCGCGCAACGGGGGACGAAGGCGGGGCGACGCGGCGGGCGGCGGCGGCGCGATCCGCGCCAGCCCGGTCGCCATGACGAAGGCGATGAACACCGCCAGCAGGATCGGGTCGACCGCGCCCAGCATCGCGGTCGACAGACCGGCAAAGGCGCATGGCATTTCGCGCATGTCATGCGCCTTGCCCGGATGTTCGTCATGATCCGCCGACGCCCCGGGATGCATGGCGGCATGATCCATCGGGGCATGATCCATGGGCGCATGATCGATCATGGCCATTGGCCCATTCATCGGCCCGCTCATCGGACTCGTCATCCGGGGCATGGCGACGCTGCCCGGGCACAGGATGATCGCGGCCCGGCCATCGACCCGGTCGATCATGTAGCCGTTCGGCACGATCAGCCGCAGCGCCAGCACCGCCGCGCACAGCAGCATGGCGAAATCGCGTTGCGCGAGCAGGCGGCGGACGAACGGCACGACGCCAGCCTAGTCGTGAGGCCACAGCCTGTCACCCGGACAGCTTGCCCCATCGATGAACCATGAATTGAATGTCATGTTCGGCGCGGGCTATGCAGGGCGCGCGGTGGGAGCCCGCCTGGTCCTTGCGGGAATGCGGGCTCGCTCGCATCGCCATTCCCTTCCCGCGCCGCATGGGGATCAACGACCGGAGTAAGATCGATCGCGACGCCCATTCGCCTGCTTTCGACGGCCATCGGCCTGTGTTTCACCCTGACGCCGATCATGCCCGCCCAGGCGCAGCGCGGGCCGCATATTCCCGAGCCCATGATCTTCGACATGATCCGGCCGCTGACCGCCGGGCGCGGCGAGGTGGAGGTGAACACGCTGGTCCAGCATGACCTGTCGGGTCCGCGGGGCGAGGTGGAATGGGCTCCCGAGATCGAGATGGCGGTGGCGGATGGCGTCGCGGTCGAACTCGAACTGCCGCTGATCGATCGGCGCGTCGTCCAGTACAAGATGGGGCTTCAGGGCAGGCTGGGCCATCTTCGCGGCGGTCGCGGCATTCACGGGGTGCAATATCTGGGGCTGTACGACCGCGCGGACGGGCGCTGGCATTCGACCCTGCTCTGGCTGCTGGGCAACCGGTTCGGCGAACGCTGGAGCATGATGACGATGGTCGGCATCGGCGACGTGACCCTGCGCGAGGGCAATGAGACCGGGCTGGTCGTCAACCATTCGACCTTTTACGATCTGAACCGCGACACCGTGCTCGGGCTGGAGGTCAATCGGCAGAATGGCGACGGTGCCTATTGGCTGATGATGCCGCAGGTCCATCGCGGCTTTGGCAAGCTGGGCGTGCAGGGCGGTGTCGGAGCGGAACGCGCGCGCGGCGAGCGATTCCGCCCCAGGCTGGGCTTGCGCGTGATCCGCGCGCTATGAGGGGCGCTGCGGGCAGGACGGGAGGATGAGCATGGCGATCGAACTGATCTGTCTCGATGCGGACGATACGCTCTGGCACAATATGCGCCACTTCGCCGCGACCGAGGAGGCATTGGTCGGCCTCCTGGCCCCCTTTGCCGAGGCGCGGGTGGCGCGGGCCACGCTGGAAGCGTGCGAGGCGCGCAACCTGCGTCTCTATGGCTATGGCGCGAAGGGCTTCACCCTGTCGATGGTCGAGACGGCGGTGGAACTGGCGGGGCCGACCCTACCCACCGACCTGATCGCGCGCGTGCTGGAGGCGGGGCGGCAGTTGCTGGCGCATCCGGTCGAACTGCTCGACGGCATTGCCGGGACGATGGCGGCGCTGGCCGCACGCGGTCGGCTGGTGCTGGTGACCAAGGGCGACCTGCTGCACCAGGAGGCCAAGCTGGCCGCGTCCGGCCTGGGCGAGTGCTTCGCCGATGTCGCGATCGTCAGCGACAAGACGCCCGACACCTTCCGCCAGATTTTCGCCCGGCACGGCGTCGCCGCCGAAGCGACGGTGATGGCGGGGGATTCGATGCGCTCCGACGTGCTGCCCGCGCTGGCGGCGGGCGGCTGGGCCGCGTTCATTCCACAGCCGCTCGCCTGGCACCATGAGACGGGCGAGGAGCCGATCGATCATCCCCGCTTCCGACGGCTGGCGCGGCTGGGCGACCTGCCGGACTGGATCGACGCGATCGGGTAGGGGAGAGGCGCGGGCCCGTCGGCGATTGCCATTCCTGCGAGCGCCCCGCACATTGGGGCGGCAAAGCCCAAGAGAGGGGACAAGCGGTGATCGGTATGACGTAACGCCCGCTATTGTCCTGATTCTGAAATAATATTGATTTGCTGATGCGCGGTATCGAGTGTCCGCAGGCAGAAGCGCTGGATAGAAGCGAGAATGTCGTCGGCGGACTTTGCCCATCTGAAGGGTTTGGGGTCT
>NZ_JAVSCQ010000005.1:0-176786 GCF_040560405.1 Facivitalis istanbulensis
CTTGGGAAAGAACGGTTGCAGACGCGCCATCTGCTCATCCGTCAGCCAGTACAGGTCGCTCATCCACTCTCTCCTCACGGAGCCTGAATCAGATCGCGCCTCCCACATCAATGGGTCCTGACCCTAGCCGCGTCAACGGCCTCTTGATTTCGGCGCAAACCTGCTGCCAACATCACGCTTGATGCGCTACCAATTGGTTCTGATGCTATTCGGCCTGTTAACCGCGTGTAGCAGTGCTTCAAACCAGTCTCTGCCACCTATTGCCGATAAACTTCCGGCTGACGTTCGCGATGCCGAGCGGGTCTTCGATCAGCGAGTGCGTGCCGCTTATCCTGTGGGCTCCGCCGAGAGCGCTGTTATTTCGACACTTCAGAAGGACGGCTTTAAAATCAGCCCTCAAGGCCCTGACGGATACCGGTCGGCAGATATTCAACGAGGTAGCGCAATCTGCACAACGATATGGTCAGTGCGCTGGAAGGTTGACGCCAAGTCCATCACGGAGGTGTTCGGCGTATTTGGTCACCGATGCCCATAGACCTGCAATTTGTCCACGCCTCCTAGACTTCTGAGTGCCGTTTTGCGGTGGCGGCTGGCAAGCCCGACGCCAAGGATAATAGGCCATTGCCCGGACCTCACCTGTAATTTCCACCTGCAATGAGCAGGTGTCCACGCAAACCGACTCGATGGCACGGTTCGCTAGCCAAGGGGAGCCATCCTCCATGTCATCGCCTGATCCAGCACTCCGTTGAATGGCGATCGAGAGTGCAGCGGCACGATTTCGCGTTAGACGCCAAGGGTCGGCGGGGCAACGCCTCATACCTGCTCGACCATCGTCTCAGGATAGCTGCAAACTCACGCGGATGCGTCAGGAACCTTCCATGACGACACCCTGTTCCAGTGATGAGCAGGATGCATGAGGACATGACGGATTTTCGCTTAGCCGCATACGTAACGACATGCGAGGTCTTGATCCTGTGACCTTGGAGAACCGCCATGTTCGGATCGTTCCGTATGTTCATCCGGCCCATGCTGGCCGTCGCATTGTCGGCAGCCTTGCCTGCCGCCGCCCTGTCGAGCGAGCCGGGGGACCGGATCGACGGTTCGCCGGTGATCGAGAAGCTGGACGTCGCCGCCCTGCCCAGCGGCAAGACGCGGCTGTGGCTGCGGGTCGAAGACAATGAGGTTGGACAGGGCTATTATGTCCCGATCGTGGTGGTGAAGGGTGCACAGCCCGGCCCGCGCTTCCTTCTGACCGCGGGCATCCATGGCGACGAACTGAACGGCATCGGCGTGATCCATCAGCTGGTCGAAGGCCTCGATCCGGCGGCGCTGAAAGGAACGCTGATCGCGGTGCCGGGCCTCAACGCGCCGGGGCTGCGCAATTCGACCCGCGCCTTTACCGGCGGGCACAATGGCTCGGGCGACAATCTCAACCGCCTGATCCCCCGCGATCCGCACGCGCAGGGCGGTGAGGGCAATGCGGCAAAGCGCTACGCCGGGCGGCTATGGTCGCGTATCTTCATCGGCAATACCGATTTCGCGGTCGACCTGCATACCCAGTCGCGCGGCGGTACCTATCCGGCCTATGTCTTTGTCGCGACCTCCATCGCCAAGCGGATCGCGATGATGCTGCGGCCCGACAGCGTCTATGTGAATGCGGGCTATGACGGCGCGGTGGAGGACATGCTGAACGCCAATGCCATCCCGGCCGTCACCTATGAACTGGGCGGTGCGGAGATGTTCGACGATGCGATGATCGCACGCGGCCTGCGCGGCGTGCGCAACGTGATGATCGACCGGGGGATGCTGCCGGGCAAACCCGATCTGCGCGATCCGGAACCGTTCCTCGGCAATGTCGTGACCAATGTCGAAAGTCCGCGCGGCGGATGGGCGCATGTGCGCGTGAAGCTGAACCAATATGTGAAGAAGGGCGACGTGCTGGCGATCGTCACGGACCCGTTCGGCCGGACCATCGCCACGGTGACCGCGCCGCTCGACGCGCGGGTCGCGGGCATCGGCACCGACCCGCGCACTCAGCCCGGCGACATGGTCGTCCGCCTGTTGTCATGGGACGACAGCCTGCCCTGCAAGCGGGAAGGATGCCCGCCGACCGTCACGCCCGTCACGGCGAAATAGCGCCAGCGTGTTCATTCCGAACCGTCATCAACAGATGACGTCAATGCGTTTGGCCACGCCCATATCCGGGTCCAATAGCACCGTTGCGTGAAGCGCCCGTGCATTCCCGAATCGATGATAGGAGCCGTCATGACAGATCCCCTGATGAACCTGTACAACCGCGCGCCGATCGCGGTGGACCACGGCGAGGGCGTCTGGCTAATCGATACCGAGGGACGGCGCTATCTCGACTGCGTGGCGGGGATCGCCACCGACGCGCTGGGCCATGCCCATCCCGCTCTGGTCGCCGCGCTTATCGAACAGGCAGGCAAGCTGTGGCACGTCTCCAACATCTTCCGCATTCCGGGGCAGGAGGCGTTGGCGCGGCGGCTGGTGGATGCGTCGTTCGCCGACTGCGTGTTCTTCGCCAATACCGGCACCGAGGCGGTCGAATGCGCGATCAAGACCGCGCGTCGCTATCACCACGTCAGCGGCCAGCCGGAGCGGATCGACATCGTCGGGTTCGCCGGGTCGTTTCATGGCCGGACCTATGCCGCGATCAACGCCTCGGGCAATGCGGGCTATATGGAGGGGTGCGGTCCCCGCCTGCCGGGCTTCGTCCAGTTGTCGATCGATGATGCCGCCGCGATCGAGCAGGCGATCGCCAGCCCGACCACGGCGGCGGTGATCGTCGAGCCGGTGCAGGGCGAAGGCGGCGCGCGTGCCCTGTCGGGCGATTGGCTGCTGCGGCTGCGCGAACTGACCCGCCATCACGGCGTCCTGCTGATCCATGACGAGGTGCAGAGCGGCATGGGCCGTACCGGCACGCTCTTCGCGCACCAGTGGTTCGATGGGGCCGCGCCCGATATCATGGCGCTGGCCAAGGCGCTGGGATCGGGCTTTCCGGTCGGGGCCTGCCTGGCCACCACCGAAGCGGCCAAGGGCATGACGCCGGGCGTCCATGGCACGACCTTTGGCGGCAATCCGCTGGCCATGGCGGTCGGCATCGCTGCCTTCAACACCATCGCGAACGACGCGACGCTGGCTCATGTCCGTGCCGCCAGCGCCGATTTCTTCGAGCGGTTGGAGGCGTTGCGCAGCAGCTTCCCCGACGTGATCGCCGAGGTGCGCGGCAAGGGCCTGCTGATCGGCCTGAAGATGATCCCGAACAATCGCGCGTTCATGGGGATCGCGCGCGACCATGGCATCCTGGTCGCGGGCGGGGGTGAGAATTGCGTGCGCCTCCTCCCCTCGCTGCTGATCTCGGCCGAGGAGATTGCCGAGGCCGTCACCCGGCTGGAAGCGGCCTGTGTCGCGGCGCGCGGCATGATGGCGCAGGCGGCATGAACATGTTGACCTCCATTTGTCCGGCGACCGGCGAGACGGTCTGGTCCGGCCCGACCGCGAGCCGCGTCGATGTCGACGCGGCGGTAGCGCGCGCCCGCACGGCGTTCCGCGACTGGCGGCGGACGTCGGTAGAGGAGCGTGTGGCCATCGCCCGTGCCTATGCCGCGGTGCTGAAGGCCCGGACCCCAGACATCGCTGAACTGATCGCACGCGAAGCCGGCAAGCCCTTGTGGGAGAGCACGCAGGAGGTCGGGACGATGGTCGGCAAGGTCGCGCTGTCGATCGCCGCCCAGGCCGAACGCGCCGGGGAAAAACGCAGCGCCATGCCCTTCGGCGAGTCGGTGCTGCGCCACCGCCCGCATGGTGTGATGGTGGTGCTGGGTCCGTATAACTTCCCCGGCCACCTGCCCAACGGTCATATCGTGCCCGCCCTGCTGGCCGGGAATACGGTCGTATTCAAGCCGTCCGAGCTGACCCCGGCGGTCGGCGCGGCGATGGCGGCGGCCTGGTCGGAGGCAGGTCTTCCCGGAGGCGTGCTGAGCGTTGTGCAGGGCGCGCGCGAAACCGGCGCGGCGCTGGTCGCGGCGGATATCGACGGACTGTTGTTCACCGGATGGGCGACGACCGGCGCGCATTTCCGCCGCGCATTTGCCGAGCGGCCCGACGTCATCCTCGCGCTCGAACTTGGCGGCAACAACCCGCTGATCGCGTGGGACGGGGACGTGACCGAGGTGGCGGCGCTGATCGTCCAGTCGGCCTATATCACCACCGGGCAGCGTTGTTCCTGCGCCCGCCGCCTGATCCTACCGACCGGGACGTTCGGCGATGCGGTGATCGAGGCGGTGGCCGCGCTGATCCCGCGCCTGCCCATCGGCCGCTGGGACGAGAACCCCTATATCGGCTCCCTGATCTCCGACGCCGCCGCCGCGACCGCCCGTGCGCAGGTCACCGCGCTGGAGGCCGCCGGTGCCCGCGCCATCGTGCCGTTCGAAGGGATTGACGGGCGCAGTGCGGCCTTCGTCACGCCCGCACTGCTCGACGTGACCGGCGTGGCGGTGCCCGACGAAGAGATTTTCGCGCCCGTGCTGCAGGTCGTCCGCGTCGCCGATTTCGACGCCGCGATCATGGCGGCGAACGACACCCGGTTCGGCCTGTCCGCCGGGCTGCTGACCGGCGACGATGCACTGTGGGAGCGCTTCGTCCTCGACGCGCGTGCCGGGGTGGTCAACCGCAACCGCTCGACGACCGGCGCGGCGGGGGCGCAGCCGTTCGGTGGGATCGGCGACTCCGGCAATCATCGCCCCAGCGCTTATTATGCCGCCGATTATTGCGCCTATCCGATGGCCAGCTTCGAGGCGGCCAGCGCGGCGGGCAACTGGGACACGCTGAAAGCCGTATTGGGAGCGGGTGCCGCGTGACGATCGTCCTGCGGGCGGCCGGCGGGCATGACCTGTCGGCGCTCTATGACATGGCCCGGACCACCGGCGGCGGGTTCGTGAACCTGCCGCCGGACGAAGCGAAACTGGGCCAGCGGCTGGCCGCTGCCGATGCCGCCTTTGCGCGCGATACCGACAGCTTCGGCGTCGACCGCTTCCTGTTCGTGCTGGAGAACAGCGCGACCCGCGCGATCCATGGCACCTGCCAGATATTCTCGCATATCGGCACCGACGCGCCATTCTATAGCTATCGCATCGACCGGCATGGCGCGGACCATGGCGTGCTGGGCCGCTCGGTCGATCACACCACGCTGACCATTTGCACCGACCATGCCGGGTGCAGCGAGGTGGGCGGGCTGTTCCTGCGTGCCGATGCCCGCGCCGGGGGAGCAGGCACGCTGCTGGCGCGCAGCCGCTATTTGTTTATCGCCATGCACCGTCGTCGTTTCGCCGACCGGACCATCGCCGAGTTGCGCGGCGTGGTCGACGATGCGGGCGAAGCGCCGTTCTGGGACGGGATCGCCGCGCGTTTTTTCGGAATGGGCTTTGCCGCGGCGGATGCGTTCAACGCGGAACATGGCACCCATGTCCTGGCCGGACTGATGCCGACCACCCCCGTCCTGCTGGCGATGCTGCCCGAAAGCGCGCGGGCCGTGCTGGGCGTGCCGCACCCCTCCGGCCGCCCCGCGCTGCGGCTGCTGGAGAAGGAGGGGTTTCGGCATGACCATTATGTCGATCTGTTCGACGGCGGCCCGACCGTGACCGCCGCGACCGACGACATCGCCACCATCCGCACCGCCCGCAGCGCCGTCGTCCGGGCGGTGGGACACAGCGATACCGCCATGCCCAGCATCGCCGCCGCTGGCCGGCTGGCGGGCTTTCGCGCCTGTTTCGCGCAGATTGCCGCGCAAGATGACGGTGTCCTGCTCGACCCCGATGCCGCCCATAGGCTGGGCGTCGGGATCGGCGATCCCATCACCTTTGCCCCGCGCTAACCCCATATGTTCGAGGTGACCATGACCCGCCCCTTCACGCCCGCCGACGCCATCCGCACCCGCTTTTCCGAGGCCATGTCGGCGATGTACCGCGCCGAAGTGCCGCTCTATGGCGAGTTGCTGTCGATCGTCGCGGAGGTGAATGCCACCGTGCTGGCCGAGCGTCCCGATCTGGCGGCGGAATTGGCGGCGGCCGACGAGTTCGACCGGCTGGACGTCGAACGACACGGTGCGATCCGGCTGGGCACGGCGGCCGAACTCCACATGATGCGCCGCGCCTTTGCCGTGATGGGGATGGTTCCGGTCGGCTATTACGACCTGTCGGTGGCGGGCGTGCCGGTGCATTCGACCGCCTTTCGCCCGGTCGACGACGGGGCGCTCGCGGCCAATCCGTTCCGGGTCTTCACCTCGCTGCTCCGCCTCGAACTGATCGAGGATGCGGGCCTGCGCGCCGAGGCTGAGACGATCCTTTCAACGCGCCGGATCTTTACCGACGAAGCGATCCATCTGATCGAACGGCATGAGGCGCAGGGCGGGCTGGACGATGCCGATGCCGGTCGCTTCGTCCTGGCGCTGCTCGAAACCTTTCGCTGGCACGGCGATGCACGGGTCGATGCCGCGACCTATGACCGGCTGCATGAAGCCCACCGGCTGATCGCCGATATCGTGTCGTTTCGCGGGCCGCATATCAACCACCTGACCCCGCGCACGCTCGACATCGATGCCGCGCAAGACGCGATGCAGGTGCGCGGCATCGACGCCAAGGCGGTGATCGAGGGGCCGCCGCGGCGCGCCGTGCCGATCCTGCTGCGCCAGACCAGTTTCAAGGCGATAGAGGAGGACGTGATCTTTCCCGGCGAGCAGCCCGGCCAGCACACCGCCCGGTTCGGCGAGATCGAACAGCGCGGCGCGGCGCTGACGCCCAAGGGCCGCGCGCTCTATGACCGGTTGCTGGCGACGGCGCGGGGCGAGGCGGGGTCGCAGGATGCAAGCTATGCCGACCGGCTCGCCACCGCCTTCGCCGCCTTTCCCGACACAGTCGATGCCTTGCGCGAACAGGGGCTAGCCTGGTTCCGCTACGAACTGACCGAGGCTGGGCAGCGGCTGGTGACGACCGGCGGATGTCGGGCGGGCGACATCGAGGACTGGCTGGCGGCAGGCCATGTCCGCGCGCGGCCCATCGTCTATGAGGATTTCCTGCCGGTCAGCGCGGCGGGCATCTTCCAGTCGAACCTGGGCGGCACCGAACAGCGCAGCTATGCCGCATCGGCGGCGCAGGCCGCGTTCGAGGCGGCGCTGGGTAGCGCAGTGCAGGATGAACTCGCGCTCTATGCCGAGGTGGAGGCACGGTCCATGAGGGCCGTGCGCGAGGCCTTGCGCGGGGCGGCGGCGGCCTGATGGCGACGGTCGCCGACCTGCTACGCGCCCTGGACCGGGCGGGATTCACCGGCGATGCGGAGGACGGCATCGGCGCGCGGCAGGTCGCATCGACCGACAACAGCATCTATCAGGTCCGCCCGGCCGCCATCGTCTATCCGCGCTCCGGCGATGATGTGTCCCTGCTGGTCCGCGCCCTGCGCGACACCGACCTGTCGCTGACGCCACGGGGCGGCAATACCGGCACCAACGGCCAGTCGCTGAACGACGGGATCATCGTCGATTTCGCCCGCCACATGCGGGGCATCGGCACGTTCGACGCGGATGCGAACACGGTCACGGTCGAACCCGGGGTGGTGCTGGACCAGCTCAACGCCTTTCTGAAACCGCATGGCCGCTTCTTTCCGCCGATGGTGTCGACCGCCAGCCGCGCGACGATCAGCGGCATGGTCGCGACCGATGCGTCGGGCAAGGGATCGCGCCGCTGGGGCAAGACATCGGACTATATCGTCGCGATGGACCTGACCCTGTCCGACGGCACCTCCTGGCGCGCAGAGCCGATGACTCGGCGCGAGGCAGAGGCCATCGCGGCGGGTAGCGGCATCGTCGCCGATATTCACCGCGAAGCGCTGCGCATCGTCACGACCCGCGCCGCCGACATCGCCGCGATCTTCCCGGAGATGAACCGGGGCCTGACCGGCTATAACCTGCAAAAGACATGGGACGCCGCAACCGATCGGTTCTTCCTAGGCTATCTGCTCGCAGGGTCGGAGGGCACGCTGGCGATCACCCGCTCGATCACTTTGCGCGTCGCCCACCGTCCGAAGACGCGCGCACTGGCGGTCATCCGTTACGGTGCGTTCGACACCGCGATGCGCGACGTTCAGCGGCTGATCGCCGCCGATCCGGTCGCGATCGAAATCCTCGACGACAAGGTGCTGGGCGTCGCGCGCAGCGATATCATCTGGGCGAGCGTCGAAGGGCTGCTGGGCAGCACGGGCGACGAGCCGGTAGCGGCAATGAGTTTCGTCGAATTCACCGCCGATGACGAGGCGACGATCGAAGCCGGCCTGACCGCGCTGGCCGATATCGGCCCGCAGGGCGACATGCGGATCGTCCGTGACGAGGCCGCGATCGGCCAGCTCTGGTCCTTGCGCGAGAAATCGGTCGGGCTGCTCGCCCGGCTGGGCGGCACGCGACAGGGTATTCCGTTCGTCGAGGATACCGCCGTCCCGCCGGAAAAGCTGGCCGATTTCGTGGCCGAGTTTCGCGCATTGCTGGACGGGCACGGCCTCAACTACGGCATGTTCGGCCATGCGGATGTCGGCTGTCTGCATGTTCGCCCGTTCCTGGACCTGCGCGATCCCCAACAAGCCGCGCTGATCCGCCCGATCTCCGACGAGGTGGCCCGGCTGACCAAGGCTTATGGCGGGCTGCTCTGGGGCGAGCATGGCCGGGGCTATCGCGGCGAGTTCTCGCCCTTGTTCTTCGGCAGCCTGTACCCGGAATTGCAGGCGCTGAAGGCCGCGTTCGATCCGTACAATCGCCTCAACCCCGGCAAGCTCGCCGCCCCCGCTGGCCAGCCGATCGACCGGATCGACGCTGTGCCCCTGCGCGGAGAAGCCGATCGCCGCATCGATGCGGCGCACTCGGAAGCCTTCGACCGCGCGGTCGCCTGCAACGGCAACGGCGCGTGCTTCGCATGGGACTCCCTTGACGTGATGTGTCCGTCCTACAAGGCGACCCACGACCGTGCGCAATCGCCCAAGGGCCGCGCCTCGCTGTTGCAGGCCTGGGCACGGCTCGATTCGATCCCCCATCCGATGCCGGCTGAGGTGGCGGAACGCGACGCAATGGCCGCCGATACCCAGGCATCGCTCGCCACCTGCCTGTCGTGCAAGGCGTGTACGACGCTGTGCCCGGTCAAGGTCGACGTGCCGACGATGAAGTCACGCTTCGCCGAACGCTATTGGGGCAAGCGAGCCCGTCCCATCCGCCACCACGTCGTCGCGCGGATGGAAGCGATGCTGGCCGTGGCGCGCCTCCTGCCGGGCATCGCCAACCGCATCGCCAGCAGCGACCGGGCGAGAGCGACGCTGGAGCGCAGGCTCGGTTATGTCGATCTGCCCGCCTTCGCGGTCGCCCATCCGCGCGCGCTGCCCCCGATCGTCTCGCCCAGCAGGATCGGGAAGATGGCCGCCGACATGCGCGCGCGCACGGTCGTGCTGGTCGAGGACAGCTTCACCGCCAGCTTTGACGGCCCGCTGGCCGCGGCCGCCGCTCGGGTGCTCGCGGCGTGCGGCTACACCGTGCAGCGCCTGCCACCGCGCAACAATGGCAAGGTGCTGCACCTGCTGGGCATGAGGGACCGCTTCGCTCGCATCGCCCGTGCGCGGATGGCGGAAGTACGCGCGCTGGCCGATCTCGGGGTGCGGCTGGTCGGGCTCGATGCCGCCACCGCGCTGATGTTCGCACAGGAATTTGCCGAGATGACCGGCGACAGCGTTGAGGTCGCCGGGCTGGAGACACTGCTGGCCGAGGCGGTTCGACAGGGCCGCGTGCCTGCCGCCGCTAACGCAGTTCCGCCGCAACGCCTGCTGGGCCACTGCTCTGAACAGGCGCTGCGGCCACAGGTGCTGGCGCTCTGGGCGGAGGCGCTGGCAGGGTTCGGCATCCCCGCCGAGCCGACCAGGACCGGCTGTTGCGGCATGGCCGGGCTGTTCGGCCATGAGGCGGAGAACCAGACATTGTCGCGCGATATCTTCGCGCTCAGCTGGGCGCAGGCGACTCAGGACGATGCGATGCTCGCGACCGGCTTTTCGTGCCGCTGCCAGACCAAGCGCCTGACCGGCCGCCGCCCGCTGCACCCGGTCGAACTGATCGACCGGGTGTTGGCGAGGTAGGAACCGCTACCGCCGCAACCGGGTCGCCAGCACGACCGCCGACATGGTTCGCCCGATCCCTTCCAGCCGCCCGATCGCGTCGATCACATCGTTCAGCCGCTCCAGGCTGGGCGCCTCGACCATGGCGATCAGGTCATATTCGCCGGCGATGGCATAGATCCCGGTCAGCTCCGGGATCGCCGCCAGCGCCTCGTTCGTCTCGTCCAGCAGCTTGGGCAGCGTCGTCATCATCACATGCGCGCGCACCATGCGCCGGTCATGCGCCTCGCCCAGCCGCACGGTATAGCCGTCGATCGTCCCGTCCTGCTCCATGCGCGCGATGCTGGCATAGACATGCGCGCGCGACACGTTCAGCACATGCGCCAGTTCCGACACCGGCACGCGCGAATCCTGCCGCAACAGCGCCAGCAATCGCGCGTCCAGTTCGCGCTTCGAGGGGGTTGGGTTATCGGCCGACATCCTGTTCTCCCGCATAGATAGCGGTACGTGGGGGCTGGTCGTCCGATACGCTACCACGATACATGCCGTCGCTGTTCATCGCGAAGGCGATGTGGCCGCGTCCATCCATCGCGATCAGCCCACCATCGCCGCCGATCTCGCTCACTTCCTCGATCGTGTCGCTGGCCGCCGTGGCGATGTCCTTCCCCTTCCACTGGACCCGGTCGCAAAGCTGGCGCGCGGCGACTTGCCGGATGAAGAATTCGCCGGTGCCGGTCGCCGACACCGCGCAGGTCTGGTCCATCGCATAGGTGCCCGCCCCGATGATCGGGGAGTCGCCGATCCGGCCCCAGCGCTTACCGGTCAGCCCGCCGGTCGAGGTCGCGGCGGCCAGGTGCCCGCGCTGGTCGCGCGCCACCGCGCCGACCGTGCCGAAGCGGTGCGTCGGGTCGAGCGCCGCGTGCTGCTCGTCCTTCTTCCACTCCAGATATTCGCGCCAGCGCTTGTCGGTGCGGAAATAGGACGGATCGACCTGCTCCACCCCCTGTTCGCGCGCGAACTGGTCCGCCCCCGCCCCGGTCAGCAGGACATGGCGGCTATGCTCCATCACCGCGCGGGCGAGCACGATGGGGTTCTTGGTCGCGCTCACCCCGGCGACCGCGCCCGCGCGCAACGTCGCGCCGTCCATGATCGCGGCGTCGAGCTGGTTCTTGCCCTCCGCATCGAACACCGCGCCGCGCCCCGCGTTGAAGTTGGGATCATCCTCCAGCACCCGAACCGCCGCCTGTACCGCATCGAGGCTGCTACCGCCCTTCGCCAGCACCGCCGACCCAGCGGCCAGCGCCGCGTTCAGCCCGGCGCGATAGGCGCGCTCCTGCTCCGGGGTCAGCGATCCCTTGGGGATCACCCCCGCCCCGCCATGAATCGCCAGCGACCAGTGACCGCCGGGTGGCAGCGGCGCGTCGATCAGCTTGCCCGCGACGACCTTTGCCGTGCCGACGAATGCAGGCTTCGGCACGCTCAGCCGGTTGAGGTCGATGGTTCCGCCCGGTGCGATGCCGGTGATGCGGATATCGGCCCAGTCGAGCGGCTTGCCCGGCGTCAGCGGCGGCACCCCTTGCGGCTGCACCAGCCAGGCATGAGTGTTCGCCGGTCCGTAAAAGGTCGCGCGTCCGTCCGCCTCGACGCACAGCGTGCCCGCTTCATCGACGCCCAGTCCGATCGCGGTCGGATCACCGGTCGCGCGCGCCTTGGCCACGAAGGCGATCAGCCGACCCAGCCGGTCGCGCTCGTTGAAATGCGTGTCCGTGATGACGTGGGCCAGGCGCGGCATGTGCAGGAAATCATGCACCAGCGTCACCGCATCACCCAGCGGGTCGGACAGCGCCTTGAACGAATCGATGCTGCCCCCGTCCGTCGCGCCGTAAGCGGTCCCGCCCAGCACGGCGAGACCGGCGCTGGTGCCCCCGATCGGCTTGCCCGCAGCGACATGCGCGTCGAGCGCGCGGGCGACCGGCGTCCCCTTCCAGAAGCGGACATATTTCGCCTGGTCGCCGCCCGCCAGATAGATGCCGTCGGCCTTGGCGATCGCCGCCAGCACGCGGGGGTCGGTCGAAGCGGCGCGATCGGTGAACAGGATGGTCGATACCGACTGCACCCCGGCCATCATGGCGAACATCTCGCGTCCGCCCTCGCCGTCACCCGATGCGCGCAGGATCAGGATGTGGCCATAGCCCGCCTTCTTCGCGAACCATTGAAACGCCTGCTTGTCCCAGTCACCGCCGCCCATCAGCATCAGGCCCTGCGACGTGGTGGCGGGCCGGGGCTTGGCCGGATCGCCGGACACCAAAAAGCGGGCGCCTGCGACCGAAGCCGTTGCCGCCTGCTGCGCCGCAACAGGCACTCCCGACGCGATTCCCGCGCATATCAATGCGATGCCCGTAACATAGTGTCGCAAGGCCACACTCCCTATCAAAATAGCTATACGCTCATTCAGTTTTGAGTTTTTATATTTCAGTATGTTCAAAGTCTATGTCATTATGATTGCATTCAGGGGAGAAAAAGGGAGCATTGTAATGCGGGGGGAATGGGTCGCGCACTGGCTGGCGGGTGCGGGGATGGTAACGCTGGCGACCGCAGGCAGCGCGATAGCGCAGGACCTGCCCACCAGCGCTCCGGCGGCGGGGGCATCGGATGAGATCACCGTCCTGGGATCGCGCATCCCGCGCGTGCAGAAGGAAGGCCCCGCGCCGGTCACCGTCGTCACCTCGGAAGATATCCTGAAGGGCGGCTTTCTCAGTGTGCCCGACGTGCTACGCAGCCTGACCCAGAACAGCGGCGACACCCAGGGACAACAAAGCGCCTCGGGCGCCAGCTTCAGCCCTGGTGCGCAACAGGTCGACCTTCGCGGCCTAGGACCCAACCACACGCTGGTCCTGGTCAACGGCCGCCGCATCGCCGACTTTCCCCTGCCGTTTCAGGGCAACAGCAACTTCACCGACATTTCCAACATCCCGGTCGGCCTGATCGACCGGGTCGAGGTGCTGAGCGGCAGTGCCTCGGCGATCTACGGGTCGGATGCGATTGCGGGCGTCGTCAATTTCCAGCTGAAGACCAGGGCCGATGGCACCCGGATCGACATGCGCTATAGCGATACCGACCATGGCGGCGGCGCGGCCTATCGGTTGATGGCGACGACCGGCTGGGAAACCGGCGGCTTCCACGGTGTCGCCGGGATCGAATATCTGAACCAGCGCCCCTTGTGGCAATATCAGCGCAAGCGGCAGGATTCGACCGCCGACAACCCGACCACCGCCGCCCCGCTGGCGCAGCGAACCTTCCTGCGGTCCGACGAGAATACGAACTATCTCGATCCGGGCCAGGCGACGTGCAGTGTGCTGTCCTCGCTGAACCAGGGCACGACCTATTACGCCGACCGCCGCCGTTACGGCCGTTTCTGCGGTAGCAACGAGTCGGTTGCCTATGGCACGATACTTTCGGAGCGCAAGTCGCTCACCGCCTACAGCTCCATGGGCTACGACCTGGGCGGCGGCACCGAACTGTTCGCCGACCTGCAATTTAGCGTGTCGAAGCTGAACCTCTTCCGCCGGGTGAAAAGCTGGTATTACGTATCCCCCGCCGGGAATGAAGAGGGCACCTTCTTCAATCCCAACCTCTCCCCTGACGCGACCGACAGCGGGCTGCAACTCGACAACTGGACGCGCCAGTTCACACCCGAGGAGATGGGCGGATTTCAAAACGGCATGACCCGTAACCGGTCGATCACCTTCAACATCACGCCCGGCATCCGAGGTCAGTTCGGCCAGAACAACAAATGGAAATACGAGGTATCGCTCAACCACGCGCAATATGATTCGCGCGTCACCTTCCCCGAAATCGTCATCTCGAAATCGAACGCGCTGTTCCTGGGGCAGCAGCAGGGGGTCGATCCTGCGACCGGCTATGCGATCTTCAACGCCGATGCACGCCGCCTCTACACGCCGCTGACCCCGCAGGAATACCGCTCGATCTCGGTCGATTCGCTCTATCGCCCGCGCTCGTGGACCGACACGCTGTCCGCGTCGCTCAACACGACCGACCTGTTCCAGCTGCCCGCCGGACCGGTCGGCTTCGCGCTGGTCGCGGAGGCGGGCAAGCAGGGTTATGAACTGCGCCCCGATCCGCTGGCGCTGACCAATCATTATGTCGGGCTGGTCGATTCGGACGGCAGCGGGTCGCGCAGCCGCTGGGGGCTGGGCTATGAATTCCGCGTGCCGGTGCTGTCGTTCCTGCAACTGAGCACGGCCGGTCGTTACGATTCCTTCCACATCGCCGACAACACCTTCGGCCGCTTCACCTATAATATCGGCGGCGAGTTGCGCCCGACCCGGCGACTGTTGCTGCGTGCCGCCTATGGCACCGGCTTCCGCGCGCCCGACCTCAATTATGTCTTCCGCGGGCCGGGCAACACCCATCCTTCCGCGACCGATTATTATCTGTGCCGGACCAAGGAGCCGAACGAGACGATCGGCGATTGCAGCTATGCCGACCAGACCATCATCGCCCGCAAGGAAGGCAATCGTCAGCTTCGGCCCGAAACCTCGACCTCGTTCAATGGCGGGGTGGTGTGGCAACCGTCGAGCCGGATCGACGTGTCGATCGATTATTTCCGGGTCAAGATGAAGAACCAGGTGCTCGATATCAGCATCGACTCGGTCTTGCGTAACGAATCGCAGTGCCAGGCGGGCGGCAATCTCGACCCGTCCTCACCCACCTGTCGCGACGCCATCGCGCGCGTGGTCCGCTATGCCAGCGGCGCGCTGGCCGGCCGGTTACAGGCGGTGAAGGTCAACCCGATCAACGTCGCGGAGGAAACCACCGACGGCATCGACATCGCCGCCAATTTCCGTCTGCCAACCGCCGCGATCGGCGACTTCACCCTGTCGGGCGGCTATACCTATGTCTTCAACCACACGGTTCGACAGTATCCGGGCGATCCGGTCATCAACAAGTTCGCGGTCGACAGCAATTTCGACATTCCGCGCGAAAAGGGCACTGCCAGCCTGACCTGGAGCCTGGGCGATTTCTCGACCACGCTCACCGGAATGCGGCTGGGCAAGCTGCCCAATTACGACCAGAATAGCTTCATCAAGGCAAGCTATCTGTTCAACCTGTCGGCGCGCTACGACCTGACCGAACGCCTACGCGTGACCGGGACCGTCACCAACCTGTTCGACCAGGCTCCGATCCACGATGCGACCTATGCGTCCTATCCCTATTACGACATTTCGTGGTTCGACGGGATCGGCCGCAGCTATGCCGTGCAGCTGACGTGGAAGATGGGCGGCAAGCCGCTCTGATCCTCCTACGCTTCCGCCCTGGCTTCATCCAGCAGCCAGTGGCGGAAGCGGTCGAACAGGGGGCTGTGGCTGCTGCTGCGCGGCCATACGAGATAATAGGCTTCGCGGGCGCTGAGCGTGATATCGACCGGTGTCACCAGCGCCCGCGATTCCAGTTCCGGCCGGATCAGGAAGGACGGGACCAGTGCCATGCCCATTCCCGCCGCCGCCGCATGGGCCAGCATCAGGAAGTGTTCGTAGACCGGTCCGTCGCCGATCACGGCATCGGCCATTCCGGCAGCGGCGAACCAGCGGCTCCACGCATCGGGCCGTGCCTCCAGCGACAACAGCATATGCGGCAACAGGTCGGCAGGCGTCGCCACCGGGTGGCGCGCCAGCCAGGCGGGCGAGCAGACGGCCACCACATCCTCGTGGAACAGCAGCGCATGGTCCGCGCCGGGCCAGTCGGGCAGGCCGAAATGGATCGCGGCATCGAACCGCTCCTCGGCGAAATCGAAGGGATAGGAGCGCGCGGCGAAGTTCACCAGCAATTCGGGGTGCCGCGCGGTCAGCCCCGGCAGACGCGGCGCCAGCCAGCGCATCCCGAAACTGGGTAGCGTGGCAATGGTCAGCGCGCGGTCGGCGACCGGGGTCAGGAACCGCCGCGTGGCGCTGCGCAACCGTTCGACCGCCGGTGCCACCGCCTCGGCATAAGCGAGCGCCGCCGGAGTCGGCGTCACCCGCCGCCCACGCCGCTCGAACAGCGGCACCCCGAGCCAGTCCTCCAGCAACGCGATCTGGCGACTGATCGCACTTTGGGTCAGCGCCATGCGCTGTGCCGCGCGGGAAAAGCTGCTGGTTTCCACCGCCGCCAGGAAACTGGCGAGCGCGGGCAACGGCGGCAACTCGCGACGGTGAATGTCGTGATGATCGTTGGGCATGAAGGGCGGACCGGATCCGGTGGCATTGCGTCAGGCCGAACGCTGACATCCCACGTCTGAAACAGCAAGGAAATCATGCCGGGAGCGCATCAGGGCCGAGATACAACCAGTGAGCGGCTGCCGGTTTCGCGAACATCAAGAGAGATGTTTGTGGAACCGAAGGTATGAATGACGGTGCCCCGAAGTTCACAGGCTTCATCGTGTTTTCGCCACTTCATGATGGCGTTCGGTGCCGATTACTTCCGGCGGCCTGCGGCAGAATTCGCGTGAATCCGCGGCTGTTTTCAATATGGCGCGCCCGGAGGGATTCGAACCCCCGACCGAGGAGGTAGAAGCTCCTTGCTCTATCCAACTGAGCTACGGACGCGCGGATGGCCGCGTCCCTAGCGTGGTTTGCAGCCCAAGGGAATGGCGATAAACACCGGGCGATCGGTGTGTTGGGGACAGGATATGGGCGCGGAACGGGTGGTTGCGGCGCGGGATATGGGGCGCGAGGCGTTTCGCTGGTTCGATTTCGTCATGGCGGCCTTCGTCACCATCCTGCTGCTCTCCAACGTCATCGGCGCGGGCAAGGTCGCGGTCATCACCCTGCCGCTGGTGGGCGCGTGGCCGTTCGGCGCGGGTATCCTGTTCTTCCCGCTCAGCTATGTGATCGGCGACGTGCTGACCGAGGTCTATGGCTATGCCAGGGCGCGGCGGGTGATCTGGGCGGGGACGGTGGCGGTGCTGTTCATGGCGTTCATGAGCTTCGTCGTCGTCGCGCTGCCGCCCGCGCCCAGCTGGACTAACCAGGCGGCCTATGAAGTCATCTTCGGCCAGGTGCCGCGCATCGTCTTCGCCAGCGTCTGCGCCTTCTGGGCGGGCGAGTTCACCAATGCCTATGTCATGGCGCGGATGAAGGTGTGGACCGGCGGGCGGCATCTCTGGTCGCGCACCATCGGATCGACGCTGGTGGGGCAGGGGGTGGACAGCCTGATCTTCTATCCGCTCGCCTTCTGGGGCGCGGTCGGCTGGACGCCGCATCTGGTGATCGTGGTGCTGTTCACCCAATGGGCGCTGAAAGTGGGATGGGAAGTGCTGCTGACCCCGGTGACCTATCTGATCGTCGGCTGGCTGAAGCGCGCCGAGGGCGTGGACGTGTTCGACGAGGGGACGGACTTCACGCCGTTCCGCGCGCGAGTGTGAGCCGGGTTCGCCTGGCATTTTGCGAGCGGACCGAGGCCGATCCGGTGCGCGGCCGGGTGCCCATGCTGCGATACGACATCGTGGCGGACGGGGACCGGGTCGGGGAGATCGTGCTCCGGCTGGGAAAGACCGATCATCTGCGGCGATATGGCGGGCAGTTGGGCTATCGGGTGCGTCCCGACGCGCAGCGAAGGGGGCATGCGACGGCGGCGGTGAGGTTGCTCCGGCCGATCGCGGTGGCGCAGGGTTTCGATGCGTTGTGGGTGACCTGTCGGCCGGACAATGTCGCATCGCGGCGGGTGCTGGAGAAGGCCGGGGCGGTCTTTGTCGAGGCGGTGACGGTGCCCGGGGATAGCGATCTGTTCGCGCGAGGGGACCGGGTGATGTGTCGCTATCGGCTCGCGCTTCCCTGATCCGGGTTTCGCGCGGGGATATGAAAAAGGGGACGCGCATGGCCTCGCGTCCCCTTTTTCGGATGTCGTCCCATGACCAGGGGCCTTGGGGAGAAAGGGTTAGGCCCCGACCATCTCCAGCAGCCCCTCGAACAGGCGGCGGCCATGGTCGCCGCCATGCGCGGCCTCGATCCGGCGTTCGGGGTGCGGCATCATGCCCAGCACGTTGCGCTTCTCGTTCAGGACGCCCGCGATGTTGCGGGCCGAGCCGTTGACGTCCTCGGCATAGCGGAACGCCACCCGGCCTTCGCCGTCCAGCCGGTCGAGCGTGTCGGCATCCGCGAAGTAATTGCCGTCATGATGTGCGACCGGAATGCGGATCGTCTCGCCCTGCTTGTAAAGCCGCGTAAAGGCGCTGTCGGTGGTGGCGACCTCCAGATCGACGTCGCGGCACACGAAGTTGAGCGAGCGGTTGCGCATCAGCGCGCCCGGCAGCAGCCCGGTCTCCGCCAGCACCTGAAAGCCGTTGCACACGCCGAATACCGGCGTCCCCTTGTTCGCCGCATCCACGACCGCGCGCATGATCGGCGAGCGGGCCGCGATCGCGCCGCAGCGCAGGTAATCGCCATAGGAAAAACCGCCGGGTACGCCGATCAGGCCCAGCCCCTCGGGCAGTTCGCTGTCGCCGTGCCAGACCATGGCCGGCTTGACGCCCGTCACCGCCTCCAGCGCGACGGCGAGGTCGCGGTCGCAGTTCGAGCCCGGAAAGACGATCACGGCGGTCTTCATCAGGCGCGCTCCACCCGGTAATTCTCGATCACGGTGTTGGCGAGCAACTGGCGGCACATCTCGTCGATCTGCGCGTCGGTCGTCTCGTCGGCGACCTGCATCTCGATCAGCTTGCCCGCGCGCACGTCATCGACGCCCGCGAAGCCCAGGCTACCGAGCGCGTGCTGGATCGCCTTGCCCTGCGGGTCGAGCACGCCGGGCTTCAGGGTGACGAAAATCTTCAGCTTCATTACTTGCCCCGGCTCTTGCGATGTTCTTCCAGGTCGAGGACGGCGGTGTCGCCACCTTCGGGCAGCAGGCCCAGACGGCGTGCCACTTCCTGATAGGCCTCCACCTCGCCGCCCAGGTCACGCCGGAAGCGGTCCTTGTCGAGCTTCTCGTTGGTGGCCATGTCCCACAGACGGCAGCCATCGGGGCTGATCTCGTCGGCCAGGATGATCCGGCCGAAATCATTGTCCCAGACGCGGCCGAATTCGAGCTTGAAGTCGACCAGGCGGATACCGATCGCGGCGAACATGCCGGACAGGAAGTCGTTCACGCGGATCGCCAGATCGGCGATGTCGTGCATTTCCTCCTGGCTGGCCCAGCCGAAGCAGGCGATATGCTCGTCGGTGACCATGGGGTCGCCCAGCGCATCGTCCTTGTAATAATATTCGATGATCGTGCGGGGCAGCTTGACGCCCTCTTCGATCCCGAGGCGCTTGGACAGCGAGCCCGCCGCGACGTTACGCACCACGACCTCGATCGGCACGATCTCGACCTGGCGGATCAACTGCTCGCGCATGTTCAGGCGGCGGATGAAGTGGGTCGGCACGCCGATATGGTCGAGCATGGTGAAGACATGCTCGGAGATACGGTTGTTGAGCACGCCCTTGCCGTTGATCGTGCCCTTTTTTTGGGCGTTGAACGCGGTGGCGTCGTCCTTGAAATACTGGATCAGCGTGCCGGGCTCGGGGCCCTCGTACAGGATCTTGGCCTTGCCTTCGTAGATTTGGCGGCGGCGAGCCATGCGGCGGTCCCCTGAAATGAGTACAGCCCCGGTGCCCCCATGCTGAGGCCCGAGGCGGGATGGCGGGCCCTATAATGGATGGATGGCGGCGGCGCAATGGAGCTGGGCATTTGGGTGTCAGCCAATGCGCCGAACGGAGTGGCGGGATTACATCGCCGTCATTTCAGGTCCATGATGGATGTTACTTGGTCATGTGATTAAAATCCTGCAAGGTTTCAAGTATAGGAAACCGATCCTTCCAGTCATGGGTTTTGTCTGTGCTTGCAAAGGAGATGGTCATGAGCAAGGTGATGGTCGGAATTGTTGGTGGGGCGTTGATGCTGATGGCGGGAACTGCCGAGGCGCGGTCCGCGCAAGTGGCACAGTCGTCGCAGATCTGGGAGCAGGCGCATGTGCCGCTGGCCAATGGCCTGGAGGCCATTGCCGTGGTGAGGAACGGCCAGGCCGAGCGCACCGTCGCCTGTCGCGATACGGCCGATGTCGTTGCCGCTTTCCGGCCCGAGGTCATCGCCTTCGCCCCGGCGCATAATGCCAGGGGCAGGGCAGTGACCGACGAAGAGGTGGCAGGGGTCGAAACCCTGACGCCGGTCGCCTTCCAGAACTGCACGGTGGCGGCGGGCGATCATTTCAACCGGGATGTCGCCAAGGCGCAGGCGACTCGATCATAAGCGGCCGTCCATTCCCCGTCGGGGATGGGCGTGAGGAAGCGGGGGCGGCGCATGGCGTGTCCCCGCCCTTCGCCCCACCCGCATTCGGCGGCCACGGCGGCGTCGCGCTATTCATGGTTCTCCCGCATTTATAGTTCTCTCGGGCGCGCGTTTGCGCTAGGGCCGCCCCATGCCGGCTGTGACGCAGGGTCGGCCATGAAACAGGGTCATCCAGACGACGGGCGAGACGACGGGCATCATGCCGCAAGCCACTTTGCCATTGCTGATGAACGCGATGGTCGCATCGATGTTCATCATGACCTTCCTGGTCATTGCATGGCTCAATCCCTCTGCGCGGGGCAGCCGCTGGTTCGCGCTGAGCTATGGCGTGGGCGTGCTGGAGCCGTTGTTGCGGCTGTCGGTCGTGGCGGGGGCGGATCAGGCTGTGGTTCAGATCCTGGCACCGTGCGTCTTCCTGATCGGACTGACCCTGATGTCGCCCGCCATGTCGCTGTTCCACGGGCGGCGACCGCGATGGGGTCTTTGTGCAGCGATCGTCCTGCCCGGCATCGCCTATTATGTCTTCCGCAGCCGCATGCCGAGCGGCTGGTTCTGGTATGAAGGGGTCTATCACGGCTTTTTCGCCGCGAGCATGGTGCTGTGCGGCGTCACGACCCTGTTGGATGCGCCCCGGACCGCGATGCACCGGGCGCTGGCGATGGTCTTCTTTTTTGCTGGCCTGCAATTCCTGTCCAAGACGGTGATCGCCTATCGCTTCGACACCAGCCTGATCGATCAGAATTATGCGGGATCGCTCTATGCTGTCTTTTCGCAGACCAGCGCCGGAGTGCTGCTCGTCGCGGCGGGGCTTCTCATCCTGATCTCGGTGCTGCAATCAGTGGTGCAGACGCATCACGATCAGGCGCGGATCGATCCGCTGACCGGCTTGCCCAATCGCCGGGCGCTCCATGAAGCCTATGAGAAACGTGACCTGGCCGGCGCCTCGGTGGTGCTGATCGATATCGATCACTTCAAGGCGGTCAATGACCGGTTGGGCCATGATCGCGGCGATGCGGTGTTGCGCGCGGTGTCCGATTGCCTGGACCGTACGCGGCCCGCCAACGCGTTGCTGGCGCGGATCGGCGGCGAGGAATTCGCGCTGCTGCTCCCCAACAGCGTCGGGGAGACTGCGCGGCTGATCTGCGAGGGCATGCGCCTGTCGGTCGCCGACCTGGCGCTTCCCGATCTGCCGATGGTGACGATCAGCCTTGGCGTGGCCCCGATGAGGCCGGGCGAGGATCTGGCCGACGCGCTGCGCCGCGCCGACCGCCCGCTGTACGAGGCCAAGCGGACGGGCCGCAATCGCTGCGTCGTGGCCGACGCCGAAGAACGGCGGCCACGCCTGACGCTCGTGGAGGCGGTGGCTCCCTGATCTGCCGGACGCCCGCCGTCGCCCTGTCTGATCTTGCGCGAGCGGCGCTTCGCGAGATTGCATGGCAACTGCGCATGCGCGTCAGCATGGCCTTTTCGCGCCGGGGCGGATCGGCCGACGGGCGGCGGCGCGGCATCGATCTGGCTCGCTTCTGACCACCGGCGTGTCGCGCAGGGAACGGCCGTCAAGTGTGGTTTCGTTCCCGATTTGATCCGCCCGATTGCCCCTGCGCTTCGGGCTTGCTAGAAGCGGGGTACCCATGGCGATCGATCTCCGCGACAATCCTCCCGTCGGCATATTGGACGCACCGTTCGACAGTGCGCTGTCCGAGCGGTATCTCGTCTATGCGCTGTCCACGATCACCGCGCGTTCGCTGCCCGATGTGCGCGACGGCCTGAAGCCCGTGCACCGGCGGCTGCTCTGGGCGATGCGGCTGCTCAAGCTGGATCCGGCGGCGGGATACAAGAAATGCGCCCGCGTCGTCGGCGACGTGATCGGTAAATATCACCCGCATGGCGACCAGTCGGTTTACGATGCGATGGTCCGCCTCGCACAGGATTTCGCGCTGCGATATCCGCTGGTCGACGGGCAGGGCAATTTCGGCAATATCGATGGCGATAACGCCGCCGCCTATCGCTACACCGAGGCGCGGCTGACCCAGGTCGCGATCGACCTGATGGACGGCCTGGACGAAGATGCCGTCGCCTATCGCCCGACCTATAATGGCGAGGAGCAGGAGCCCGAGCTGTTCCCCGGGCTGTTCCCCAATTTGCTGGCCAACGGGGCAAGCGGCATCGCGGTCGGCATGGCGACCAGCATCCCGCCGCACAATGCCGCCGAACTGCTGGAGGCCGCGATCCTGCTGGTCGACCGGCCCGATGCGGACGACGACGCGATCCTCGCGCTGGTCAAGGGGCCGGACTTCCCCACGGGCGGCATCGTGGTCGATGCGCCCGCAATCCTGCGCGAAAGCTACACCACGGGGCGGGGCGGCTTCCGCGTCCGCGCCCGCTTCGAGGTCGAGCGCGAAAAGGGCGGCGGCTGGCAGATCGTGGTCAGCGAAATCCCTTACGGCGTCGCCAAGGGCAAGCTGATCGAACAGATCGCCACGCTTATCAACGACAAGAAGCTGCCGATCCTGGCCGATGTGCGCGACGAATCGGATGCGCAGGTCCGCATCGTGCTGGAGCCGCGCGCCCGCACCGTCGATCCGCAGGTGCTGATGGATGGGCTGTTCCGCTTCTCCGACCTGGAGACGCGGATCAGCCTGAACCTCAACGTGCTCGACAAGGAGCGCACGCCCCGCGTGATGTCCCTGCGCGAGGCGCTGGCGGCGTGGGTCGAACATCAGTTCGTGGTGCTGCGCCGCCGGTCCGAGCACCGGCTGGCCAAGATCGCCGACCGGATCGAGCTGCTCGACGGCTATCTGGTCGCTTATCTCAACCTCGATCGGGTGATCGAGATCATCCGTACCGAGGATGAGCCCAAGGCGGTGATGATCGCGGAATTCCGCCTGACCGATCGTCAGGCGGAGGCGATCCTCAACATGCGGCTCCGTTCGCTGCGCCGGCTCGAGGAATTCGAGATTCGCGGTGAGCGCGACAAGCTCGACAAGGAACGCGAGCAACTGACCCTGCTGCTCGGCTCGGAGGCGCGGCAGCGGACGCGGATGAAGAAGGATCTGGCGAGGATTCGCGACCGTTATGGTCCCGAAACCGCGCTGGGTGCCCGCCGCACGCTGATCGAGGAAGCCGCGCCGACCCGCGACATCCCGGTGGAGGCGATGATCGAGCGTGAGCCGATCACCGTCATCCTGTCGCAGCGCGGCTGGATTCGCGCGATGAAGGGGCATGTCGATCTCGCCTCGGCCGAGACGGCGAAGTTCAAGGAGGGCGATGGCCCCGCCTTCGCCTTCCACGCGCAGACCACCGACAAGCTGCTGCTGGCGGCGGCGAATGGGCGGTTCTTCACGCTGGCGGCGGACAAGCTGCCCGGTGGGCGCGGCTTCGGCGAGCCGGTGCGCGCGATGATCGATCTGGACGGATCGATCGGCATCGCCGGGTTCCTGCCCGCCACCCGCGCGGCCAGGCTGCTGGTCGCGGCGTCGGACGGGCGCGGATTCATCGTGCCGAGCGCCGACACCATCGCCGAGACGCGCAAGGGCAAGACGGTGCTGACCCCGCGCGCGGGCGCGAGCCTGAAGGTCGTCCGGCCGGTGGGGCCGGACGATGATTATGTCGCGGCGATCGGCGACAATCGCAAATTGCTGGTCTTCCCGCTGACCGAGTTCGTCGAACTGTCACGCGGCACGGGCGTCCAGCTTCAGCGCTATCGCGACGGCGGCTTGTCGGATGCGACGACCTTCGTGTTCAAGGACGGGCTCAGCTGGCCGATGGGGGGCGAGACCGGGCGCGTGCGGACCGAGGCCGATCTGTCGGCCTGGCGGACGGCGCGCGGGGCGGCGGGGCGGATGCCCCCGACGGGCTTCCCGCGCGACAACCGCTTCGACTGATCGAACAGGCTGATGGCGGCGCCGTTTCCGATCGAAATTTTAGGGGGTTTTAACGTTCGCGGCCTAGACGCGATGGTCAGATGGCTTCGATCGCAATACCTTTGCCGCAGACGGCGGAGCGGGATTCCGCGACCTTGACGTCGTGCGCGATCGGAATCATGGCCATTCCCGCGGCCGAGATCGCGATCGCCGACGGTTCGCCGGTCATCGTCCATGCCAATGCCGCGTTCCGCCGAGCCGGTCTGGACGACGAGCGGGGGCAGGCGATGCTCATGGGCGAATTGTCGCCGCGGATCATCGAATTCCTGCTGTCGGGTCGCGATTCGACCGAATTCCCGGTGGCGCTGGGCGATGTCATCGACTGCCGCTATTTCCGGGTCACGCTGACCCGGGCGGGTGAGGGGAGCGCAGAACGCTGCATCCTGATGCTGGTCGATCACACTGCCCAGCATCATACCGAGCGCAGCCTGCGGCGTGAGATGACGACGGACAGCCTGACCGGCCTGCCCAACCGGCAGGGTTTCGGCGATCTGATCGAGGCGATGATGGACGCGGGCGATCGCCACGCGGTGCTGGTCGTCGACCTGCACCGGTTCAGCCGCCTCAACGCCTGCATGGGCTCGCTGCTCGCCGACGAATTGCTCATCACGCTGGCGCGGCGGCTGAAGGGGACGCTGCGCTCGCGCGACGCGCTGGGGCGGATCGGCGGCAATGAATTCGGCGTCCTGATGAAGATCGACGGCGCCGAGGACGAGGCACATGTGCTGGCCGAGCGGATCGAGCGGGCCCTGGGCAACCCGTTCCGGCTGACCGATCATGAGGTGAATATCGAGGGGTCGGTGGGCATCGCCTTTGGCGGCGACCGGGACGGCGATGCCGAGGAACTGATCCGCCATGCCCAGTTCGCGGTGAAGCACGCCAAGGCGACGGGCCGGACCGAAGTCTATCATCCCCAGGCCTTCACCATCGCGCGGGCCCAGTTCGCGATGGAGACCGCGCTGCGCCGCGCGATCGAGCAGGAGCAACTGCACCTCGCCTATCAGCCGATCTGCGACCTGTCCTCGGGCCGGATCGTGTCGTTCGAGGCGCTGGCGCGGTGGCGCGATGCCGAGGGGCGGATGCAATCCCCGACCGATTTCATTCCGGTGGCCGAGGAATCGGGGCTGATCGTGCCGCTGGGCCGCTGGGCGGTGCAGCAGGCGGTGGCGCATCTGGCGCAATGGGACGCCCGGGCGGGCGGCAATTGCGGCGTGCGCATGTCGGTCAATGTCTCGGCGATCCAGTTGCACCGCGATGCGATCCCCACGCTGGTCGACCGGGTGCTGGCCGATCACGGCATGAAGGGTGACCGGCTGACGCTGGAACTGACCGAGAGCGCCATTGTCGGCGATCCCGACCGGGTGAGCACGATCATGGCCGCGCTCAAGGCGCTGGGCGTGACCGTGGCGATGGACGATTTCGGCACCGGCTATTCCAACCTCGCCTATCTGCAGAAGCTGCCGATCGACATCCTCAAGATCGATCGCAGCTTCGTGACCGGCATGTTGGCCGACCGCGACAAGATCGCGATCGTCCGCGCGATCCTGGGCCTGGCGCAGGCGCTGGGCATGAAGACCACGGCCGAGGGAATCGAGACGATCGAACTGGGCCAGACCCTTGCCGCGCTCGGCTGCACCTATGGACAGGGCTATGCCTATGCCAGGCCGCTCGAACCCGATGCGGCCTGGGCGATGATCGCGGCTCAGGCCTGAGCGACCGCCGCGTCGGCCAGCTGCGCGACGCGCGCGGGGCCGGGGAAATTCTCGGCGATCCACTGGGTCTCGATCGCGCGGAGCAGGCGCGCGACATCCGGTCCCTTGCGCACGCCCCGCGCGACCAGCGCCCCGCCGGTCAGCGGCAGGGCGGGCGGCGTCCAGTCGCGAATGGATTCGACCGACGCTCCCGCCAGCAACAGGCGATCGATCGCGACCACCAGTCCGACGCGATAGGCGAGCGCCTGCGGGCCTTCTTCGCCCGCGCCGGCGGTGGCGGCGATCAGGCGCTTGCGATCCGCATTGGACAGTTTCAGCCGCGCGCCGACCGGCTCGGCAGCGTCGGGCGGCAGCAGCGCGGCGAGGCGCCGGATCGGATCGGGCGCAATGCCCGCCGCCGCTTCCGCCTCGGCCAGTCGGGCCAGACGCGTGACCCCGGCCGTGTCGATCTCGGGGATGACCGCGCGGAAAATCCCCCGCTCGACCATCAGCGCGACGACGGGCACCGCGCGCGCGGCGACCAGCAGCTTCAGCAGTTCCGCCGCGATCCGTTCGCGCGACAGCGCCATCAGGTCGTTGGCGCGCGCGGTGCAGGCGGCGAGCCCGTCCGCATCGATCGTCTCGCCGAACCGCGCATGGAAGCGGAAGAAGCGCAGGATGCGCAGGTGATCCTCGGCGATCCGCTGCAACGCGTCGCCGATGAAGCGCACCCGCCCGGCTTCCAGATCGGCGAGGCCACCGAAATAGTCGTGAACGGCGCCGGTCGCGGGATCGACATAGAGCGCGTTCATCGTGAAATCGCGCCGCGCCGCATCTGCTCGCCAGTCATCGGTGAAGGCGACCACCGCGTGGCGGCCATCGGTGGAGACGTCGTGGCGCAGCGTCGTCACCTCGACCGGCCCCTCGGGCAGGATGGCGGTGACGGTGCCGTGCGCGATGCCGGTCGGCACCGCCTTCAGCCCGGCGGCCCTGATCCGTTCGACCACGGTCTCGGGGGGCAGGGGCGTCGCCAGGTCGATATCGGCCACCGGCTGGCCGAGCAGCCCGTCGCGCACCGCGCCGCCGACGAACCGGGCGTCCAGCCGCTCGGCCAGCGCCAGCAACGCGGTTCGGCCCGCCCAGGGCGGGGTCGCCAGCGTCGCCGTCATTGCAGCCGCCGCGAGAGGTTGACGATCATGGCCGCCGTCGCGCCCCAGATCCGTCGTTCGTTCCATAAGATCTCGTAATAATGGCGGGTCTGGCCGTTCCACGGCACGCTGACCCGGCGATGATGCTCGGGATTGAGAAGATAGGCGAGGGGAACCTCGAACAGGCTGGCGACCTCCGCCTCGGCGGGGCGCAGCGCCAGGTCGGGCGGGATGACGCCCAGGACCGGGGTGACGTCAAAGCCGGTGACGGTGCGATAGCGATCGGTCGTGCCCACCACCGTGACCGCGCGCGGCGGCAGGCCGATTTCCTCATCCGCCTCGCGCAGGGCGGTGGCGATCAGGTCGGTGTCGCCCGGATCGGCGCGGCCGCCGGGAAAGGCGACCTGCCCGGCATGGTGGCGCAGCGTCTCCGTCCGCTGGGTCAGCATGATGCCGGGCTCGGGCCGGTCGGTGACGGCGACCAGCACGGCGGCCGCGGTAGGCCCGTCGATGATGTCGGCCAGTCGGCTGTCGTCGCCGGTCAGCAAGGGCGCGGCGGGCGCGCGCGCCATCGCCCGTGCCAGCCTTTCGGCCAGCGTCATGCCGGATCCGGTGCGATCAGCGGGAAAAAGACGCCGTCGCTCCACACTCCCGGCGGCTCATGATCCTCGGCCAGCGCGCGTTCGGCGAGTTCGTAATAGACCGGCCGCGCCAGCAGCGCCTCCAGCCCGTCGCGCACGTGCAGATAGGGGCGGGGGGCATCCGCGCCCTGCTCGATGCGCAGCGCATGGTCGGGGCCGGCGGCGACCAGATCGCCGGTGTTGAGCTGGAACACCAGCCGCGCGTCGGTGCCGTCGCCCTCGGCCTTCAACGCGGTGGCGACGAAGGGCGCGTCCTCGACCGCGATGTCGAGCTTCTCGACCGGCGTGACCAGGACATGGCGCCCATCCTGCTCCCGCCGGAGGATGGAGGAGAAGAGGCGGACCATGGCCGGACGACCGATCGGGCTGCCCTGATGATACCAGGTGCCGTCGCGCGCGATCCGCATCTCGCTATCGCCGCAATGGGTGGGGTGCCATTGCGATACGGGAGGAAGCGTCTGCGCCGCCATCGCCTGCACGATGTCGGAGAGGCTGAGCGAGGACAGGTCTGGGGGTGGCGCCATCGGCATGATCGTCCCGAGTTAGGGACGGACGCCCGGCCCGTAAAGGCTCGGAACGCGGATAAGGCGGGCCGGACCCTATGCGTCGGGCAAATCCGGGCCCAGCATCCCCGCCTCGTCCGGAACGCCCGCGCCCAGCGCCAGCAGGCGATGCCGCTCGACCGGGCCGGGCAGCCGCCACGCGCCGGTGCGATCGGCGGAGAAGCCGAAGAAGCGCCCATAATAATCCGGGTCGCCGATCAGCATCATCGCATCGGCCAGCCCCTGCGTGCGCGCGGCGGTGAGCATATGGTCGATCAGGCGGCGGCCGATGCCGTCACCCTGCCGTTCGGGGGCGACTGCGACCGGCCCGACCATGACGAGCGGATAACGCTGCCCGTCATCGCCGTGCAGCACGACTGGCCAGCACTGGATCGAGCCGGTCAGCGTGCCGTCGCGCTCGACGATCGCGAAGCTCAGTTCGGGGATCGCGCGCGTCGCGCCGCGCACCTTATAGGCGGTGCGCGCCTGCCGTCCCGGGGGGAAGGCGCGGTCGAGCAACGCTTCGACCGCAGGGGGGGCGATCGTGTCGAGCGGCACTGGGGCAGTGATGATGGTCACGCGGGGCAGGGTCCGATGCGCGAAGGAGGGGCGGGCGCGCCCTTAACGCGCCTGACGCGCGATGCAAGCGCGACGGAGAGCGAGTGGCGTTCGCGCGGGCCTTTCGCTGGCCGCCCGCTCTGCTAAAGGCGACGGGATGGAAGACCGTCTCCAGCTCGAAGTGCACGACCTCGAAGTGCAGGTTCTGACCGGCATTTACTCCGAGGAAACACACCTGCCGCAACCGTTGCGGATTTCGTTGACCGTCGATCTCGACTGTCCCGCGCATTATACGCCCGACACGCCGCTGACCGAGTCGAAAAATTATCTCGACCTGAAACATGCCGCGACGGTGCTGCCCGAAGGCGTGCATTTCACGCTGATCGAAGGGGTTGCGGATCATATCTGCGACACGCTGTTCGTCCAGGACCGGCGCGTGCGGCGGGTGCAGGTGAAGATCGTGAAGCTGGCCATCGCCGAAGAGGGCGAGGCGATCGGCATCACCCTGGTCCGTTACCGGCGCGACTGATCGTGAACGCGCGCCGCCTGGATATCGCCCCCGACGCCGATCCGCGCGTCGCGGTGGCGGCGAATCCCGGCGTAGACCTGGTCCTGGTGCTGTTGCCGGGGCGCGACCCGGTGGCGCAGGCGATGGCGGAAGCGGCGATTGCCCCGCTCGCCATCGCCGCGGCGCCCGCCGCGCGAATCAATGCGGTGCTGCCCGAGGCCGGAGCCGTCGCGGCGGACGTGGCGGCGGCGGTCGCCTATCTCGCCGCCGCGCATGCCGTGACGGGTCAGTCGCTGGTCGTCACCGCCTGACGCGTGCGCCCGCACGCGCCCAGCTTCTGCATCACGAACTGATAATCCTCGCGCGCCGCCTGGGCATTGTCGGGCGATAGCGACGCGGTGCTGTGCTCGGGCAGCGAATCGGGCAGCGCGCAGGCCAGCCGATACCAGAGCAGCGTGTCGCGCGCGGGCGGCGCGGCCGATTCGTCGACGATCTCGCTCAGCGCCACGGCATAGCGCCGGTCCTGGCCCGGACGACGCAGCACCGACAGCGACACGGGGCGGTTGTTGGCGGTGGTCAGGAAAATCTGGGTCTCGCCTTCGCCCGGCAGGCTGCTCGGCACATAAAAGGCATTGCCGATGCCGGTGATGACCGGCGGCGCATCGGGTGACAGGGCATCGCGTGCGATGGTCCGGCTGCGCGCCTCGCTATCGGGCGTCCAGGGCAGTTGCGCGTCGGGGGCGATCAACTGAAGCTGGTCGGCGGCATTGGGCACGCGCCGCGCATAGATCAGGACACGCATCTTGCGCAGCTTCGGTGCGCGGCCGCGCGCATCGGTCTCGGCATCGAACAGATAGCCGATTCGTTCGGGCAGCCCCCCCGATCCGCGGATCAGCGTGCCGACATCGGCCTCGACATAGAGCCGCTGGTGTCCCGGCGCGACGCCCATCGCCTCGGCGCCCTTGATCGGCGTGGTCGAGCGGATGGTGACATCGGCGATCACCGGCGCGGACAGCACCAGATCGGCCAGATCGGCATAGCCGGGGCCGGACGGCGCGACCATGGCAGGCTGGTCCGCCGGGGCTGATCCCGCCTGCATCCATGCGGGCATGATGGTGGCGGACAGGGGCGCGGCGGACAGGGGCCCGGCAGGCAGGGGCATCACCGCGATCGCCAGCGTCCAGGCACAGGTGCGAAAGGCGTTGGGCACAGATTTCATCGCTTCGCGCTACTCCTCGCATTATTAACGGTACAGAAATAATTTCGTCATCGCGCTATTGTACGTTTATTACGTCCGACAAACTGATTGCGCCGCGCCAGCCGTGACGATAGGGTCCAAGGCTCTGCCGCATGCCCGAAGAGCATGGCAGGAGTTTCCCACGTCCCCACGCTACGGCGAGGCGAAACTGGCAGACTGAGGAGTTTCGTTGCTGAATGGCCTATACTGACCAGAAGATGTCCGGGGGCAAGGTGGTCGCGATCGTTATCGTCGTGCTCATCCACGCAGCCCTGGGCTACGCCTTCGTCACGGGACTGGCATACCAGTACGTGAAGAAGGCGACCGAAAAGCTCGACACGTTCAACGTGGAAGAGCCGCCGCCCCCACCCCCACCGGATGAACCGCCGCCCCCGCCGCCGGAGCAGCCCAACCTGCCTCCGCCGCCGACCACGGTGGTGACGCCGCCGCCGATCGTGAACGTGCCCTCGCCGGCGCCCACGATCTCGACGACGAGCATCATCCCGCTGAGCCAGCCGACCGCGCCGCCGGCCCCGCCTGCGCCGCCGGCTCCGCCTGCGCCGCCGCCCGCTCCGACCGTCTCAAAGGCGGCCGGTCTGCGCGGTAACCCGGGCCAGTATTTCGGTCCCGACGCCTATCCGCCCTCGGCCCAGCGCGAAGGCGCGGAAGGCCGTGTGTCGGCCAAGCTGACGATCGGCACCGATGGTCGCGTGACCGACTGCTCGATCCTGTCGGGCAGCGGCAACCGGGCCCTGGATGATGCGACCTGTCGTATTTCCAAGGCACGCGTGCGGTTCACCCCGGCACAGGACGCAGCGGGCAACCCGATTGCTTCGTCCTACACGCTTAACATCCGTTGGCAGTTGCCACAGGAATAACGGCTAAAAGCCGATCCAATCTAACGCTTTAGTCAGAGGACCTAACCAACCATGCTCACCACCATCCTCGCCGCGGGCGGCGCTGCGGCCGGTGCCGAAAATCCGTACGGTCTCGGCCAGGCTCTGAAAGAGGGCGGCCTCATCTCGCAGTCGGTGTTCACCATCCTCTGCTTGATGTCGATCGTCTCGTTCTACATCCTGTTCTCGAAGCTGTTCGAGCAGCAGAAGATCATCAACCAGGCCAAGCGCGTCCGTCAGGGCTTCTGGTCGTCGAACTCGCTGCGCGAAGGTGCGGCCAAGCTCGAGAAGAACTCGGCCTACAAGCAGATCGTCGACGACGGCCTGGCCGCTCAGGACCAGCATGCGAAGCTGACCGATCCGGTCGAGGCGCATGACTGGCTGCACGGTTCGCTGGAGCGTTCGGAAGCCGCGATCAACTCGAAGCTGGGCGGCGGTCTCGCCTTCCTCGCGACGGTCGGTGCGACCGCGCCGTTCATCGGCCTGTTCGGTACGGTTATCGGCATCTACCGCGCGCTCATCAAGATCGGCTCGTCGGGCCAGGCGTCGATCGACGCCGTCGCGGGTCCGGTCGGTGAAGCGCTCATCATGACCGCGCTGGGTCTCGTCGTCGCCGTTCCGGCGGTGCTGGCCTATAACTGGCTGCAGCGTCGCAACAAGGGCATCGCCGAAGACCTGTCGGCCTTCTCGAACGACGTGCTGGGCTTCCTGGCGTCGAACGGCGCCGTCCGTCCGGCGGCTGCCGGTGCGGCCAAGCCGGCCGCCGTCAAGGCGACCCCGGCGACGACCACCGCCGGTCAGGCTGGTGGCGTTCAGACCCGCGCCTGAGCTTAAGGGGACGGGGCGGCCCGGCCTTCGGGTCGGCCGCCCCGTCACCCCCCGCCGCTCCGTTCGGGGCGGCGATAGAATGCATGGATAGGATAGCTCTCTCATGGCGATGAGCGTTGGCGGTGACTCCGCCGAGAAACCGATGTCGGAGATCAACACGACGCCCCTCGTGGACGTCATGCTGGTGCTCCTCATCATCTTCCTGATCGCGGTTCCGGTCGTGATTCAGACCGTTCCGCTGAAGCTGCCGAGCGTTCGCTTCGATCCGACGACGACGAAGCCGGAGAACGTGTCGCTGTCGGTGACCAGCGAGAATGGCCAGTGCAAGGTGTATTGGGGTCTGAGCCCCGTCACCTCGGACGAGCTGCGGAACAAGGCGGTCGACAAGCTGAAGGCAGAGATCGAACGTCTCGGGCCCAACATCACGCCCGACCAGCTGCCCGAAGCGCATATTCGCGGCGACGTGAATACGCCGTATCGGTGCATTGGCGGCACCATCTACACGATGCAGCAGGCGGGTTTTGCCCGCGTCGGCTTCATCTCCGAGCCGCCTCCCGGCGGCAACCCCCGCGCCTGATCGGCCGGGCGGACAGAATAGGAGTTAGCACGCCATGGCAATGAGCGCCGGATCCGATGATGGCGAGCCGATGATGGACATGAACACGACGCCGTTGATCGACGTCATGCTCGTGCTCCTCATCATGTTCATCATCACCATCCCGATCCAGACTCACGCGGTGAAGGTCGACCTGCCGGTCAACTCGAAGACCAACACGCCGATCGTGAATTCTGAAAAGAACAAGGTCGGTATCGACGCCGCCGGGACGGTCACCTGGAACGGTGCGCCGGTCGACGAGGTGACGCTGCGCCAGTATCTGGATCAGACCAAGGCCATGAACCCCGAGCCGGAACTGCACTTCCAGCCGGCCCCCGACGCGAAATATGCCAAGGTCGACGAGATCCTGGCGGTCATCAAGCGTTCGGCGGTAGGCAAGCTCGGCTTCATCGGCAACGAGCAATATCGCAACGATTTCTGATCGATCCGATCAGAGCGTTACCGGAATAGGGCGGTCCCACAGGGGCCGCCCTTTTTCGTTGGGACAAGAAGGGTAGCGTTGGCGATCCCGCTCCGGGGCAAGACGCGACGTTGTCATATGGCACCGGCATCCGGCCCGGACCACGCTATCGGTATCGTAAGACAGGGTGCCGGATGGATTGCTTTTCTACGGTCGTCTTTCGGACTCATCCGGCTTGATGCGTCTTTCGCCTCTTGCGGACGTTTCATAAAAATGACAACTTAAAGTCATAAAAATGAAACATAGGAGATGGATGATGCGTGGAGTGGCAATGGCTTTGCTTGTGGCGGCGGCGGGCATGGCGGCCCCGGCCATGGCCCAGACAGTCTGGCCGCAGCCGACGGGGTATCAGGAAATTGCCGCAGGTCGCCTCGCCGCGGCGGAGCGCACCTTGCTTCAGGAACGTCGGGTGAACCCGGACAGCCCCGAATTGATGCTCAATCTCGCCGCCGTCTATGCCCAGACGGGACGAGCGACCGAAGCGCGGGCGTTGTATGACGCCGTGCTGGGCGAAAAGCCAATCGCGATGGACATGCCATCGGGCGCGGTCCTGTCGTCGCACAGCGTTGCCCGGACGGGCGTGCACCGGCTGAATCAGATGGTCGCGGCGCGATAAGGACAGGCGAGCATGTCCGGGCCGAGATGGCGGTTCGGACAAGGTCCGATGGCGGCGCGGTGCTTGGGCTATCCCATCGACGTTCAATGCCACCGGCTTCGAATGACGGACGCTGGCATGACTCGGCCAATGACATCGCGGGGTGGGGCTGCGCACCGGACGGCCGCCATGGGCTCCCCGCCGATCATAACGATCAGGGGGCGGTCATCGCCTTCGCCGAAGGATCTTGCGGCCGTTCGGCTGGATATCGGGTCGCCAACCGCCGGGGGCTGACGCGCGCGGCTCGGATATGGCCCGCCTGCTGTGTTGCCCGATCTGCGGCTTTCAAAGCCGCGGTAAGGTGACCCCGCGCTGTCCCATATATTTGCCCGCGCGGTCGGCATAGCTGACCTCGCAGGGTTCGTTCCCCTTGAGGAACAGGAACTGGCACGCGCCCTCATTCGCGTAGATCTTGGCGGGCAAGGGCGTGGTGTTGGAGAATTCCAGCGTCACATGTCCTTCCCAACCGGGTTCCAGCGGCGTGACATTCACGATGATGCCGCACCGCGCATAGGTCGACTTGCCCAGGCAGATGACCAGCACGTCGCGCGGCACACGGAAAAACTCGACCGTCCGGGCCAGTGCGAAGCTGTTGGGCGGGATGATGCAGACATCGGTCTTGCGATCGACGAAGCTGTTCGACGCGAAATCCTTGGGATCGACGACCGCGCTGTCGACATTGGTGAAGATCTTGAACTCGTCCGCCACCCGCGCGTCATAGCCATAGGAGGACAGACCATAGCTGATGCAGCCATCGCGGCGCTGATTCTCGACGAACGGCTCGATCATCCCCTGGGTCTGCGCGGCTTCGCGAATCCAGCGGTCGGACAGGATCGACATCTTCATTTCCTTCAGGTTTGGCCGCTCATCGCCGGATCGTGGGGGCAGGGCAAGGGGGCAGCCGCCAGAAAGGGGCTTGCGGTTGACGCTGCGTCAAGCGGTACGGTCGCGCCATGACCAGCATGATTGACATTGCCGGGATCGCGCGCCACCGGCCTCAGCAGCCGGGCGCTGCGATTTTATGAAGCACGCGGGCTGATCCGGCCGCTGCGCAGCGAGGGCGGGCGGCGCATCTTCGGCGCGGGCGAACTGGAGCGGCTGCACGCGATCGTCGCGTTGAAGCGGGCGGGCTTCACCCTGGCCGCGATCGGGCGGATGCTCGACCGGCCCGATGCGCGGCTCGGCCCGATGATCGCCGCGCAGCGCGCCGTGGTCGAGGCGCAGCAGGTGGTCTTGGCGGACACCGCCGCGCTGCTCCGCTCCATCCAGTCCCGCATCGATGCCGGCGAGCGCATCGACGTCGCGACCCTGTGCTCGCTGATACGAAAGGGAAACGCCATGACGACGACCCAGTGGAAGGCGGTGGTCGACCGCCATTTTACGCAGGACGAGCAACGGCATTGGGCTGAGCGGATGGCCACGCTGGCGCCGGACTTCGACCTGGATGCCTATCAGGCGCAATGGGCCGAGCTGGGGCAGCGGATCGCGATCGCCTTGCCGCTCGATCCCGATGCAGAGGCCGCGAGGGGCTTCGTTCGCGAATGGTTCGCGCTGCTCGCGCCGTTCCGGGCGGTCGCGACGCCGGAGATGTGGGCGGGGGCGACCCGCCTCCATGCCGATCGTGCGGCGTGGGACGGGCAGGAGGATCCCGGCTTCCCGGCCCAAGTCTGGCAGTTCATCCAGCAGGCCGAGACCGCGATGCGCGCCCGTGGCGAGGCGCCGGGATGACGGTTCAGCCGATCCCCAGATCGGCCGGACCGAAGGCATCGGGCAGCAGTTCGGACAGGCGATAGCTACGCACCGCATCGCCTTCGGCCGCCCCGCAATGGACGGGCAGGTCGCGGCCGCCCATTTGCGCGGCTTCGTTGATGACCTGGCGGCACCGGCCGCACGGGCTGACCGGCGTGGTGCCTTTGGGGGCACCGTCGGCGTCCATCGCGCCGCCGATCACGCCGATCGCGACGATCTCCCGCAACCGCCCGGCGGCCGAGGCCGTGGCGATCGCCACCGTCTCGGCACAGAGCGACAGGCCATAGCTGGCGTTTTCGACATTCGCGCCGGTGATGAGCGTGCCATCCTCCATCAGCAGCGCGGCACCCACCGCGAAGCGGCTATAGGGCGCATGGGCGTGGCGCGCGGCGGCGCGGGCGGCGGCGATCAGCCGTTTGGCCTGCGGATCGATCTGGCTCATGAGGTGACGACGTCCCAATTCACGGGGCCTTCCACCCCCTCGACCCGGCGGATATCGCTGGCGCGCCACATCCGCCAGGGACGGGCCGCGTAATCGGGTTTCAACAGGGTGCCCATCGCCCAGACGGGGCGGGGCAGGGCGGCGGTGATCCGATAGTCCGATTCGAAGGCGCGCGACACGCGCAGCATCACCGGCTTGCCGGTATGCGTCTCCACCATGGACAGGAAGCGGGTCAGGTCGGCGATCAATTGGGCACGATCGGGCCGCGCGGTGCAATCGTCATGATAGGACAGGTCGATCGCGGCGGGCAGCGCATCGCCCGCGCGTGGCACGAAGATGTTGAAGGCATCGGCCTGCGCGGTGGCGGGCTGGCACAGCGAATAGAGATGGATCGCGCCGCGTCGCAGGCCCGCTTCGGGCAGCGCGGCCCAGTTCGCCTCGAACGCCGCGTCGCGCCGGTCCGCACCGGAGGTGGCGACGAGATAGGCGAAATCGGCGCCGTTCGCGCGCAGCGTCCGCCATTCCACGGCGGGCGGATTTTCGGGCAGGTCGATTCCCTGCAGCGGATATCGCTCGATCGGGGGTGCCCAATGGGTCGCATAGCGCCACCCGCCCATGCCCAAAGCGCCGAGGGCGGCCAGCCCCGCGCCGATTTTCCAGAGAATCGCCATTAGTTGCGGATATGCAGGACGCAGATCAGTGTGAAGAGGCGACGTGCGGTATCGAAATCTACTTCGATCTTGCCGGTCAGCCGGTCCTGCAACATCGCCGCCGCATCGTTATGGATACCGCGCCGGGCCATGTCGATCGTCTCGATCTGTTGCGGCGCGGCGGCGCGGATCGCCTGGTAATAGCTGTCGCAGATCGCGAAATAATCCTTGATCGGCCGCCGGAACCGGCCGAGCGCCAGCACCAGCGTCTCGATATGCGTCCCGTCCTCGCGGTGCATATGGATGCCCAGCCGACCTTCCTCGGACTCTAGCTTGATGCGATAGGGGCCGGCATAGCCGTCCGCCTGCGGGCGTTGCGGCGCGAAATAATTTTCTTCGATCAGGTCGAAGATCGCGATCCGCCGCTCCTGTTCGACATCCGCCGACCGCCAGCCCAGGCTGCGTTCGTCTAGTTCGATCGATATGATCCGGGGATCGGCCATGGCATGGGGATAGTCGCGATGGGCGCGCGCCGCAAATCCTCCGCTGATCGACGCAATCGACTTCACAGAAGGGCCACGGGCGCGCTAACGCCGGATAAATGGCCACCCTCGCATTTCAGAACCCCGCTGCCGCCACCGAGCCGCAGCAGCTTCCCCGCAATATCGAGGCGGAGGCCGCGCTGCTGGGTGCGATGATGATCGACAACCGGCTGGCCGACGACCTTGTCGATCGGCTGGACCCGGACCATTTCTTCGAGCCGGTGCATGGCCGGATCTTTTCGGCGATCAAGAATCTGCGCGCCACCGACATGCTGGCGACCCCGGTCACGTTGCGCCCGATGTTCGAGGCGGACGAGGGGATGAAGGCGCTGGGCGGGCCGTCCTATCTGGCGCAGTTGACCGGGTCGGGCGCGGGCCTGATCGGCGCGCGGCAGTTTGCGGCGCAGATCTACGACCTCGCCATGCTCCGCGCGCTGGTGACGGTGGGGCGGACGCTGGTCGACCGCGCCATGGATACGTCCGAGGAAGTGAATCCGCGCGCCCAGATCGAGCTGGCGGAGAATGAGCTGTTCAAGGTCGCGGCGGACGGCGGCTCCGAGACTGCGGTGAAGAGCTTTGCCCAGGCGACCACCATGGCGGTCAAGAATGCCGAGCGTGCGCTGAATTCGGGCGGCCATGTCTCGGGCATCACCACGGGTCTGGATTCGATCAACGCCAAGATCGGCGGCATGCACCGCTCCGACCTCATGATCCTCGCGGGGCGTCCGGGCATGGGCAAGACCTCGCTGGCCACCAACATCGCGTTCAACGCCGCGCGCCGCTGGATGCGCGACATGCAGGACGGGATTTCGCCGTCCGAGTCGGTGGGCGCGAAGGTCGCCTTCTTCAGCCTCGAAATGTCCGCCGACCAGTTGGCGACGCGTATCCTGGCCGAGCAGTCGGGGATCAGCTCCGAAGCGCTGCGCATGGGCAAGATCAGCCGCAACGAGTTCGCGCAACTGGCGGCGGCGGCGGCGGAACTGGAGCAGTTGCCGCTGTTCATCGACGATACCGGCGGCCTGTCGATCTCGGCGCTGCACACCCGCGTCCGGCGGCTCCAGCGGCGGCACAATAACGAGATCGGGCTGGTCGTGGTCGATTATCTCCAGCTTCTGACCGGCTCGGGGAAACAGTCGGACGGCAACCGCGTGCAGGAAATCTCCGAGATTTCGCGCGGGCTGAAGACGCTGGCCAAGGACATGAACGTGCCGGTGCTGGCGCTGTCGCAGTTGAGCCGCGCGGTCGAACAGCGCGAGGACAAGCGCCCGATGCTGTCGGACCTTCGCGAATCGGGCTCGATCGAGCAGGACGCCGACATGGTCTGGTTCGTGTTCCGCGAAGATTATTACATGATGCAGCGCGAACCCAAGCGCCCGATGGAGGGCGATGACGGCAGGGTCTTCGAGGATCATGCGAAATGGGCCACCGAGGTCGAACGCGTCTATGGCCTCGCCGAACTGATCGTGGCCAAGCAGCGTCACGGCGCGACCGGCAAGGTCGTGATGAAGTTCGACCCGACGATCACGCGCTTCACGGACTATGCGAGCTATTGAGGCGGGGTGAGTTGGCGTGTCGGGGCGGGGATCGCCCCTCGCCCCTGACCATCGCCTCGCCCTTCGCCCGGCGCGGCCCCGGGCGAAGGGCCATCGGCGCTCAACCCGGCGTGCGTGTCCGGATCATGACGGTCGGCCGGAAGCGCATCACCGCCGCGCCGTCCTGATTACGAACCGTGAGCAGGCTGGTGACAAGGCCCATCTCCGGCCGGCTGGCCGAGCGCCGCGCCTCGACCACCTCGGTCTCGCAGGACAGCGTGTCCCCCGGATAGACGGGCTTGAGCCAGCGCAACTCGTCCACACCGGGCGAGCCCAGGCTTTGAAAGCCGATATCGCGATAATGGGCGACGATCATCGCCATCGTCATGCTGGCGGTGTGCCAGCCGCTTGCCGACAGGCGGCCGAAATGGGTTTCGGCCGCCGCTTCGTCGGACAGGTGGAAGGGCTGGGGATCATAGCGACGGGCAAAGGCGATCACCTCGTCGCGCTCGACGACATAATGACCGAAACGCTCGGTGGCGCCGACCTCGATATCCTCCAACCAGATCATCAACCTCTCCTCTTTTCGTTTCGCGCCTCAGCGACTCCGAAGCGCCGCGCGCACCGGCGCATCGGTGCCGTCCAGGCCCTGGCCGGCGGGCAAGCCTAGCAGATCGCGCAGCAGCGGGGCGACCGCGACATTGTCGAACGGCGCGAGCCGGACGCCCTGGCGAAAGGCGGGTCCCTGCGCGATGAAGAGTGCCGCCATGGCCGGATCGGTCTGGTCATAGCCATGGGTGCCGCCCGTAAAGGGCTTAACCGGCCGCTTGTTCTTGATCACCCACCCCGTGTCGGCGAGGCAGAAATAGGGGGCGATGCGGGGATTGCTGCCATAATGGAGATAGGCGGGGATCTCCTGGCGGCGCCAGCACGCCGCATGGCCATGCTTGCCCAGCAGTGCGTGTTCCAGCGCGGCCTCATGCCCCGGATTGGCGCGGATATCGGCAAAGGGGCCGTCTTCGGACAACTGGTAGTCGGCCGGATCCAGGAAGGAATCGAGCGCGACCACCCGATCGCTGGAGATCGCCGCCATGCCGTGATCGGCGACGACGACCAGATTGGCGGGCTGGTCCAGCTTCGCCAGTTCCGCGATGAGCCGCCCGATCGCACCGTCGACCGCGCGGATGGCGGCATTCACCTCCGGCGAGTCGGGTCCGTCGGCATGGCCCGCCGTGTCGACCTCGTCGAAATAGAGGGTGAGGAAATGCGGGCGCGTTTCGGCCGGGCGGCGCAGCCAGTCGACGATCATGTCCACACGCTGACGATCGGTGATCGCCCCGTTATACTGGGCCCAGTCGCGCGGGCGGGTGCCGCCGACCACCATATGATGGCTGTTGGCCTCGACATGGCCGCCCCAGGCGACATTGGAACCGGGCCAGAACATCGTCGCGGTGGGAATGCCCGCCCGCTCCGCCGTGACCCAGATCGGTTCGGCGGCATTCCACCAGAAGGGGTCGTCCGATGCCATCGAGAAGCGTTCATCGGGGCGTGTCGGATCGGAGAAGCTGTTGGCGACGATGCCGTGACGGTCGGGCACGACGCCGGTCACCAGCGTCCAGTGATTGGGAAAGGTCTTGGACGGAAAGGAGGGGCGCATCACGGCGGTCGCGCCATCGCTCGCCAGCCGCGACAGATGGGGCGTCAGCCCGCGCGTCATATAGTCGGCGCGAAAGCCGTCGATCGACACCAGGATGGTCACGGGCGCCTTCGCGGCGGCCTGTGTCGCCCTGTGCATCGGGGCCGGCATCGCCATGGAAGGGGACGTGTCGGCATGGGCGCAGCCGCCCAGCAGGGCCAGGGCGAGAGCGGCAAAGGGTAGGAATTTCATGGATGGGAGTCCTTGCGCGGAAGACCGGGGGCTATGCGATCGGGCGGGTCATAGCCGCAACAGGTTTCCGTATGAGGAAATGTCGGTGTCCGGCAAAAACCGGGCTGGCGCTATTCCGCCGCCAGCAGGGTCTCGGCGGCCTGCAGGTCGACCGACACCAGGCGGCTGATCCCGCGTTCGATCATCGTCACGCCGAACAGCCTGTGCATCCGGCTCATCGTCACCGCATTATGGGTGACGATCAGATAGCGTGTGTCGGTGTCGCGCGTCATCCGGTCGAGCAGGCCGCAGAACCGCTCGATATTGGCATCGTCCAGCGGCGCATCGACCTCGTCCAGCACGCAGATCGGCGCGGGGTTGGTCAGGAACAGGCCGAAGATCAGCGCGATCGCCGTCAGCGCCTGTTCGCCGCCCGACAACAGGGTCAGCGATTGCAGCCGCTTGCCCGGCGGTTGCGCCATGATCTCCAGTCCGGCCTCCAGCGGATCGTCGGAATCGACCAGGGCTAGATGCGCCGCGCCGCCGTCGAACAGCGATGCGAACAGCGTCTGGAAATGGCCGTTCACCGCCTCGAACGCGGTGAGCAGCCTTTGCCGCCCCTCGCGATTGAGCAGCCCGATCGACCCGCGCAGCCGCGCGACCGCCTGGACCAGATCCTCGCGCTCGGCGGCGCTGGCGGCCCCGCTCGCTTCCAGCTCGGCCAGTTCCTGTTCGGCGACCAGATTGACCGGGCCGATCCGCTCGCGGTCGGCGGACAATTTTTCGTGGGCGGCCGCCTCCGCCTGGGGCGAGCCGACATCGGCCCCGGCAAAGCCGAGCCTTTCGGGCAGCACGGGGGCGGGGCAGGCGAAGCGCTCGCCGGAGACGCGGCCCATCTCCACCCGGCGCAATTCGTGATTCTCGACGCGCGCAACGGCCCCCGCTCGCGCCTCGCGCGCGCTGGAGAGGACGCCTTGGGCATGGCCATGCGCCGCCTCGGTCTGGCGCCGTGTGCGTTCGGCCTCGGCTTCCTCGGTCTGGGTGCGTTCGGCTTCGGCCCTGGCGCTATCGTGCGCGGCGACGAGGTGCGCGATTTCGGCGGCGAGCGCGTCGGGGCGGTCGGCGAGCGCGGCCGCCTCCTCATCCAGCGCGGCGGCGCGCGTCGCCATTTCGGCGATCCGCCCGGCCGCCTGTCCGGCGCGCGCCTGCCAGCTCTCCGTTTCGGTCGAGGCCGCGGCCAGCCGTTCGCGCGTCTGGGCCAGCGTCCGGTCGAGCGTCGTCCGTTCCGACCGGGCGAGCGCCACCGCCGAGCGGGCCAGCTGCGTCTCGGTCTGCAACCGCGCAGTCTCCGCCGCACTGGCGCGACCGTCGGGTAGGGCGGCGAGCGCCGCCTCGGCCACGTCGCATTCGCGTCGCGCCTCGTCCATCTCGGCGGCGATCCGTTCGGCACGGGTGGCGAGATCGGCGCGTTGTGCGTTCAGCCGCTCGATCTGCGCCTGCGCCCGGTCCTCGACGCGCTGGGCATCGCGCAGCGCCGCCTCGGCCCTGGCGTGCAGCGTGCGCGCGCTGCTGGCGGCCAGACGGGCGCGGGCGATCCGCTCGTCGATCGCCACGCGTGCCTCGGTCGCCGCCCGGACCGCAGCCTCGGCGGCGGGGCGTTCGGCGTCCAGCCGGGTCAGGCGGTTGCGGCGTTCCATCCGCTCGGCCGCCGCCGCGCCGCCGCCTTCGCCGACATAGCCGTCCCAGCGCCGCAGCCGCCCTTCGCGCGTGACCAGCCGCTGCCCGACGGCGAGCGGCTGTCCCGAATCGCCCTCCACCAGGAAAATCTGCGACAGACGCCGGGCCAGCGTCCCGGGCGCGGCGACGCGTTCGCCCAGCGGCAGCGTGCCGACCGGCGCGCGCGGATCGTCCGGGGCGATGGCCGATCCCTGCCAGTCGGCCAGCGGTGTATCCAGTTCGTCGCCGAGCGCGGCGGCCAGCGCGCGCTCGAACCCCGGCTCGGCCTGCACCTCGTCGAGCAGCCGGTCGCCACCCTTGCGCTCGGTCGCGCGGGCGAGCGCCGCCGCCTCGGCATCGAGCGCGGCCAGCGCGGCGATCGCCTGTGCGCGCGCGGCCTCGGCCGGATCGCGCTCGGCGGTGGCGATGGCTTCATTCTCCTCGGCCCAGCGCAGCGCCGCCCCGGCCTTGTCCGCATCGGCGCGCGCGGCATCCTGCGCGGCGATGGCGGCTTCGCGCTCCGCCTCCTGCTGCGCCAGGTCGGGCAGCGCCTCGATCGCGGAGGCGACACCGCGCGCATCGCGTTCGGCGCGTTCGTGGCGCGCGCGCGCGGCGGCAAGCGCGGCCTCCGCGATCCGGCGCTCGGCCGCTTCCGCCGCCTGCGCCGATACCGCGCGCGCCAGCGCCACCTCGGCATCGCGCGCCTTGCTCTCCGCCTCGCCCAGCAGCGAGTCGAGCCGGGGCATCGCCTGTGCGGCATGGGCGATGCGCGCGTCGAGATCGGCGCGTTCGTCGCTCAGCCGGGCGATGGCGGCGGCCGCGTCATGCGCCAGCGAATCCTCGCGCGCCTGATCCTCGCCGATGCGCGCGCGGGCGGCGGCGAGGTCCTCGATCCGGCGGTGCAGGCCGTGGCGGTGGTCGCGTGCGCGGGACAGGGCGTGGCCGGCCTCGCTCATCGCATCGCGCGCGGCCAAGGCGGCGGCGCGGGTCTGGGCGGCCTGGGTGACGGCCTGGTCCTGCGCGGCGGCGGCGGCGCGCTCGGCGGTGGTCGCGGTGGCGACCTGGGCCTCGGCCGCCTCCGCCTCGACCCTGGCGGTGGTCGCGGCGGCGGCGGCATCGCGCCAGCGCGCGAAGATCATCCGCGCCTCGGCCAGGCGGATCTGCTCGGAGATCAGCCGATACCGCTCCGCCGCCCGCGCCTGTCGCCGCAAGGTCGCGATCCGCCCATCCTGATCGGCGATCAGTTCGTCGATGCGCGCCAGATTGGTCTCGGTCGCGCGCAGCCGCACCTCGGCATCGCGGCGGCGGACGTGCAGCCCGGCGATTCCGGCCGCTTCCTCCAGCATCGCGCGGCGTTCGGCGGGCTTGGCGGCAATGACCACGCCGATCCGGTTCTGGCTGACCAAAGCGGGGGAATGGGCGCCGGTCGCGGCATCGGCGAAGAGGAGCGCCACGTCCCTGGCCCGCACGTCGCGCCCGTCGATGCGATAGGCGGAGCCCGCGCCCCGCTCGATCCGGCGGACGATCTCGGTCTCCTCGCCGTCGCGCTCGGCCAGGATCGCGACCTCGGCAAAGTCGCGTGGTGGCCGGCTGGCGGTTCCGGCGAAGATGACATCCTCCATCCCCGCCCCGCGCATCGACCGCGCGCTATTCTCGCCCATCGTCCAGCGCAGCGCTTCGAGCAGGTTCGACTTGCCGCAGCCATTGGGCCCGACAACGCCGGTCAGCCCCGGTTCGATGACCAGATCGGCCGGATCGACGAAGCTCTTGAAACCCGAAATGCGAAGCCGCTTGATCTGCACGTTTCCGGTCGCCGTCCCCCACGTCGATAGTGGTTAACCGATAGCGGATGGGGGCGCGTTGTCGAGGGGGAGTCGGGGCCGGGCGGATGGGGGCGATAGGCGGGACGGTTTTCGCTTTTTACGCGACCATGTCGCGCATGTCCGCTGTCGCTCAACCTGGACGCTCGGGCCGACGGTCCGGATTTCTAGTAGCTGCCGTTTGTCAAGCGGGACTTTTCTCGTTTCTCCGTCTCGGCCCCGCCATTATAGAAAATGCAATCGGGAATGGCTTTTGGGAAAGCTGCTGCCGGGAGGCGGCATTAAGTGCGAGTGCCTAGGCGGCCATCCCGCTAGATGTTCCTTTTCGGTAAGGCTGGTCGCCGGCCTTGCTCCAGTTGAAGGTCGTGGAGGTTCCAGGCTACTGCGTAGCGATGTTCACAATTAGGTCTTCCCGCCCTACGGACGGCGCGCGTATCTTGGAAATCTGGCGTGGCGCGGTTGATGCCACGCACCACTTTCTTTCTGTCGAGGATCGCATTGCGATAGGTCGGGAGGTTTGCGGCTTCCTTCCCCAAGCGCCGCTAACGCTTGCCATCGATGAAAACGATCGTCCGCTTGGTTTCATGCTGATCGATAAAGGCCACATGGAAGCATTGTTTATCGACCCGGCTGCATTCGGGCGCGGGATCGGCACAGCACTGGTGCGGCATGGTTTGGCGCTACACCCCGGCATGACGACCGACGTGAATGAGCAGAACGAACAGGCCGTAGGCTTCTACGAAAGAATGGGATTCGTACAGATCGATCGCTCGCCGCACGATGGGCAAGGCCGGCTATATCCCCTGATACATCTCGCCCACCGAAGTTGAGGAATCAGCAAACGGCGGAGATGCATACCTTCCCAAAATACCATCGCATTAATACCATCGCATTCTGGGAAAACAGCGACCACCTTCTACGAGGACGGCTCAACGGCTCGCGGCGCATAGACCTCATCGACCAGTTGCCATGCCAATGCCTCTTCGGCGTTCATGAAGTGATCGCGGTCGAGCGTTCGTGCCACCAGATCGACAGGTTGATGGCAATGGTGCGAATAGAGGCGGATCAGGTGTTGCCGCATCCTCAATATGTCCGCTGCGTGCCGTTCGATATCCGATGCCTGCCCTTTGAAGCTACCCGATGGCTGATGTAGCATCACCGATGCATTCGGCAGGATCGCGCGCATATCCGGCGCTCCTGCCATCAGCAGAAACGAGCCCATCGAAGCACCAAGCCCGAGGCAAAGTGTGGCGACGGGGCACCGGACATATTGCATGGTGTCGTAGATCGCCAAGCCGCTGGTGACGGCTCCGCCCGGCGAATTGATGTAGAGGGTCAGCGGCTTTTTAGGGTTCTCGGATTCAAGGAACAGCATCTGCGCGCAAACCGTAGCCGCAAGGTTGTCCTCGATCGGGCCGTTGACGAACACGATCCGTTCGCGCAGCAACCGTGAGTATATGTCGAACGAGCGTTCCCCTCGCGAGGATTGCTCTATGACCATTGGAATCAGACTCATGCGCCTTTGTCCGATGCCAGACGCTCTATCATTGCCAACAAATGGTCACGTTCGGTGCGAAACTTCTCGGCATCTTCGCGCCGCTCCTTTTCGGAACGATCGAGGCGGACTTTAAGGTCGTCCACCTGATCTTCCAGCGCGTTGATTAGGCTTTCCCGTTCGTTGCGTTTGAGAGGCGTGCCGACGCCAAGGCCCATGCGATCTCCATCCACCGCCTTGGTGGTTGCCTGTTCGTCACCGGAGAGGTCGAGCCACCACTGCCCCTTTTCATCACGGTTGGCCGGTAGCGTCCCGCTGCGAACCTGCCGACGTATGGTGTCTACCGACACGTTCAGCCGCTGCGCGGCCTCAGGTATGCTGACGATCATAATTGCTCCTGCCTATGCTTGCCTATGCTGCATATGCATGAACTTGCTGGCGGGTTCAAGCAGCTAGAGACGTTTCCCGATTAGGAGCGGCCCGTGAAACACGCCGTACATTCCATTTGGATCGTTTGCGGGACACCCGTCCGCGGTTGAGCGTCCGCTCTCACTACCTGCTTGACCAAAAGCCGACGGGCCGCTTCCATCCAGTATCGCCATCACGGTCAATGTCTCGGCCACACGGGAATCACCCGAACCGCGCCAGATTGAAGGCCTCTAAGAAAACTGGTGGCGCAATGTCCCCCAGCATCGCGGCCACCAACTCCCCCGTGATCGGCGCGAGCGTCAGCCCCAGGTGATTATGCCCAAAGGCATAGGACAGCCCGCGCGCGCCCGGCACCCGCCCGATCGCGGGCAGGTAATCCGGCAAGGTTGGCCGCGCGCCCATCCAGGGCTGGGCGTCGTCGCCGATCGGCAGGCCGAGCGCGGCGATGTGGTGGCGCAGGCGGTTCCATTTGGCGGGGTCGGGGGCGGCCTCGGCACGGGCGAACTCGACGATGCTGGCGGCGCGCAGCCCCCCGGCGAAGCGGGTGACGATCATCGAGCGGTCCTCGAACACCACCGGCGGCAGGTCGGCGGGCCAGTCGACTTGCGGCCCGGTCTGGAGGTGATAGCCGCGCTCGGCGATGATCGGGGCCTTCAGGCCAAAGGGGCGGAGCAGCGCGGCGCTGGCGATGCCCGCCGTCACCACGACTTGCGCGGCGGAGAGGCGGCGGTTGTCGTCCAGCCGCACCTCGCCATCGCCGACCGCCGCGACCCGCGCGACGATCCGGGTGCCGCCATCGGCGAGGAAGCGCGCGGTCGTCGTCTGGGCGAGGTGCGTCGGATCGGCGATCTGGCCGCTGCCGGAGAAACGGATGCCGCCCGCGATCGGCGCGTGGATAAGGCTGCGCCAGTCGTCCCGTTCACCCTCGGTCAGCGGGCGGAAACGCGCGGTGCCGGTGTCCGCCGCCTGCCAGTTGGCGAGGCCGCGCGCGGCACTCTCGGGTGTTTCCCACAGCACGACATGCCCGTCCTGCCGCAATAGCTCGGGCGCGCCGAGCGCGGCGACATGCCGGGTCCAGGCGGGCATGGCCTGGGCGAGCAGGTCCGCCAGCGCCGCATGCGCGCGGGCATAACGGTCGGCCCGCGCCGCCCGTAACAGCCGCAGTGAGAAGGGGAGCCAGGTGGCGATCTCCCTTGGTGGCAGGGACAGCGCCCCACCACGCCAGAAGAGCCGCCCGGCAAAGCCGCGGATCATGGCGGGCGAGGCGATCGGCTCGGCCTGCTCGGTCGCGATATGCCCCGCATTGCCCCAGGACGCGGTGCGTGGGGTCGGTTCCGCTTCGACCAGCGTCACGGTCCATCCCGTGCGTTGCAGCGACAGCGCGGTGGCCATTCCCACAACGCCGCCCCCGACGATCAGGGCGCTGCGATCCGCATTTTCCGACGACGCATTTTCCGGCTTGGGCATGACCCAACTAATACCGTATACGGATTGGGTAGCAAGGGAATCCCGATGACCTCTTCTCCTTCGATCCGCCATACGTTTTTCTGCATCGACGGCCACACGGCGGGCAATCCCGTCCGGCTGGTGGTCGGCGGCGCGCCGCTGTTGCGCGGCTCCACCATGGCGGAGCGGCGGCTCGATTTCCTCGATCGGTTCGACTGGATTCGCACCGGACTGTGCTTCGAGCCGCGAGGGCACGACATGATGTCGGGCGGCTTCCTCTATCCGCCATGCGAGCCCGATAGCGATGCCGCGATCCTGTTCATCGAGACGAGTGGCTGCCTGCCCATGTGCGGGCATGGGACGATCGGCATGATCACCTTTGGCCTGGAGCACGGCCTCATCAACCCGCGCGAACCGGGCAGGCTGAAGGTCGAGGTGCCCGCTGGCACCATCCATATCGAATATGAGAAGCAGGGCCCCAAGGTCACCGCCGTCCGGATCCGCAACGTCCCGGCCTATCTGGCGGCGGAGGGTATTGCGATCGAGGTGCCGGGATTTGGCCCCTTGTCGGTCGATGTCGCCTATGGCGGCAATTATTACGCGATTGTCGAGCCGCAGGGGGCCTATACCGGGCTCGACGCGATGGGCGCGTCACGGCTGGTCGAGTTGAGCCGGACGATCCGTGAGCTGGTGCGCGAAAAGTTCGAGCCGGTCCATCCGCTCGAACCCTCGATCCGCGGGGTCAGCCATGTGCTGTGGACCGATCGCCCCTCGGCCGAGGATGCCGATGGGCGCAACGCGGTCTTCTATGGCGAACGCGCGATCGACCGCAGCCCCTGTGGCACCGGCACGTCGGCGCGCCTCGCGCACCTGGCGGCCAAGGGGCGGCTGAAGGTCGGGGACCGCTTCATGCATGAAAGCTATATTCGCAGTCGCTTCATCGGCCGGGTCGAGGCGGCGACCGAGTTGGACGGGCAGGCGGCGATCGTGCCCTCGATCGAGGGCTCGGCGATCGCGACCGGGTTCAACACCATCTGGATCGACCGCGAAGACCCATTCTGGGCGGGCTTCACGGTCGTCTGACCCAGCGCGCCACCGCTCCCCTCCGTCAGGGAGGGGGGTATCAGGCGTCGAGCGGGTAGATGGCGGCGACGATCAGCCGCGCTTCGCTGCGCAGCACGCCCCAGGCGCGGGCGGCCGCGCGGCTGTCCATGGCCTCGATGCCCAGCCCGCGCGCGTCCATCGCGGCGCGAAAGCGGGCAGGGGGATGGCGAAGCGTGGCGCCGGTGCCGAGCAACAGGAATTCCGGCCGCTCGGCGATCAGCGACTCGACCGCCGCCATGTCGATGGCGTCGAAGGCGGGCGGTGTCCAGCCCTCATGCCAGTCGGGCGCCAGCAGCAGCGCGGGATAGGCGACCTCCCCGACCCGAAAGCCGTTCGCGGCAAAGCCACGGACGATCGGGCCGGGTGCGGTGGGATCGCGCGTGATGCGGATCGAATCGCTCATTGGCCGCAGCTCACCCCTCGCGCGGGGTGATGCGCTCCGCATCGGCGACGCTGCGCTTGCCGGGGGTGCCGGGCTTCTCGCGATTCGGCTCGGCACGCAGCCCGAGCGAGATGAGCAGCGAGGACGAGACGTAGATCGACGAATAGGTGCCGACCACAATGCCCAGGATCATCGCGGCGGTGAAGCCGCGCAGCACATGGCCGCCCAGGAACAGCATCGCGAACAACGCCAGCAGGATCGTGACCGAGGTCATCACCGTGCGCGGCAGCGTTTCGTTCACCGACAGGTTGATGATCTCGCGCATGTCCATCTTGCGATAGCGGCGCATATTCTCACGGATGCGGTCGTCGATCACGATCTTGTCGTTGATCGAATAGCCGATGATGGTCAGGAACGCCGCGATGATCGTCAGGTCGAGTTCGAACTGGGTGATCGCGAAGAAGCCGAGCGTCACCAGAAGGTCATGGACGATCGCGACGATGGTCGACACGCCGAACTGCCATTCGAAGCGGAAGATGGCGAACAGGCCGATGCCCAGGATCGCGAGCACGACCGCCAGCACGCCATGCTTGATCAACTCGTTCGACACCTTGCCCGATACCGTGTCGTAACGGCTGAACGTCGCGCCGGGGAATTGCTGTGCCAGCGCGGCTTCGACCTTGCGGACGACGGCGTTGGTGGCGCCCTCGTCGGTCGAGGAGGGCAGGGGCAGGCGAATGCTGACGGTGCGGCCATCGCCCACCGCCTGCAGATTGGCTTCGCCCACGCCCAGGCCATCGATCACCGCGCGAACCCGGTCGGTCGAGGGCGGGGTGGCGAACTTTTCCTCGACCATCAGGCCGCCGACGAAATCGACGCCGAGGTTCAGGCCGCGCGCGAAGGTGACGCCGACTGCCAGGACGGTCAGCAACAGGGTCAGCCCGAACGCCCAGCCGCGCAGGCGGACGAAATCGATGTTCGTATTGTCGGGAACGAGTTTCAGGAGGCGCATGATCTGTTCTCCTGCCTCAAATATTGATGGTCTTGGGCTTTTCGCGGCGCAACCACAGCACCACGAGCATCCGCGTGAAGGTAACGGCGGTGAACACGCTGGTCACGATGCCGATCAGCAGCACGACCGCGAAGCCCTTGACCGGGCCCGAGCCGAGCACGAGCATGATGAGGCCCGAAATGGCGTGGGTCACGTTCGCTTCGAAAATGGTGCGGCTGGCTTCCTTATAGCCCAGCTCGACCGCCTGGACCACGCTGCGCCCGCGTCGCCGTTCCTCGCGGATACGCTCGTTGATCAGGACGTTGGCGTCGACGGCCGTACCGATGGTCAGCACGAACCCGGCAATACCGGGCAGCGTCAGCGTGGCGTTGAGCATCGCCATGACGGCCAGGATGACCAGCACGTTGATGACGACCGCGATGTTCGCATAAATGCCGAACCGGCCATAGGTGAGGGTCATGAACACGATCACCGCGATCGCGGCGATGGCCGAGGCGAGGACGCCGGCATGGATCGAATCGGCGCCCAGATCGGGACCGACGGTGCGTTCCTCGACGACCTTCAAATTGACCGGCAGCTTGCCCGAACGCAGCGCGATCGCGAGTTCGTTGGCGGTCTGGACGGTGAAGTTGCCGCTGATCGACGCGCGCCCGCCCAGGATCGGTTCGTTGATGTTGGGCGCCGAGATCACCTTGTTGTCCAGGATGATCGCAAAGGGTTTGCCGGTATTTTCCTGGGTGATGCGCGCGAACTTGCGACCGCCCTGCGCGTCGAAGGTGATCGCCACCTGCGCCGCGTTGGTCTGCTGGTCGAAAGTCTGCTGTGCGTCGATCAACTGATCGCCCGAGATGATGACGGGCCGCTTCACCGCGATCACTGGCGCGCCCAGCGGATTGCCCGGATAGGACAGGACCTGGCTGCCTGCGGGGGCATTGCCCTTGGCGAGATCGGCCGGATTGGCGTTGGTGTCGACCAGCTTGAATTCGAGCTTGGCGGTCTTGCCGAGCAGATCCTTCAGCGCCTGCGGGTTCTGGAGGCCGGGCACCTGCACCACGATGCGGTTGCTGCCCTGCTGAAGGATGGTGGGCTCCTTGGTGCCCAGTTCGTCGATGCGGCGGCGGACGACTTCGGTGGCGTCCTTCATCGCGGTGTCGATCGCCTGGTTCAGCCCGGCCTGGGTCTGCTTCAGGATGAAGCGCGAGGTGTCGACGACCTGGATGTCCCATTCGCGCTGGCCGGTCATGCCCGCCCCGCCGCCGGTGATCGACAGCAGCCGCTCGCGCGCGGCGTCGACCTGGCTGGGGTCGCGCAGCATGAAGCTGAGCTGGCCGTCGCGCGTCGAGATGTCACCGATATCGATGCGCGGATTGCCGCGCCGCATCTCGGTCGACACCTGGTCGCGCATCGTCTCCAGACGCGAATTGGCGAGGTCGGCGGTGTCCGCCTCCAGCAGCAGATAGCTGCCGCCCGCCAGGTCGAGGCCCAGATTGACGCGCGGATGCGGGATCGGGCCCCATTTGTCCGTCACGCTTTCCGGCAGGAAACTGGGAATCGCCAGCAGGCACAGGGCCGCCAACAGGGCAACGATGGAAGCGACCTTCCAGCGGGGGAAATCCAGCATCGCGCGCGTCAGTCGTTGGCGGGCTTGGCGTTGGGATTGACCACGTCGGTCAGCGTCGACTTGACCACGCGAACGCGGACGTTCGGCGCGATCTCGACCTCGACCAGCGTGTCCTCCACGCGGGTCACCTTGCCGACGATGCCGCCCGCCGTGGTGACCTGATCGCCCTTCTTGACCCCCTCGATCGACGCTTGCAGCGTCTTCATCCGGCGCTGTTGCGGGCGGATCATGAGGAAATAGAAGACGACGAAGACGAGAAGCAGCGGCGCGAGGCTGAGGAACGAGGCGGCTCCGCTCGATGCGGCGACCCCGGTTGCGGCCTGGGCGGTGAAGGGAATGAACATTCGGACCCGTCTATGCTGAATGGGCATGGGCACCCTTCGACCAGAATGATCGAGCAGCCCCCATGTCGGATGGCCTGCCCGCTACCATCGCAGGCGGGCAGGCGCAATGGAGCCCCGAATGTGGGGGGCATAGTATCTCAACATCAAGGCTTGCATCCCACGGAAAACCCGCCTAATGGCCGCCCCTCGGTCGGGGCGTAGCGCAGCCTGGTAGCGCATCACACTGGGGGTGTGGGGGTCGCAGGTTCGAATCCTGTCGCCCCGACCAATATGTTCTCGTCGGAACAGATGGCTAGCAAGCCATCCCTTGGCGGCCCTTATGGCCTTTGCCGGTGCCGTCTGACACATTTTTCAGTACTTTCGCTGGCCGCCGGCGATTGCCCCGTCATGATAGTGCCAAGGTCCAAGAGCGCATGGTGCTGACGGCATCAGGCAGCGGGCGCCAAACCGATCCTTTCCCATGCATCCCTATATTCGTCGCGATCATAGTCGCGCGGCTCAAGCCAGTAGGCTTGCTGTCCGCCCTTGTCCTGCGATGCCAGTTTCCGAACCTCGTCAATCGTCAGGATATAGCAAACGGGATTATCGGAATTGGCGTGGATCGTGATGATCCACCATTCAGCGCGAAGCGCGGTCAGATCGCGACCGAGCGAAGCGGCTTGGCGCTTGCTGAGCGCCCTCGACTGGACGCCAAATTTTCGAACCTTATCGGCATCGGTAACAAGCATGTCCGACCCGCGTGCATGGCGAATTGTTGGCGTCACATGCCAGCCGCGCCGGGAAAGCGGCCAAGCGGCAAAGCTCAATCCTGCGTTGCAGGTCAACCGAGCGCTATTCTTGAAACTGCTATTTCCCATCTTTGCCCCAATCATCATTTGTGGCGGCCCGGCTCATGCCGTGCGTTCGTAACCCAGATCGCGGTCCAAGGCGCTGCTGTCGTTGGGCGGAACGCTGTATATGCGCGATGGCCGCCTGGCCAAGAAGCGTTGGCCGGTCCATGTTCGCAAGGGTTCGGAACCCTCACGAGTGGAAGAAGCCCCATCGGTCGCGAGACCGGAAATGGCGTAGCTTGAATGAGCCCATCTCGGTATCCGGCAAACCGGCAGCATGCCAGGATGATGCGCTGCTGGACCAGCAATACGCGATTCGATCTGAACGCCGCGACACTGTCACAGCGGCCGATCAGGTGCGAGCCCCGCGGGATCAGCAGTATCCCGCTCGTTACCGGCTCGAACGCGGTCTCGGACAGTCGATATAGCCAACCATCATCGCCAGCGAGTCTCAGATCGGATTGCTGCGCGACGGTGCCAGTGCCGGTGATGGTTCCGGCAACTCGGCACTGGCTGCAGCAAGTTGCACAGCGATGCGTAGCGGCAGCAGCATATTTCGGGGCGGGGCACCATCGAGCTTCTGGCCGACGATCAGGCTCCGCAAATCAGCGTTGGGCTCGGGATGGACGAAGGGGGTGAAATCGACGCGCGAAACCGCGCCATCGCGGTCGATCCACAGTTTGAGGACCAGCGGCGCGGTCGGCTCACCGGGGGCGGGTCTGGTCTGGTCGAGATAGGCACGAAGGCGCACCGCGACCTCGTTATCCGCCTTGAGCAGGCGCATGACCACTGCCGTCGCCCCTTGCGCATAATGCACCCATTCGACCGGGGCGGTGGCGGGATCGACCACCCGGCCGTTCGCCGGTGCGGCCGCCACAAGGCCTGCGCCCGCGAAGGCCGTGACCCAGCGGGCGAGATGCGCAAGGGGGAGCGGGGCCTTGTCATTCATAGCGTTGGCTCCAAACAGGATTGGGGGAGATCCGGTTCACAGGGTGGCCGTCGGCGAAGAAACGTCGGCTGGGCACGTCACGGATATGGCTGCCATGGCAGGTCCGTCCGCGGCTGGGACGCGTCATGACCGGCAATGATATGCCGGTCAGCTCCGAATCGACGCTCCGCGCGGCTTCGGCAGGTGGCCAGCCGAGAATGAGGGCCGCCATAAAGCAGTTGACGACAACACCGGACAGGACGTCGCCCGGCACCAGCAAGAGGATCGTCAGCACGTTATCCTATCGCGCCGGCCCGGCGGTCGGCTGGGCCGGCAGGCGTGCGCGTTCGATGCTGATCGTCTGGATCTTCGCGTCGAGCGCGCGGACGACATCGGCCGTCAGGTCGTTCGCGAAATTGCCGCCGAGGACGGTGCCGCGGTCGAACAGCAGGCCGCACTTCTTTTGGCCATAGACCTGCGCGATCACCGGCTGTGCCTCATTGGCGATTCGCTCCAAGGCCCTGGTGCGGGTTGCTTCGATCTCGCGGCTGGTTTGCGCCGCCTTTTGCTGCAATGCCTGCCAGCGCCTGGCCAACGCCTCGCGCTTTTGCTTGTTGGCTGCGTTGTCGGGCTGCCCTTCGAGCGCCTTCGCTTCGGCCTCGATCGCCGGGCGCTGGGCATCGATCTCGGCCTGCGCCGCGCGAGTCAGGTCATTGAGGCGCGCCGAGGCGGCCTTGCCGACCGCGGCATTGGCGTAGATCGCTTCGCGCGAGAGCAGGCATAGACCGGGCACCACAGGCCCGCCGAGCGGTGGGGTCGGAGACGTGGCGGTTGTCCCCGTCCGCACGGCCCCGACCGTCTGTGCGAAGGCGGTGGAGGCAAAGGGCGTGCCGGCGGTGGCGGCAATCAGGAAAGCGGAGGCGAGGTTGGGGAAGGCTTTCATCGGATCAGGCTTTCTTCGCTATGGTCTCGAGGGGCGCGGAGGCGGTGGTGTCTTCGGTGGGAATAATGCCCTCCGTCTGACGGGGCTCGGCGGTGGAGGCGGGCGCATTCGCTGCCATGGAGGTGCTCGCCTCCGGCGCATCCGAAACATCAACGGGTGACGTTTGCGCGATTGCAGTGTGCACGGCCTGACGCTCCAGCAGGATTGAAAAGCGATCCAGCGAGGCGAGATGGAAATGCACCAGCGCCAACAGACCCTGGCGCTGCCACGCGACGATCGTCGAATCGTCGAGCGCGGCGAATTTCTCAGCGTCGACGATCTGGAAGCCTGCGAGGCCGAATGTGCTGCCGTCGGGCAAGGTCGCGTCCGCGCGGCGGTCGATCAGGAGGTTTTTCTCCTTGAGGGCCGCCGTGAACATCTGTGTGATCTCAACCTCGCGTCCGAAGGCGGTGCAGAATTCCAGCGCCTGCCGGGTGAGCGCGCTCGGCTGCCCGTCCTCGAACAGCGCGGTGCCATCCGTCCCATCCTGCGCGACCCGCTCCGAGCCGGCATCGATTGCCAGTGCGAAGCCGTCGGGATTGGCGGTAGCGATGAACGCGAAAGGGTAGCGGCGCACATAGGCCGGCACATAGGCGCCTGGTGACCAGCGTCCGGCCTCGACGAACAGGTTGCGGCGATCCAGACCCAGGATCGCCACCGGCTGCGCGCTGTCGGCCGCGAACACGACCGGATAGTCGCGCATCGCCGCCGCCACTTCTCCCGCTACGATCGGAATGAAGGGACTGTCCGCGGCAAAGCGCGCATCGCCATCCTTCAGGCGCCAATGGGCATGGACCGACGAATGAAGCGGCTGAACCGCGTTGTAGAACAGTGGGAGCCTATGCTTCCCCTGCGCGCTGTCTCGGGTCATGGGTTGAACTCCTGAATGTATGAAGCGCTTGATGCGGCGGCTGCAGGCGCGGCGCTTCTGGGCGTGGACCAGAAACCGATGTCGGGCAGATCGATCGCCGTCTGCGTCGCGTCTCCGTCGAGATCGCTGATGCCCATCACCCGCGCCCTGGTGGTGATCTGGATGTCGTGTATCTCGGTGCAACCGCCCGTATAAGTGAGCATGCCCACCGCTTCCCCGGTGTCGGCGCGCAGCGCGGCGACACCGCACATCAGCGGTTCGCCGCTCGCGGCGACGGGGAGATCCTTGAACGGCTGGACGCCGCGCGGCAGCGACAAGCCCACGAACAGATAGCCACCCAGTTCCGCCAACCCGCGCGCGAAGCCCGGCAGCGTGCCGATTACCCGCTTCTTGCGGGTCGCCCGGTCGATCTCGACGATCGCGCCGATGCCAGCCTCGGTGAGCAACAGGCGGCCGGCGATGATGCGTGGCGAATGCGGCATGCACAGGCCGGAGGCGACCGCGCGCCCACCCGGCACCTCCAGCACGACGCCCCCTTTGTACCGACCCGCATGCCAGCCGCGCGGGGTGTCGGTCTGGCCAAGTGCGGTCACATAGCGGATTCTGCCCTGCTCGATCGCCATGCCGTTGAGATGGCAAAGATCATCGGGCGAAAGCGCCGACACGAATGGCGGCTTCCAGATCGGCGTGAAATTGTGAAAGCCGTCCAGCCGGCACAGGCAGCTATAGTTTGTATTGACCGCGATCACGTCCGGACCGTCGAACACCATGTCATGGATCGCGCTCTCGCCGGTGACGTGGCGTTGCCGCACCACAAAATAGCCACCATAAATATTCTCCGCGCCCGGCTTGGTCCGCGCGAGCGAGCGCACGTTGGAGAGGATCGCGACTTCCGATCGCATCGCCACGGCCAGGCGGTCCCCGTCGAGCGCGAGGCCCATGGCCGCCGGAAAATGGGCGAAGGACTGAACCGGGCGGCCATCGCCCAGACTGCCGACGATCATGACTGCGCTGGCCTGATAGCTGCTGATGATCAGCGAGCAGCCAAGCTGCTCCAGCAGACCGACAAATCCGTCCGTCATCTCATAGTCGATACGCTCGGCGACCGGCGTTGCCCGATCGCCACCCCGCCGCCCGTTCAAATTCTCATCTGTCGCGGTCATTCTAGATACTCGCTTCCGCTGCTTCAGGATGCGGGAAGGTCAGGCAAAGTTGGTCCCGGTCCATGATCAATCCTCGCCGAACCCGAGGAAGCGGACGTTTACGAGCGTAGGGATATCGCGCATCGGTGCGGGGCGTGACCGCTCGGCCAGGCGCGTCGCCTCCGTCACGGCGGCGCTGCTCGCCGCCGAAGCGGCGGTCAGCGCGCCGGTGTTGACCACCACTGCCTGCGGGATGCCCGACGCATTGCCCTTCACCTGGATGTTCGCGGCATTGAGCACCTGAAGCGCTGCCAGGTTGATGCTGCCCGACACGCGGATGCCCGCCTCGCCCGCGTCGATCGTGCCGAGCGGCGCGATCAGGTCGATATCGCCCGGCTTGACCTCCGGGATGGGATCGAGCGTGGCGATGCCCGCGCCGCTCGACGGCGCCAGTGGCGACAGCGTGACATTGCCGTAATTGTCATAGGTGCGGCGTGGCGGGGTATAGACGATCGTCGTCTTGGCGCCGCGCCCGGCATTGATGTCGCCTTCCGCCGACCAGCCGAGGACGGAGCCGCCGAAGGTCGTCATGATGCGCGACAGGCCGAGCAGCAGGCTGCCCTTGCTGTAGGTGCTGATGTCGCCATTGCCCTGCGTGATGAGGCCCGCCGTCGAGGGCGGAACCGCGCCCTGCACGCCCAGCACGATCTGCCCGCCCGGCGCGAGCAGGCTGATGTCCCCGCCCGCGATGGTGCGCACCCCCGACCCGCCGAACATCGTGATGTCGCCGGTGCGGACGATCGCCTTCCCGGCCGCGTCCTTGTCCGGGAACAGGGTGGCGATCATCCCGCGCCCGCGCAGATAGCTTCCGAAGCGGGGGCCGGTGGCGTCGTTATACTCGCGCCCGCCTTCGCGCAGTTCGGCGTAATAGACCTGTCGCAGGAAGAGGTTCCGGTTCTCGACCGGCAGGGCGTCGAAATAGGCCAGTGCGTCTTCCGCAGAGCCGGTGAAGCCATAGTGCTCGCCCAGCCATGCGACCAGTTCCTTGCCATAGACCTTGGCGACCTTGCCCCGGTTGTTCGCATGGGCGAGCGGGAAAGCCGGGTCGGCGAGCTTGGCCGGATCGAGATAGCTATTGCGGATCGCGCTATAGTCGAGGCCGTTCGCGCCCACCCCGGCGGTCATCGAAATGCCGGCACCAGGCCGCAAATCGCCGCGCACGATCGGGCCGATCGAGGTGACGAGGCCGCGATCCTCCTGCACGATGTTGCGCCCTGCGCTGATTTCCAGCGCGCCCGGACCGGCAATCTCCACATTGGCGTAGCGAATGTCGCGCCCCGCCGAGATCACCGACACGTCGTTCGCGTCGCCATGCACGATCAGGCTGCCGGTGGCCCACGCCGACATGACTTCCCCAAATCCGATTGTCCGGCTTTCGTCCGATGCCCTGCCCAACCCCAATATGTCGCGGCCGGCCCGGATACGGACCGGGCCCCCCCCTTCATACCAGGCGAGGCGGCTACGGGTGAATATCAGCTTCTCGCCGGTGCTGAAGTCCACGATGTCGCCATTGACGGCATAGAAGCGTGCCGGGTCGCGCCCTTTGCCGACCATGCCATTGAGGATGCCTGGGGCGCCAAAGGCGAATAACGGGAAATCATATCCGCTGTTCGCGAGGACACCGAGATCGGGGCTCGTGCCGGTGCCCGTCTCATAGACATTCTGGCCAACCGCCGATCCGTTGCTGAACACCGGCGTATAAAGCTGGCCCAGATAATTTGTCTCCCAGGCGGCGAACGCCGGGTCGAGCGGTGTCGGCAACGCCACATTGGCAGCAGACATGTTCACGCTATGGCCGTTCGCATAGATCGACTGACCGGCCAGCAACTCAAGGGCGCCCGATGGTGAAGGGGCAAGCAGCAGCGATCGCGCCAGCGCTCCGGCCTGCAGCAGGTTGTTCGTTTCCGGCACCAGACCATAATAGAGGCTGCCATTGGGCGCGACGGCGCGGAGGATGGAGGGATAGACGATCTGCCCGTCCATGGTCCTGACGTCATCCAGATTGAGTTGACGCGGCGTCAGATTGCCGCCCGCCGAAAACAGGTTGACCGCGCTGTGCTCCGTCCAGAGCGTGAACCATGTCACGCCGCCCGCCAGATAGGTCGTGCCGTCATAGCTGTAGCCGGCGGAATTATATTGCCGCGCCCGCCCCGCATCTTCGGCGATGCCGAGCACCAGATCGTCGCGCGTATTGAGATAGGACGCAGCGTCGCCCAATGTCAGTGCGATGCCGCCCGTTGGCGTTCCAAGCGTCGCCGTGAAGGGGTCGGTCACGAACCGGGCGGTAGTGCTGAAGACATTGCCGTAGGTCAGGCCGATCGTGCCGACCCCGCGGCTGTCGAGTTGAACGCTGCCGCGCAGGTCAACCAGCGCGCCGTTCAACTGGCTCGTTTCCCCGAATTTGACCGCATTGCCACGGACATGCCGCGTCGCCGACGCATTCGGGTTCCATGTGCCACCCAGTCGCATGTCGATATCCCCGCCACCGGTCAGCCGCAGGTCGGCGGCGTTGGTGACGCCATCGCCATTGTCGAGGACGCGGCCCGTGCTGCCCACGACCACCACCAACGCCTGACTGCGGGCATAGGCCATGTTCTGATCGGGCGCGATTGCCGAACCTATGGCGTCGATCGCGCCGACATCGCCCCCGGCGCGCAAGGCAACATTGCCGCCGCCGAGCGCGCCAAAGCCGGTGAAGCCGATGACGCTGGCCAGATCGTTCCGTGGCTTGTTCGTCACGGCGTAGGTACCGAAATTGATCCACCAGGCGGTGGGAACCGAACCATCGCCGCGCACCGCCGATCCGGTGCCCTGACGCCACAACCAGTTGCCGACATCGCCGCTGTTATAGAGGGCGACACCCGGCCAGGGCGCATCGACATCTCCGAGTTGATCGCCGACGATGGCGCCACCGGCATTGACCAGCAGATTGCCGCCATGGTCGGGATACCAGGCCCGATAATCGGCCAGCAGCGGTTCCAGGGTAGCGTTCGTCGCGCCCAGCACCGTCCCGTCGTTGAACCGGCTGCGCGGCTGGTTGAACCGTGCATCATCGCCGCCGGACCGGGTGTTCACGCCCGCCGTATAGATGCCGTAGAGCGAGCGCACGCGCACATCCCCGGCCGCGATCAGGTCGAGATCGCCTGTGCCTGTGCGCACCACGCTCATCAATGGACGTTCGGGCTTGAAGACGGTCGATCCCGCGGAAATCGAGCAGATCCCGGGGTAGGCCGAACAGTAGAACATTGCACCCGCAGGAACGGGATCACCCGGAAGATAGAACCCGCCGGGAGGGAAATTCACGACCGCATCGGTGAAGGTCGCACTGCCGGGCGTTGCCTCCAGCACTCCAGCCGTGTGTGTATCGGCCAGCGTCAAATTGCCCGACGTGCCCTTGTGGATCATGCGGGTATCGACCGCGTCGAGATCGGCGCCCGCGACCAGACGCATGTCCCAGGATGTCGATCCTTCGCCCAGCATCGGCGCCACGGCCCAGTTGCGGCCCTGGCGACCGTCCACTGTCGGGCGCAACTCTATGGAGCCGCCAACGATCTTCACATCCGTCATGGATGGAATGACCGAGCCGATGGCCAGCGGGAGCGCTTCGTTCAGCGACATCGCGACCGGCAACGCCACGCCCTTTGGCCAGACAATCGCGCCAATCTGTGTAGCGCCGACCAGCCGTGTGCCAGCGCCCAGCTTCGTCCCTGCTGTCAGGGTTATATCTTCCGACAGCACGGTTCCCGCCGCATGCGCGATGCTACCATCCGGATTGAGAATATCGGCAGCAAGCACCGTTCCGGCCGGCAGGCTGATCGCGGCGGCCAATGATGCCTCCACAGGCAGCACCGTGCCCGCTGGCAGCGTCATGTCCTTCATCGGGGCGTCGTAATTCAACGTCACGCCGACCGAGAACTTCGTGCCCGCATCCAGAATGACGCCCGCGATCGGCACCACCACTTCCTGCCCGAAAGGCGTCACATTGCCGCCGGTTCCGTCCCAACCTTTATAGGCTGCGAGCACCCAGCTATTGGCATCATCAGGAGTGCCCACCGGCAGGCCAAAGCCGTCATTGATGCTGCCATGGATGCTGAGCGTGCCGCCCGCGCGGATGACCAGCGCGCCCGGCTCGCCATAGCCGCGCAGGGCCGGATCGCTCCGATTGGCGTTGGGGCCATAGCGATAGCCGGAGAGGTCGAGGTCGCCCATCACCGCGATGTTGCCGGCCGGGTTGGTCGTCGCATTGCTGGTGATCGCGACCCCCGGCCGCAGATGATAGACCCCCAGCCCGGACAGGCGACCCGACAGGTTGCCATTGCCCAGCGCGGCGGCCATGAACGCCTGGCTGTCGAGATCGATCGCGTCCAGATAGGCCTGCGTCACGATCTGCGGCGTGTTGCCGGTCACGTCCGGGCTGGTGGCAAGCGGCGCGTCGTCATAGCTGCGGAAGGCGTTGACCGCGATCAGCTTCGCGCCGTTGATACCCGGCGTCCCGGCCACCGAGATATCGGCGTTGTTCACACCCAGCCGCCGCGCATTGAACGTCAGCGTGCCGAGCGGCGCCTGATCCGCCAGTGTGTCCGTGCCATAGCGCAGGTCCATCCGCGCGCCGCCGGCGACAGAGATGCGCCCGTCGCTGGCGGTCAGGTCGATGATCGCCCGGTTGGGGCTTTCGATGACCTTGCCATAGCTGTCGCGCCGCACGCCCGCGCCATGGGCGTCGAGCGTGCCGTTGATGGTCAGCCCGTCGCGCCCGCCCAGCCGGATCGAGCCGACCTGGAACCCGCTGGCGTCGATCAGGCCGTTCACCGTCAGGCTGCCGCCATCGGTGAAGATCTCCACCCGCCGCGCCTTCACGCCGTCGCCGACGACGAGATCGCCCTGTTTGATGTGGAAGCGCCGCGCGCCGGTGACGCCGCCGCTGTTCAGCCGCGTGTTGAGCCCGGCGAAGTCCGTCACCTGCCGCGCCTCGATCGACAGTTCGGCGGCGTCGAACGGCACCATCGTGCCGCCCGCGTCATATTGGCCGCTCGCGGCGCCGCGGATCGACCCGGCCAGATCGACCGTCCCTGCGCCCGTCCCCAGCGCCACCGCCTCCAGCGCTCCGCCGGCATTGTTGGTGGCGGACAGGTCGATGACCGATCCGGTACGCTGGGTGATGTCGCCCGCGCCGCTGACGAGGCTGAGATCGCCGCCCCAGCTATATTTCTTCACGTCGAACATCGCGATCTCGCGGCCCGACAGGTCGATGCGAGAGCGCGCGCCCAGATCGATCGCCCCGCTCGCCTCCAGACCCAGCTTGCCGCTGTGCAGCGCGACCGTCGTGTCGACCAGCACGTCGCTGCCCGCGAAGCGCAGTTCGCCCCCCAGCGCGTCATGGTCTGACGCCGCCGCCCCTTCGGGCGCGACCAGCCGGATGGCCCCGCCGCTCTTGACGATGGTCGATCCGCCCGCCGCCGAGGTGACCAGCGGCGCGGTGATGGTCAGCGCCCCGCCCGAATAGCTGAAGCCCTTGTCGGCGACATAGCCGCCCTGCGCCTGATAGACGCCGATGCGGTTCCTGCCCTCGAACAGCACGCGCTCCGACGCGGTGAGGTTGAGCGCGTCGAAACCGGCGACGAGGCGGTCGGTCACGATGGTCGATTGCGGCGTTACATTGACGCCATGGCCCACCGCGATGCGACCGGCCAGGATGTCGAGCGCGCCATGGCCGAGCCGGCTGGCGATCGCCGCGCCGGGGGTGGCGGCGGCCGCGCCGTCCATGACGCCCGCCCAGACGAATTCGCCGGTCTTGATCACCGCCGTATCGCCCGCTGCGCCATAGCCGTAGATGGCCGGCGTGCCGAGCACGAGGCGACCCGGGCCTGACGCCCCGGTGCTGCCGGTGTCGATCGTCACCGCGCCATAGATGTTGACCGACTGGCTGGCGTTGAGGCGCAGCGTTTCCACCGCTGGCGCGTTGATCGCGCTGTTGCCGCGCAGCAGGGTGTCGAGGACGGTCTGGTTGATGGTCAGGCCCGGCGGCCGCGCCCCGGCCGCGCCCGCATCGGCGATCGCGCCATTTTCCCCGAAGTTGATCGAGGAGGTGGCGATCACCAGATTGCGCGTGCCATAGCGCACGGTGTCGGCGATCTGGAAGCTGCCGGTGGTCGCCAGCGCCATCGAGCCTTCGGAGACGAGCCGCGTCTCGCCCGTGCAAGCGCCGCTCGCGCAGGTGCCGATCTCGATCGCGGGACCGGCTTCGCCGGTCAGCCGGACGTTGAGATCGCTGTTGGAGAGGATCAGCCCGGTTTTCACATTACGCACATAGCCATCGTCCGCGCCGCGGCTGACCTTACCCTTGCCGACGGTGTCGATCGTCACGCCCTGTTCGACGACGATCCCGCCGCCGATCCTGAGAGTGGACGGATCGTTGCTCGACAGCACAGCGACCTCGCCCGCTGACAGCGTCGTGCCCGACCGCAGGATCAGCTTCGATCTATAGCCCTCGATCGACAGGCTGGGTGCGCCGATCGCCGTCAGCGCATCGGCGTAGAGGGAGGCCCCCACGATCCCCGCCGTGCCGCTGGGACTCGCGCCCTTCGCCATGATTTCCAGTTCGGAGTCGGCGAACGGCTTGGTGATCTTCATCGAGACAGTCGCGCCGCCCGTAAAGCCGCCGCTCTTGGCGTCCGGCGCGAACAGCGCCTTGCCCTCGAACGTCAGCGCGGCACGCTCGCCACGCCCAGCGCCTTCGTCGAAGACCATGTTGAGGAACCGGGCGTCGCCGGTCAGCGGCGCGCGCAGCACCCCGCGCCGTGCCGCATCGGCCAGCACGAACGCATTATAGCTGGTTTCATTATAGCCCGAATAGCTGCGCACCGCCTTGGCGGGCGTGATGAACACCGCATTGGGCAGCGCGTTGCGTTGCGACGTGCCGAGCGTACTCAGCGTGCCTGGCGCGCTGTACGTCATTCCATCGATCGCCGTGACCTTGGTGAGCGTCGGGCTGGCCTTGCCGATTTCCACCCGGAACGCGCCGTCCATCAGCGCATAGGTCGAGGGCATCAGCGTATAGGTGCCCGCCGGAAGCCCCGGCACGCCATCAGGAACCGTGATCTGCCGCCCGATCGCCGGATCGCCCGCCCCCGCATCCGGGGCGTCGGGCGCATAACCGGCATAGCCGGGCACGATCGCATAGACCTGATTGTCCGGATCGCTGAACGTATAGCCCGGATTGACGTTGGCGAAGGCGGTGTTCAGCACGTCAACCGAACCGCCGCGCCCGCTGACGAACGCGCTGCCCAGCAGGTCGCCGCCACCTGACAGGTCGAGCACCGCGCCCTTCTGAACATCGATCTCCAGACCGGCGATGTTGATGTCCTGATACAGCACGGCGGTCTTAATGAGGCCGCTTGCGTCCTTCAGCAGCACTTCCTTGCCGTTATAGAAATATTTGATGCCGTCGACCGTGCCGCCATAAGGCAAGGTTATGCCCGCCGCACTGATCGACGTCTCGCTGCCCGGCAGGAAGCGCACGGTGGAGCCGGGGTGCGCAATGCCGTCGCCAAGCACATAGGTGTTATAGCCGATGTTCAACTGACCCAGCGGCGCGCGCACCACGCCGCCTTGCTCGATCGCCGGGGCGGCCAGCGTGAGCGTGCCGAACACCGACAGCGGGGCCACCGCATTCGTCCCGGCCGTGCGCGCGATGGTCAGCACCGCATCGGGATTCCATCCGCTACTGCTGGAACCGCGCGTATCGATGGCGCCAGCCGCGATCATCGTCGATGCGCCCGTGACGGGGTAAAGCTGCGCCGCCGTCAGCGAGATGTCGCCGCGCGTGATGAGTGCCGTCGACTGCAGTCCTCCGTCCATGGACCGCAGCAGCCTGAGGTCGCCGCTGCTGGTAAGGCTCACCTCGCCAAAGCCGCGCCGGTCGATGGTCACATTGCCGTTGGCCGGTCTGTCTCTTGCAACCGCGCTCACGCCGAAACCGACCCGGTCGCGCAGGTCTATCAGGCCCGCCGTCACCGCAAAGACGGCGTCGCTTTCCCGCGACGGCGTCTTTGCGTTACTGTCGCCAGCGCCGAAGCGGACCAGCGGCATGACATAGCCATTATTGGTGCTCGGCGCCGTGCTGACATTGGCCAGCAGGACATAGGGCGCGGCAAGCGAGACGCGCGCCGCATCGTCGGCACTGTCGGACAACGCATAGGCGCCGGCATAGAGGCGCAGGCTCTGCGCCATGGTCAGCCTCACGCCGCCGTCGAACGAGAGCACGCCATTGACCAGCAGCGAGGCATTGTCGAAGCCGCCCGCCTCGATCTGGTCCACACCGATACGGCCAGCGCCATAACGCAGCGCCGGATCGCTCTGGCCCGGCGACAGGTCCGCCGCCAGCCCGCTGCCACCGCTTTGCGACAGGACCAGTTCGCGCGCGTTCATCACGGCGGCGTTCGCACCCGTGGTCGCATAGATCGGCGTTTCGAGCGCGATGCCGAGCGTCCCGCCCGCCGCGCCCGCGCCGCCTGCGGTGGCTTTCATCGTGCCGTCGATGAAGAGGCCGCGATTGGAGGCAAGGACGATGGTGCCGCCATTGCTGGCCATGTCGACCGAACGCGACCCGTTCGCCACGCCACGCACCGGATAATCGAGCAGGGCATGCGTGCCCGACGCATCCAGCACAGCGCCGGGGCGAATGATGACGAAGGCGTCGCTGGCGAAGTTCGCGCCGCTTTTCTCCCAATCGAGCGCGCCGCCGATCGCGATCGTGCCGCCGTCGCGCACCACGCCATAGGTCCGCCCATATTGGTCGGTCGCGGTCGCCGCGCGCGCCGCCACGTCCAGCACCGCATGGTCGCCGATCCAGATCGCGTTCGCATCGCCTCCATTGGCGGCGATGGGGTCGTTGGCAGGGTCGCTTGTGGTCAGCCGATAGTTCTGATCGATGGCGATCTCACCGCCCCAGGCGTTGAGCGTCCCGTCGACGATCGTGCGCCCCAACCATCCCGTCAGGCGGATTGTGTGGCCGGGATCGACGGTGATTGCCGCGCCATGGGAAATCGCGATCGTGCCGCCTGCGCGCGCGCCGCCCGACAGCAGCGCAAGACTCGCCCCCTGCCGCTGCGTCAGAATGCCGGTGACGGGGTTTGCCTGATAGAGCGGTGGCGTCCACAGTTCCAGCGCATCGGCCGGCGCGGCACCGCTCGCAATCGTCCGGGCATTGGCCGTCAAACGATAGACCGGCATGGCGACGTCGATCTTGACATCCTCGCCAACGGCGACACCGCGATTGCCGTTCACTTCATAGGCGGAAAAGCCCGTCGAGAATATCCGCCTGTCCAGTTTGCCGGGTGACGTAACGGCCACCGCGCGGTCCAGCGCGGTGCCGCGTGGAACGATCGTGTTCGCCGGGATCGTGAAGGGTGCGGCGACGATTTCGCCCGCCTTGACCGACATCGTCGTCGGCGTGATCGGGATGCCACCGCCCGCAAACACGCCATCGGGAACGACAAAGCCGGATGGAAACGCCTGATCATACCAGATTATCTTGGATCCGGTGGGAATGACCGGCGCAGGGGCACGGGCCGGCCTCCACCTGACGCTCGTCATCGTGGTTTCGCCCGGCCGAAAGTACCAGATCGAAACGGAAAAGAATCGGCCCACGCCAGGGTAAGCTGGCGGCTGCCAGTCCCGCAGCAGCACGACCCCGCTGCCGGATTCAAATTGTGGAACGCCCGACACCGCCTCGCCCGGTGACGCCACCGTCTTCTGGTAGCTGAGGTCGATCGGCATCGCCTCGCCTGCCTGAACGACATACTCTTCCAGCGTGACGAGATCGACCGGCGCCTTCTCACCCGCGCCAAGCACACCTTTGTTCGCCAGTCCCTTGCCGCCGATGATGATTGCCGGGCCGGACTGGACGCGCAGCGTGCCGCCGCCCGCGACGCCATAGGCGCGGATGTCGCCGTCCAGCGTCAACAGGCCGTTGTTGGAGACATTCTTCTGTGTCGCATCGGCGAGCAGGGAAACATTGCCGCCGCGCCCGCCCATCATGCTGCCATCGACCAGCAGCGCCGCGCCGGAGGACACATCGATCGCGCCGCCCTTCTCCACCGTCACGTCGCGGCTCGATTCGAGCGTCACGCTGCCGCCGTCCAGCCAGGCGAGGTTCGACAGTTTCGCGCCGCTGTCGTTCGCGTTGACCCACAGCCCGCGCAGGTCGAGCGTCGCGCCCTTGCGCAGCGTCGTGCTTGCCTTGCCGTCGAGTTCCAGCTCGCGGGTAAGCGGCGCGGTGCCCTGCGAGACGACCGGCGTGAACAGGTTGGTGGCATGGATGCCGCCGCCACGCGCGGTGATGTTCGCGGCGATGTCGATGACCGGCGCGGTCAGGTCGATACGGCCACCTGTCGCCATCTCCAGCGGCGCATCGATGGCGATGGTCCCACGCGTACCCAGGTCGAGTTTGCCCAGCTTCATCGCGCTAAGGCGGCTGGCGTCGAACCAGGCGGTATCGACCCGATCCGTCGCTATCGCGCTATCGCCGTCAAATGCGGGCGCGGCATTGGCAAGATCGCCGATGCGGATGGCGGTGCCGTAAAGGTCGGTGCGGCCCAGGAAATCATATTTGCCGATGGCCAGCGTGCCCGCCCCGGCGGCGGTGTGCTGGCTGAGCTTGTAGCCATCGGTCACGCCGTCCGGGCGGGTGATCGTCTGGCGGTCGCCGTTGACGACCTCGGAGACGATATCGCCGTCGAACAGCACCGTCGGCGCGGAGAGGATCAGTTTGCCAGCGTCGCGGCCGACGGTATAGCCATCCTCCCAGCGCGCCGATGTCCCCCGCGAGAAGAGCGTGTTGGAATAGACGTCGCTATATTGCTCGCCCCAGCGGGCATGCTTGCGCAGGAAGGCATTGCCGACCGCCACCATCTTGATGTTCGCGGGCGCGTTGCGGATGTCGTACATGCGGCCATCGGCGCCCATCACCAGGCTGGAGCGGACATAGCCCGCCTGATAATCGAGGCTGCCGCCCGAGATATCGAACAGCGCGCCCTTCTCGGCGACCACTTCCTTCGCCGACAGGGTGATCGTGCCGCCGACCGCAGTCCACTCGCCGATGCGATGCTTGGTGTTCGCCAGATAGCCGCCCACTTCGAGCAGGCCGCCCTTGGTGTACCAGCGATCGCCCTCGTAGCCGCCGGTGCCGTTCGGCAGCAGAACGAGGTCGCGCACATCGACCCAGACATTCTGGCTGCGGATATTGTTCTGGTCGCGGTTCGCCGGGCTGTCGCGCATCTCGTTGCCCTGGATATTCACCAGCATGGAGTTCGACTCCATGTCGAGCGCGACCCCCATGGTGCCCGAGACGTCGATCGTGGCGCCATCCGCGACCGTGATGCGACCGGCATCGGCCTGCACCGAGACCTGGCCGCCATTGGCCATGGTCTGCGACCCGCCCTCGAACAGCACCTTGCCGCCGGTAACGATCTCGACGCGGGACTGGTCGAGCCGATCGGTGAGGGTCGAGCGATCGTCGAATCCGAGCGCGGGGTCGTTACGGGCCGTTCCGGTCGACGCCTTGATCAGCGCATCCCGCTGCGAATCGAGCGCGGTGTCCTTGCTGTCGAGTTCGGGCAGGATGAGGGTGAGGCTTCCCTTGCCGAGGGTCACCGAGCCTTCGCCGTCGGCGCGTGAATTGAGCAGGTGGATGGTGCCCCGCTGGTTGACGCTGGTGGTCGAGACAAGAACGCCGTCCTGGCGGATCGCGCGGCCAGCGAGGGTGATGTCGCCCTGTACGGCTTCGATCATGCCGGTGTTTGTTACGGTACCGCTGGCGGAGTTGGCGCTGATCTGCCCGCGCACCTCATTGCCGCGTGTCGTTGAATATTGGTTCTCGTTGGTGCCGTAGCCGCGGCGGATGAGGAAGTCGTCACCAGCGGACAATGTGCTTTGGCCGCGCGGGGTGGTGATGGAGCCCGCATTGGTGACCTCGGTGCCCATCAGGAGGACGAAGCCGCCGCCCGACGTGACCGAACTGGGCGTGGTGGTGGTGATCTGTGCGCCGGCCTCGACACTCACCTTGCCACCGGCATTGGTGAAGCTGGGCAGATAGTTGGAACCGGAGATGGTGGAGTAGATGCCGTTCCTAAGGAACTGATCGTTGGTGATGCTGGCGGTCGCGGCGATGAGGTTGCGGACATTGACCTGGGACGCGCCGCCGAAGATCACGCCGTTGCGGTTCAGGATATAGACCGATCCGGGTGCCTTGATGCTGCCGAGGATTCTCGTCGGATCGGCGCTGGCGTCGGTGACGCGGTTGAGCGCGACCCAGTCTGCGCCACCCTGTTTGAAGGAGAGGTCTGTCTCGCGGCCGACATTGAAGCTGTCCCAGGTGAGGATGGCCTTGGCTTGCGTCTGGTCGATGAGGACATTGGTGCGGCCCTTTTCGCCCGCGCTCTGCGCGGGCCGGTGGGCGCCGATCCACAGGCTGCCCTCGATCGGCTTGCCGTCGGGACCGAACACCACGCCGTTCGCCACCTGAAGACCGCCCTGGCCGAGACCATTCGGAACATTGCTCTGCGCGGCCTGGGCAGCGGCGCGGGCGGCAGCCTGCGCGGCGGACATGGCGCTGCGGGAGTCGGCGGCGCGGCGGAACGCGGTGATGGCGCGCTGGCTTGCCGAGTTGCTCTGGGCGGCTCGGCTGGCCTGGTCCTGTGCGGCGCGGGCTGCGGCGACGGCGGGGTCGGCAGTGCCGCTGCGGCTGCCGAACACCGAACGGCTCTGGGCGAGGGCGGTACCTGAAATGATGAGCGTGCTCACCGAAGCGCCGATGAGCAGGGAATGGCGAAGCGTGCGAAACTTGACGGTCATCGGTTGGACTCCGGATGGGCCGCACGGGCGGCCATATCTTGATCTGGGGCTGCGTCCGGAGCGTGGTGCCCCGTCGAATACTGGATGGTCATGGGCGGCTGCCGGGCACGGCGCCGGGCCGCATTGCGGGCGGCGTGCGATAGGGCCGCTGCGGATGGACCGAGGTGCCGAACATATTGCCCATGCGCTGGCGGGTGGCGGTCTGGTTGGCGACGCCGGTCCGCACGTCGGGTGACGTGGCGTCGATCACAGCCATGTCGATGGTGGCGCGCGCCAACGCCTGGGCCGTGTGCGCCGCCGCCTCGAGTTTCCGGCTGGCACAGTCGAGATGGCCGACCTTCTCGCCGGCGATATCGACGGTCACGCACGACGTCATGACTGGTCTGCGGCCGATGCGACCGGGCACGGGCGCATCCTGCGCGGTGGCGAGATCCCCGCCATTGAGAAATACGGCAAAGGCAAACAGGCCGGCGCGGACGGACCCTGGGAGTGAAGAGGCCCACGCGCCGGCCTGTCGCTCCGCCCGCCCGGAAAGGGAGTGAACGGACGGGACCGGTCCGGCTGACACGTGCCGGACTGGAGCTGAGAAAATGCAGAGCCGCAACGCCCAGCCGCGCACGATCCGGCTACGTCCCGCAAGGGGACTCAGCCGCGCGGCGGACCGAGAGTCACGCAGCCGGGTGGCGAGGAGGAGCGTTGCGGTCAACATGGATGCGGGCCGATCAGAACCGCGTCACGAGATCGACAAAGAGGCGATCGACCGAGAGCGGCGGGCCGGCAACCTCGTTGGACGAGATCCAGCGCGCGCCGATCATGGTGTTATGGCCCAGGCCATAGTTGCCCGAGAGATACCAGCCTTTCACATTGGTGCCGCCCATGCCGAAGTCGCTGTCGGCAAACGCGTCGAGAATCGCGTCGCTTTCCAGGCGGCGATAGGCAAGCATGAGGTTCCAGCCCCCACGCTCGATCGTGCCGCCATCAGCATCGGTGTTGAGGCCGAGCGAGGAACCGACCGTCAGGCGCGCCTGCCAACCTGTGTTGCCGCCGGCATAAGGACCGTTCTGCAGGATCGTCTTGGTCGAATCCTTGGGATCGGGCACCCGCACGCCCGCGCCCAGATTGTTGACCGCAAGGCCGCTCCAGCCCGAGGTGGCGCTGTAGGTGCCGCGCAGCAGGGCGCGGTTCCAGGCGAGATTCCTCACGAAGTCGCCTTCGAGGCGCATGCCAAAGCTGTCGGACGGTGCGAAGTCGACCGCCGCATGGATGTTGAGCACGCGGAACTTGCTGGCGAGACCGAAATACTGGTTCTCCGGGCTGTGGACCGGATCGAGCGGATTGGGGATCACGTTACGGATCGGGAACAGTGTATTTCCCAGCTGCTGGAAGGCAGGGCGCGTCGCGTCGGTCGAGCAGGTCAGTTCATAATATTCGCACGGCGCCGAACGCTGCCCCTGAACATTGTCGTAGTGGAAATAGGCGCCGGCGAGGCGGAAGCGCAGCGCGTCGCTGGGCTGGAAGGCGATCCCGGCCTGCGCGGCGAAGAGATATTTATCCTGGCTCCTGTAAGGTCCGCGCACCCCCGGATAGCTGTTCTTGCCTTCGACATCGGCGGTAGGCGCGTTGCGCGAGCCGAAGTTGAGCGCGGTGTTGAACACCGGGAACGCACCTGCCGTGCCGAATAGCGAGAATTTCTGCGTCACCGGGGCGCTGGCCGAGACGGCGACGCCGTCAAAGCCCATGTCGGGATCGAACATGAGGTCGGTGGTGAAGAAGGGATTGCTGAACCGGCCAAGCTCGATATCCACGCTCTTGACCGGGGTCAGGGTGATCGCGGCGCGGTCGAGCCAGACTTGATAGCCGCCACCGCCGAATGCGCCCAATGTCTGGTTGGTCGAGACCGGGGTGCGGTCATTGCCGGTGGCGACGCGGATATTGGCGCTGATCCATTCATCGACCTGTGCCTTGACGCCGAGACGTGCACGAAGCTGGGCGCGGTTGCGGTTGGCGAGTGTGTTGAGGAAGGCCGGACCGACATAGCCCGGCGTATTGGTGTTGATGTTCTGCGGGTTGCCTTCATTGATGTCGGCATAGTTGGGGAAGATGTCGGCATTGCCCTTGTCGAAGAAGCGCCGCTCGAACCGCGCGCGCACGTCGCCATAGACGCTGATACGGCGGGTCCATTCCGGGGTCTCGCCGGGTTTGGCCCAGCCTTCGGTCTGGGCTTGGCTGGCGAGCTGGCTCTTGACCTGCTCGGTGATCTGGTCGCGCACGACCTGCGGCACATAGGGCACGATCTGGGTGCCGTCGGCGGTGACCCCACCCTGGAGCGGCGCGGCCGTGGTCTGCGCCGGGGCGGCCCGCACCGGCACGGTCGCCTTCGCGATCATCCGGTCGGCCTGGGCCTGGGTCAGAACACCTTCGGCGACGAGCTGCTCGACCAGCAATTTGGGATCGATGGTGGTGTCCTGGGCAAAGGCAGGCGAAGCGCAGGCGGCCGTGCCCGCCGCGCAGGCGAGAAGCAGCGGCCGCAGCCGTTCGTGAAAGATGGACTTGGACATGGCAGTATTCCCCCTGGGAGATGAGGCGCGGAAAGGCTGAGTGGACACATCAGGCTCCCGAGCGGGTAGCGAGTTCGAGCCGCATCGGCGGAAGGCCGGGAGGCGGCGTACGAGAAATCTGGAGACCGACGAGCACCGAGCGCAGGCGCGCGTCGCGGCGGCTGTCGCCTGAGCTGTCGATCACGCGCACGTCGGTAACGCGCCCGGCCTCGTCGACCCGGACCATCAGGCGCACCGTGTAGCGGCCACGGGCCAGTTCGCGGTCGCTCTGCGTGGCGAGCTGGATGGCGCTGCGCACCACCCCTGCATAAGCGGCGAACCCGTCATTACCGCTCCCGCCCGGCCGGCCGCCGATCCGCGTGCCCGAGCCGTTGCCCACGGCGAGGCCGTAATTGCTGGGGCCGGCGCCTTCGCGGGCGGTGAGCGCGCTGTCGCCCTGGGTCGGCTCGGAGGGTTTCGCCTGGTCGGGCGGCGGTGGGTTGTCCTGCGGCTGCTCGATTGGTGGCGCCTCTTTCGGTTCGGGCGGTTTCTCCTGGGGCTTGACCTCGGGCGGCGGCGGCGGGGTTGGGGGGGGCGGCAGGATGACCTGCGTCGTCTTCATCTCGCTGGGCCGCTTGCTCACGATCTGGGCGGTCATGAACGTCCAGATCATGAAGGCGACGAGCGCGATTCCGCCGACCAGCGTGGCTCGGCCCCAAGTCAGGTGACGCGCGATGGGCAAGCTTCGCCGACGCGGACCGTCCGGTCCGCCATTCAGGGCCAGCGCCGCCATTACTGGCCTCCACCAGATGCCGAAACCGGAGGCCGGGTCGAGGCCATGCCCAAGCTCGGCACGCCGACCTTGGAGCACAGGTCAAGCACCTGCATCACCTTGTCATACTGCACCGCCCGGTCGCCGCGCAGGATCACCGCCAGCTTGGGATCGTTGGCGATGGAGGTGCGCAATTGTCCCTCCAGTTCGCTCATTGAAACCGGGATCGCGTCGATCGATACTGTGCCGTCATCGGCTACAGCGATCACCCGGCTTTTCTGTACCTCCAGCGGCTTTGCCGAAGAGGCGCTTGGCAGGTCCACCTTGATTCCTTGCACCGCCGCGGTGGTCAGCAGGATGAAGATGATGAGGAGTACCAGCATCACGTCGATCATCGGCGTGACATTGATCTCGTTATACGGCTTGTCTTCGTCGCCGATCTGCATCGCCATGACCTGAACTCCTTCTCTACGGGGATCAGGCCGTGTGCGCCGCGGCAGGAACATCCTGCCACGTCTCGGCGATGCGCTTCTCCAACTCGTCAGCGAAGATCTGGCCGTGCGCGGTGATCTTCTTCGAGCGGGTGAGCAGCGCATTATAGCCGAACATCGACGGGATCGCGACGACCAGGCCCGCCACCGTCGCCAGCAGCGCGGCGGCGATGCCCGGCGCGATGGCGTTGATGTTGACCTCGCCTGCCGCGGCCACGGCGGCAAAGGTGATCATCACGCCCAGCACCGTGCCAGCCAGACCGATGAACGGACCGCCCGAGATCGAGTTGGTCAGGAACCCCATCCGTTCCTGCAGTTTCTGGTTCTGGAGCACCTGTTCGGCATCGAGTGCCGAACGGATCGCCGCGATCGACTGCGCGCGGATCGCGAAACGGCTGCCGGTGGCGCGCCCCTCCTTCAGGCGTTCGGCCAGTTCGCGGCGGCCCAGCGCATAGATCTGGCCCAGCGTCGAGCTCTCCGAACCGGCACCCGGATCGAAGGCGGGCAGTCCTTCATGATCGCCCGCGCGCTTCGCCTGCGCGCGATAGGAGTCGAGGAAGAGCGCATTGGCCTTCTCGATCCGCCCGAACAGCAGATGCTTGGCGATCATCGTCCACACCGCCAGGATGAACATCACCCCCAGGATCGCGATCACGATCCAGGCGTCGAGCGTCAGCGCGCCGAACAGGATGCCGAAATAACCATGGCCGCCACCGGTCTCGACCTGCTCGGCCGTGTCCGCCAGCACCAGCTTCGCATTCTGGCCTTCGCTCGCTGCGGCAAGTTGGAACATGGCCTGCGGCAAGGCCGCGCCCGCCACGCGAAGCTCGTCCACCTCGCCGGCAAAGCCCACGCCCATCTGCGCCGCGCCGGTCGGCGGGGCCAGCGCCCCTGCGACCTCGCCCGCAGGCTGACCGTTCACATAAAGCAGGCTCTTCTTGCCGTCATTGACCAGCGCGACATTGGCCCAGGTGCCGGCCGCAAGCGCAGCACCCGCCGAGCGCACCCCGCCCTGATCGATGAAGAGCCGGCCGCCTCCGCTCACCAGGCTTACGGCGCCCGGCAGCGTAAAGATGGTGCCATCCGAGCCGGGCTTCACCCAGAAGCTGATCGAGAGCGGCCCGGCCGCGAACGCAGAAGCGGGCAGCGTCATCGGCGCCTTGCCGTCAAGGACCAGGCTCGGCCCGATCAGGCCGCCCGCGTTCCGCGTGTCGCCGCCATGGCCGTTCGCGCCATTGACCGTCGCGTCCCGAGGTGCTCCCGCATTGTTGAAGTGATAGACCAGCCGATAATCCGGGCCGAAGGTCCCGGCGAGGTCCTGACCGTCTTTGGCGTTCTTGTTTCCATAATAGGCATAGATCGCGGAGGCCTGGCCTGGCTGCAGGCCCTGCACATCCACCCAGACCAGCGCCTGTTGGCCCGCCACGTCCCACTTTTCGACGTGGAACTTGAGCGGGGTGCGATCGTCGCCGGCTATGAAACGCAGGTCGGACCCGTCGGGCTTCACATCATCGAAATTGAAATTGCCCTGATGCAGGCGGACAAGGACGGGCGCGCGCGCCACCTCACCGGTGATGCCGGCGGCCTGGGCATTGAGGTTGAGCTTGGTGCGATAGGCATAATCCGCTTCCCACCAGGCGAAGGCTGGCGAGGCGGTGGAGAGCGCGATGACGGCGATCACGCCGCCCATCACGCTCTTCTTCAGAGACGATCGAGACATCAGAATTCCCCCCAGATGCGGAAGCGAGCGAAAATGTCCCCCGAGCGGCTCTCGGAGGTGGAGAAGATCGGCGTGCCGATATCGACCGCGCCGTTAAGGATCTTGAGCAGGCGCACCCGTGCACCGGCGCCCACCGACATCGCCTTGAACAGGTGGTGCTGGCCCGGCAGTGGGGCATGAATGCCGGTCCGGCCGGCATCGTAGAAGACGTGGAAGCGCAATGCGTCGAGCGGTGGCAGGATGTCCGCCAGTTCCGGCGTCCTGAGTTCGGTCTGCATCGCAAAGCCCCAGTCGCCCAGCGCTTCACTCTCATAATAGCCGCGCACGCTCTGCATGCCGCCCAGACTGAACTGCTCGTTCGAGATCAGCGGATCGCCCGCCCATTGGCCCGAAAGATGCGCGTTGAACTGGAAATCGCCCAGCACGTCCTGCGTGTGGTTGCCCTCGACCTTGAACACCACGAAGCTCGGCCGCGCCTGATAGCGCTTCGCGTCGAACCGCTCCTGGCCGTCGCCGATCCCGCGAAAGCCGAATATGGTGCTCAAGGTCAGGTCGCTGTTGCGCCGGTCGCCTGACCAGTCGCCACGCCAGCTTGCCGTCGCCGGGAAATATTCGATCGGCGCCGAGGCGCGGTCCGCGCCCAGCAGCACGTCTTCCTTGAAATGCTTCCAGTCGAACCCGATGGTCAGCGAGTGATAGAAGCCCTCCTGGCTGCCCAGCGACCGGATCAGCCGCACGCCCGCCATGTCGCCCTTGCCGATGACGCTGGTGCCGCCCACGACCGCTATGTCGCTATCCGAATGCACCCCGTAGAGCAGCAATTGCGTGCCCGTGCCCAGCCGCATCAGATAATTGCCCGAGAGCACCTTGGCGTCGTCCAGCCGGCGCGGTGCGGTCTGCACCGAGACGCTCAAGGAGTCGCCGCGGCCCCACATATCGTCATAGCGTACCGTTGCCGACGCGCGCAGGTTGCTCGTCGCCGCACTGGAGAAGTTGTTGATTTCGGCTGAGGCGTGGAATGGCGAGGTTTCGTCGACCGTCAGCACCACGTCGAGCGTGCCTGTCGCGACACCCGCCTTCAGTTCCGGCGTCACCCGTCGGGTCGGCTTGCTGTTCATCGCGACCACGTCGCGCTGAAACTGTGGCAGGTTCGGCGTCTCGCCCGGCGTCAGGGACGGCGCCAGCGCCTTTACCTTGTCCGCATTGCGCGTGTCGCCAGCCACCACCACTCGGCCGATCGCTTGCGGCTGCACCTGCAGGATCAGCACACCCGTGCCCACGGCCTGCTCGGGGATGAACACCGAGACGGCCACATAGCCGGCGTCCTCGAATGCCTTCTGCAGCGCCGCCCGCGCCGCCTCGACGTCCGCCTCGCTCCTGTCCGGGCCCGTGAACGGATAGATGGCCCGCTCCACCACGTCGGGCTTCAAGAGCGTGTTGCCCTTCACCGCAAAACCGCGAATATCGAATGTGGCTGAAGGCGCGGAGGGTGCTCCAGCCTCGCTCGAAGAGGTGTCGGCCTGCCCGGTCGTGGGTGAAAACCTTGGTGAATCCTGCGCGAAAGCAGGCATCGCCGTCAGCGCGGTCGTCACCAGCATGGCAGTCAGCCGCAGCATCGGCGGGAAGCGATGTGCCCCGCACCATCGATCGATTTCTAACATCAAGCCCCCAGACAGGATTCGATTGCGGCTGTTGGCCGTGCGGCACCGCAGCATATCGTGAACGCAATTCTCTTGCCGGTTCGGCTGATTCGTCTCAACGGGAAATTAGTGAAATCCCCGTGTCTCGTGCGCTTCATCCGCATTGGGCGATGTAGTGTTTAAATTATGTGACGATATTGGCGATGTTTGGGATAATGTGTAATTACAATAAGTCTCGATTCCTTTGGAATTAGTGGAAATATAATTGAAAAATTATGGCACAAGAAATCCAAATGCTTTGAATATGCATCAAAGCATTTGGATTTTTAAGGCTTCTCCGCTTGCGCGGAGACGGTCAGCCGCGCACGGCGCGGATGCGTGTCTGGCTTGGAATTTCTCCAAATCGACGTTGGTAGGCGCGCGCAAAAATGGCGGCGGAGGTGAAGCCCAGATCTGCCGCCAGCTGCGTAATCGAACGGCTTTCGCATGCGCTGGCCAAGCGCTCATGCGCCAGATCCAGCCGCGTTTGCTGAACGAACTGGGCAATCGGTATCCCAAAGCATTCGCGAAAATTGCGTTGCAGGGCGAGGATTGTAATTCCTGCGATCCGCGCCAATTCGCGATCGGAACAGTCTGCTTGTGGATCGTCGCGAACATGCGCGATCACACGCTCTACCGAGCGGGCGACCGGAAATGTGTTGGCCGCGAGCCCCGCCGACATCAGCGCCTCAACAAGCGCCGTCAGCAACTCGCCCGAAATATCAGCATTGTCCGCACCCTCGATGGGCTTCTGAACACGGAATTGTCCGAGCAGCCGTCCGATAGCTTGGCCGAAGCCCGATGCTTCGGAGCAATTCAACCGATAATTTGCCGAAGCAAGGCGACAGGGCATGCCGGTCGCATGGGCCGCCGCGATCTGAACATGCGAGCGAGGAATATGAAGGATCAGGGCGGAACTGCCTGCCGTCCCCGCGCGCGCTGTGGTTTCGCGCTTTGCGATCAGCAGCGCGGACGATTGGGACACGAGTTGCGTTTCGCTTCGTGTGCCAACAGCGATGCCGCCACTCAGTGGAACGAGCAGATGAACGGTGGCGGTGTTCGCGGTGAATTGCACGGTGCGCTGCACCGGGAAGCTACGCACCTCCGCATCAAGGCGGCCAATCCGCGCGTGTTGCGAAGGAGGATCGAACAGCACGGCCGGGGCGGCGACCCGGAATTGTCGACGGACATCCGGATCGTCGGCAATGTCTGCGCTGTGACAGTCGCGATGCGCGCGTTGCATGATGTGCTGCCTCCTCACTTTTGGAGACAGGCATCTCACGACGAAGCGAATCATTTTTACGAAAGCTTTGATTTTTCAGATCGGTCCGGGCGACGATGCCGCAGAGATTGGTCATTCGCGAATGTCATCAAGTCGCGACATATCCCGGTTAGGCAGTCCGCTCCGATGACAGAGACATGACAGTGGCGGGTTCCAATCCTGACGGTCCAACGCGATCGCTTGCGTTCTTCATATCATCCGCCATGCATGTCGCAGCGGGTGTGGCGCTATTCTTTTGGCCGGTGCCGGGCATGGATCGTGACGAAAACGTGACGCGTCAACGAGGAGCAGCCTTGGTCATTGAAATGATCCCCCTTGATCGCGAGGGAGCGGTGCCAGAAGACAAGGCCGGCAAGACCGGCAGCATGCCGATGCCCGTCGACATGCCTCTTCGCATGGCGCGCGACCGTGCGCGACCGCAACGCGCTGCCGAAGGTCGCGCTGCCGGTTCGAATGGCCAGAATCAGGAAGCTATCCAGTCCTCGCCGCAGACAGCCCCGGCGGCAACGGATATCCCGACCGCTGAATTGCTGGCCTACCGTGCCCGGCTGCAAGAGCATCTGGATCGCTACCGGGTCTATCCTGCCGCCGCCCGCAGCGGTGGAAAGGAAGGCGTCGTGCAGGTGAGGTTCCTGATCGACCACGAGGGACGGATCATCGACGCCTGGATCGAGAGCAGTTCCGGCGTCGCCGAAATCGACCGGGAAGCGCTGGCTTCCGTGGCGCGTGCGCAACCGATGCCGCCTCCGCCCAGCGCATGGCCGGATAAACTCGACATCAGCTTGCCGATCACGTTCCAGATCAGATGATCATCGGGCGATGCGATGGACGAGACCAACGGGATGGAGAAGGTTCGCGGCTGCGCTGGCAGTCGCCGTTGCTGGACCTATGATGATGGGAGCGCCGTCACTCCACGCTGCGCCACCGGATGGTGAGCGCTATTATGCGATACCGGCGCAACCGCTGGCCGGGGCGCTTGCGGCCTTCGCCAGCGAAAGCGGCGTCGATATCTTCTTTGAAACCGGGCTTGCGAGGGGCCGCGTGTCGGCGCCGCTGAACGGTCGATATACACCGGCCATGGCGTTGCGCACGCTGCTGGCGGGAACCGGGCTTGAAGGTCACTTCACCGATCGCAAATCGGCCTATGTCTTTTCGCCCGGCACCCGATGGGGGGATGCCGCCGGTAGGGCGCACGGCTCCGCCCGTCACTTCTCCAGCGTGCCATCCCTGCAACTCGACATGGCGCAGGTGCGCACATCGCGTTTGATCGGCGGCGGCTCATCCTCATTCACATCCTATGCAAATCGCGCCGTTCGGGAGATTCGATCCATTCTGAACGTCGGGGGCGGCTTCACCGGCCGCCCGTTCGAGGTCGCCATCATTGTCCGTATCGACCGCATGGGCCGGATCGACACCGTAGGCCTGACCACGGAAAGCCGGAAGCGCCACCCCGAACGTGAAACCGAGATTCAAAACCGTCTGGTCGGGTACCAACTGTCGGAGTTGCCGCCCGACGGTTTTGCGTCGCCTCTCCGGTTCGGGGTCAGTTCTGTCACGGTGCCGGCGCGGAAGGATGCGCCGTGACCAAGCCCACGCGCATGATACTGCGCGAATCCCTGATCTCGCGCTATCACTATCTTCGGGACCGACTGACCTCGCGACTCGGATCGCGTGATCTGGCTGGCGAGGCATTGCATGAAACCTGGATTCGTCTCGGCAACGGCCCTGATCTGGCACCTGTCTCGGACCCTGATGCCTATCTTTATCGTGCGGCTCTGAACACGGCTTCAAACCTCAATGCGACTGAACGGCGCCATCTGCTGAACAGGGTCGAGATTCTTGAGATCATCGATATGGCGGACGCCGCGGCCGATCAGGAACGCGTTGCGATCGGCCGCGGCGAAATCGCGGCGTTGCGCCATATCATCAACGAACTGCCCAAGCGCCAGCGCGATATCTTCATCGCCAATTTCAACGGCGAAGCCACCACTGCGGAACTCGCAGAACGCTATGGCGTCACCATCCGCACCATCCAGATCGAGTTGCGTGATGCCGTATTGCACTGTGCGCAACGCATGGAACGAAAGAATCTCTTCGCTCGCGGTGCGTTCCGCCTGTCTAGGAAATAGGAGAATTGTGCATGAGGAACGACACCTGCCATCACAGCAGGAAACCAACTCTGCAATGACGCAGAATGAGCCCGTCCAAGACAATGACGACCGATTGCTTTTCGAGGCAGCCGAATGGCTCGTGCGCCTTGCCTCCGGTGACGTGACGGAATCCGATGCGGCGGAACTTGTCCGCTGGCGGGCGCAGAGTCCGGACCATGATGACGCCTTTCGCAAGGTGGCGAGTATCCACACGCTTACCCGCGCGGTCGCGACGACGCCCGCGCCGGTCATCGACCGTCGCGCGGTTCTGGCGGGCGGGTCCGTGCTTGGTGCGGCGGTGGCGGCGTTCGGCATCATGCAGCCTCCGCTCTCGCTATGGCCTTCGCTGGCGGAGTTGATGGCCGATCATCGCACCGGCGCGGGCGAACGTTATGCCTTCAGCCCGATGGCTGGAGTCGACATCGAGCTAAACTCCCGGACCAGCGTTTCATTGGTCGACAGCGGACGGGGTATTGCGCTCATCAGCGGCGAAGCCTTTGTGGACGCATCTTCGGCCCGCCAGCCGTTCTCCGTCGAAGCTGGCAGCCGACAGATCATTGCCGATGCGGCGATATTGAACGTTCAGGCGCTTGGTGGGGTGCTTCGGATCACCTGTGCGAGAGGCAGAGTGCAATGTCGGCGCGATGGGCACAGGGATGATATCCATGCCGGAGAGCAGCTGGCCTTCGATACCGATAACCGCACCACGCGAACGCGCATCGATCCAGCCAAGGCAGCGGCCTGGCGACGGGGGTTGCTCATCTTCGAAGGAGTGCCGCTCGGAGAGGTGATCGAGCAGATCAACCTCTATCGCGCCGGCCGGATCATTCTTACCGACGCGGCATTGGGGCGACGGTCAGTGAACGGCGTTTTCCATACCGACCGGATCGATAGCGCCGTTGAGCAGATACAACAGGCCCTTGGGTTGCGTTCGCGGCACCTGCCTGGAGGTGTGTTGCTGATGGGCTAGGTGTTCAGTCCCGGCATTTGGTCGATAGGATTGACGATGAACCAGTCGGGCTCTCAGGCGGAAACGCAGCGATCAACCGACTGTTGATCGCTGCCTGCAGTAGGGAGCCGGTTCATCATCCGATGAACGACCCATCGATTTCGGGATCATAGTCCAGAATCTTGGAAATTCCTTGTAGCGCCTGGCCGAGGACGTCACGGTCAATCACGCCACCTAAAGAGATTCGGACGCAATTACTTGCAAATTGTGGTGAGACAGCAAAAGCATCGCTCGGTATGGACGAGATATTCTCGCGTTGCAAACGGGTCAGAAATTCAGCTCTATTCCAGTTTTCCGGCAGGGCAAGCCATGCATGCAGTGCTTCGCCAGAGGTCGTCAGGCGATCTCGACCAAGAATAGTGATCGCCTTTTCGCGCCGCAGGCTCATTTCATCTCGGATTTCCTGTATGAATATCCTCGCAAGACCGCCCTCTATTAATTCGGTAGCGAGAGCCAGTTCCAGGGGCGGGGCGACGCCTCCGCTGACTGTCAATCGAGCGGCAAACAGATGGGTCATCCTTGCCGTGCCGTGCACCACATAGGCAACGCGCATTCCGGACATCATGCTCTTGGCCAGACCGCCAAGATAAATCACTCCTTCCGGGTAAAGAGCTGCAATGGGCGGAGGTGACGCCGCGCCACCGAGAAATCCGTACACATCGTCTTCGATAATCGTGACGGTGTGTTTCGCAGCGATCGCGGCGATTTGTTCCCGACGAGCAATGGACATGGTCGCCGTCGTAGGGTTCTGGCCGGATGGGGTGCAGTACAGCGCCTTGGGCCGGTGCCGCGCGCATGCCTCATCAAAGGCTGCCGGGATTATTCCCTCGCCGTCGAGGGCGACCGGCTCAAGCCTGATCCCCAGGAATCCCGCCAAGTTCTTCGCCGCAGGCCATGTCAGCGCCTCGGTAAGCAATATGCCATCGGTGCCCACCGTCGTCATCAGCAGGGCGGTCAACGCGGCCCGCACGCCACCTGCCAGAGCGACCCGGCTTGCATCGATGGCGGCAGAGCCGAATCGCACCTCGTTCAACCACTCTGCGGCCGCCTCCGAGTCACGCCCATCCTGGATACCCGCTCTGCGGGTAAGGTCGGCGACGCCACGGCTTCTGCCCAGCTTGCTCAGATGATCGGCCAGTCGCCCAGTCGACGCCGTAAGTGGTGGCGAGTTCCCAGAAAGATCGATCAGGCCGGGCGTAGTCGTGGTTGTTCCCCGAGCGACAAATGTGCCGAGACCGCCCCTCGCCTCGACCAGGCCGCGTTGGCGAGCTTCTTCATAAGCTCTTGTAACTGTTGTAAAATTTATTCCAAGCTGGTCGGCTAGGGAGCGCTGTGAAGGAAGAGGCTCGCCCTTTTTCAGGCGACCATTTGCAATGTCATCAGCCAGCGCCTCGACGAGGCCGCGCGATATTCCTCGCGAACTCGGCCGAACCCAGTTGGGAAGCCAGTCTGCGCTCATCATAACAACTCCTGCTTGCGTACGCGACCTTCATCACGTACATATCGCATGCGGATACTTATTGTATGCAATAATACAATGTAACTGTATGCGATAGAATCACCGATAGCAACAGATTGCACATGAAGGTGATACATGGAGAAGCTGTCCAACGAAGCCCTTCGCGCATTCAGGCGCGAAGCCGATGATCGTTACAAGGCGTTCGTGGCTCGGGGCGTATGCCTCGATCTCAGCCGCGGCAATCCTGCCCCTGAGCAGTTGGACTTGTCGCGAGAACTCCTCAACGCGGCGTCGGACGGCGACTATCTCACCTCTGACGGCATCGATTGCCGCGGCTATAATGGAGGCGTGCTGGGGATATCCGAAGCGCGCCATCTTTTCGCTCCCCTGCTCGGTGCCACGCCCGACCAGGTCATGGCATCAGGAAACTCGAGCCTTGCCCTCATGCACGATGCGCTGACATTTGCGTATCTGCATGGAGTGCCGGGAGGCTCGGGAGCGTGGCATAAGGCCGAGCAGCAGACCGCATTTCTCTGTCCGGCCCCCGGATACGATCGGCATTTCCGCATTTGCGAGACGCTTGGGATCCGCATGATCCCCGTCCCGATGCAAGCGGATGGCCCCGATATGGACGTCGTGGAAGAGCTTGCGGCCGATCCGACGGTGCGTGGGATGTGGAGCGTCCCCCAATATTCCAATCCGACCGGCGTTACCTACTCGGAAGAGGTCGTAAGAAGGATTGCGGCGATGCAAACCGGGGCGCCTGATTTCAGAGTGTTCTGGGATAATGCCTACGCGGTTCACGATCTCAACGAAACCGAACAGGAGCGTGTCGCAAGCCTTATAGAAGCCTGCATGCAGGCAGGGCATGCAGATCGTCCTTTCGTATTTGCATCTACGTCCAAAATTACCCTGCCTGGCGCGGGCGTCGCCTTCTTTGCATCGTCTGAAGCTAATCTTTCATGGTTTTGCCACCATGTGAATCGCCGAACAATCGGTCCGAACAAGATCAACCAACTCCGGCACGTCCGATTTCTCGGTGACCTTGACGGCATAAATGCACATATGAGCCGCCACCGTGCGCTATTGAAGCCGAAGTTCGACGCGGTCCTCTCGACCTTGGATGAGCATCTTGGCGGAAAGGACGTCGCGCGCTGGACAAATCCCCGCGGCGGTTACTTCATCAACATCGACCTTCACGGTGGTGGGGCGCGGCGGGTCGCATCATTGGCCCTGGACGCTGGAATCCGCCTTACGCCCGCCGGGGCGACTTTCCCATATGGCGACGACCCTGCCGATCAGAACCTGCGCATCGGTCCGTCCGGCGGGACGGTCGAGGCGCTGCGGACGGCGGCCGAAGGTCTTTCCCTCTCCATTCTTCTGGCGGCTGCGGACGGTCATCTCGCCCGCCGGGCATCCGCGCTCGTCGCCTGAGCGCGCTTCATTCGGGGAGGCGTCCATGAGCGAACTCGACCTTCTGTCCATTGGCGGCCTGTTTCTGGTGTCCGTCGTGGCGGGTTGTTGCGACGCGATCGCGGGCGGCGGCGGCTTGCTGACCGTTCCCGCGCTGATGCTTGCCGGCCTGAATCCGGTCGCCGCGATCGCGACCAACAAGCTTCAGGGATCCGCGGGCACAGTATCAGCGACTCTCGCCTTCGCGCGCAAAGGTTTGATCGACTGGAGAATCGCGCTTCCGATCGGTGGAAGTGCCTTCATCGCCGGCATCCTCGGAGCACTTTCCGTGAATCTGCTTCCGAAACCCTTTGTCAGCGGCGTTGTGCCATTCATATTGATCGGCATCGCGCTCTATTTCGCGCTTGCGCCCAAGATGACCAATGCAGACGCGAAGGCGCGCATTTCGATCGGCATGTTCGCCCTGACGGTCGCGCCCCTGATCGGCTTCTACGATGGAATCTTCGGGCCTGGCGGCGGTTCGTTCTACATGGCGGCATTCGTCAGCTTGCTCGGCTTTGGTGTAGTTCGCGCCACCGCACATACAAAAATGGCCAACGCAGCGAGCAACCTTGGAGGGCTTCTCCTCTTCGCATCCGCGGGCTCAATCTATTGGGCCGTGGGTTTCGTCATGGCGATCGGTGCGTTCACCGGAGCGCAAATCGGCTCAATTCTGGCCATACGTATCGGTGTGAGGCTCATTCGTCCTCTGCTGGTTACAATATCGTGTCTCATGGCGATACGATTGCTTTTCGCTCCCACTAATCCTGTGGGAGGGTTCCTCGCGCGCAGTGTCTCGACCATATTGAATTAGGTCGGTAGTGGTTTCGATAATTATAACTACTTTACCATGATGCAGATAAGAATCTGCGTTGTCCATCAGTAACAGAAACCAACTATTGGAGGCGAAAATGTCTTTCCAAGAAATGTTCGGCCTGTACTCTGAAACTTCACGGATCACTGACTTCGGGGCCATTTGCGAAATCTTCACTGGATCAGAGGGGGGATCCGCCATCGTTTCGATCCGTCCCACCCCCGGCGGATGCGCCCGGCATGCCGTGGTCACGATCAATCCATCTGCGGCGAAAAAGGTCGCCTCGATCGCGTCTGAACGCCGCAGGTGGGGGTCATACGAGGACGATCCAGAAGGTTATGAATATGACGCGCGAATGGCGTTCCTTGACGCTGTTCCCGAGATGACCTCGGGTCTCATGTTCGCAAAAACGGCCGACGCGACCGTCATCGAGGTGCGCGGTCTGCCCATAGATGAGGATTCACCAAAGACCCCGAGCGACGGGGCCGTGACAGAGGCGGACGTGCGATCCTATATCTTCAATCTGGTTGGCAGCTTGGCGGGGTCCCTGAGCCTCCGAGGTTTTGCCTATGCCTCGGAGAACAATGGGCGATTATTGCGTGCGGTCGCGCCGGTACGACGCCTGGCAGCGCAAGCAAGCTCCCAGGGATTCGCAGACGACCTCGGATGGCATCAAGACAATGCCAACCGCTTCATCCCCGGTCTTTCGGAGCCGAAAGAGCAGATACGCGGTCCGATGAACGATTATCAGGCTTTCGTCTGCGTTCATGCGGAAGACGATGTTCCCATGGATGTCGCCGCATTGGACGATATCGTCGCCGAGATCGGTCGACGACATGGGAGCGTCCTCGTCGACATTCTCCACCGTCCTGAGTTCGGCATTTGCCGACCGGCGAGTCACGGCGGGGGGCTCGACGTCGAGGGCGTTCCGCTTCTGGCCCGGGACCGATCAGGTCGGCTCCATGGCCGTTTCCATGCAAGCAATGTGATCGGCCTCACGCCGGAAGCACAGTCGGCCTACGAGCGCTTCAAAGAGATCCTGCGTGCGAGCCGGAGCGGTCTGGAGATCGCGGGAGAGAAAGGTGCCCTGCTTCTCTACGCCAACACCCGCGTCATGCACAGACGCCGATCATTCCGGCCCAGATTTGACGAGCAAGATCGCTATTATATTCGCCTCTACTTGATGAATGCCGATGCGTTGTCGGGCTGGAATAGCCTTATCAATGATCGCGTGTTCCTGTGACCGGCGCGGAAACGCTGGCAGAGGCCGACATCTGCGCCCAACCCGCATCCTACGACTGTCAGACAAGGGGCGATCACATGAACGCGATCAACATCGACGACTTCAAGGATGCGGCTCGCGATATCCTCTCCGAGGATGCATGGAACTACATCGCGGGAGGCTCGGAGGACGAGATCACCATCAGAGACAACGCCCTCGCGTTCAGTCGATGGCGATTGATGCCTCGAATATTGCGGGACATTTCGAAAAGAAGTCCGGTGGTTTCGCTGCTGGGTCAGGAGGTCGCATTACCGGTCGTCCTTGCCCCTACCAGTCCCCTGCGCTTGGCTCATGTCGATGCGGAGCTTGCGGCCGTCAACGCGGCCGCTCGGAGCCACGTCCTGGCCATCTGCAGCATGGATTCGCATTATTCACTGGAAGATACAGCCCGCGCTGATGGACCACTATGGTTCCAGCTTTACTGCTACGGTGACCGAGGCCACATGGCCGAGATCATCAAACGTGCCGAGCATGCCGGCTATAAGGCGCTCGTCGTCACCGTCGACGCCTTTCATCCAGGACGCAGGGAGCGCATGCTTCGCCGTTTGTTTTCGATGCCCGCCAATGTGGGCATGGGTAATCTCAATGGATTGGAATTGGATAGCACCGCTCGCCGGCCCGACGGAAGCATCAAACGCTTCGCATTGACTTGGGCAGATCTCGAATGGCTAGCTAGTTGTACGTCCCTGCCGATCATCCTCAAGGGTATATTGTCGCCTGATGATGCAGACTTGGCGGTGGCGCGGGGCGCTGCTGCAGTGGTTGTCTCGAATCATGGCGGCCGGCAGATCGATCAAGTGCCGGCGAGCCTGGATTGCCTTGCCCCGGTTGTCGAGCGGGTTGGTAGCCGGGCGGAGGTCTATTACGATGGCGGCGTGAGGCGCGGAACCGATGTGCTGAAGGCAATGGCGCTGGGAGCGTCCGCCGTGCTTATCGGCCGAGCCTATATCTGGGGTCTTGCCGTCGCCGGGGAAGAAGGTGTTTCCCGGGTCATCGACATCTTCCGACAAGAGATTGATGTTGCGATGGCACAGCTCGGTTTGGCCGATCTGAAATCAATCGACGCCTCATTCATCGTTCCGTCCACAACATACCCCGGAGATCAAGCGCCGAGGTTGCACAGCATGGTGCGTTGAGGCCGAAAGTCCTACGCCAAATTCGCTCGACCGAAGCCCGACAGACGCCAGAGCATAGACAGGTGGTCCTCTCGCTGCACCGCCCACGAGAGCCTTGCATTCTGGAGGATGATGCTCTCGGGCATCACCCCGGCATGCTCGTTGGTCAGGAACCCGCTGGGGTCGGTTCTCTTTTCGATGCTTCGACGAGTTCGAGGCTGCGAAAACGGAACCGCTCTCACGGGGTGGTTCGGGCTGATCGTCGGTGCGTCGTCGCCTCCGGTGATTCCGGGTGGAAGATGAAGTATAACGGAAGCGAAGGCCCGTAATGGCGGTGTCGCCGCTTGCGGCCCCGGCGAGGTCCGGGGCTTAATAGGGAGATTCTCCAACCTCGAAGGCAATATGGTCACGCAAGGTGGCGCGCTTGTCGTGACATCGGCGCTCGGGAAGCTCGGATACAGGGGCGTCGTCGTCGGGATCATTTCGGCGGCCCCGGGTAGAATCGCCCAGGCGGACGACCTCGACGACCGGCTGGAACACGGGCGGAGTTTCGTGGGGAACCGTCTGCGCTTCCTACAAAGCGGAAACGCCGCCTCTGACCGGAGGCGACGTTTCCAGGAGAGGTCAGAAGAATTTGACGACAGGGATCGTCAGCAGCGCCATGACCAGGCGCGAGGTGGCATAGCCGGTGGCGTAGCCGACGACGGGAACATTGCTCTTGGCCGCCTCCTGAAGCGCGCCCAGTGCGGCCGTGGTCGAACGGGATCCCGCTACTGCGCCGAGCATGATGCCGGGGTGGAACTTGAACACGAAATGCCCGAGGATCAGGCCGACGATGATCGGCACCAGGGTGATGAGCGTACCGGCCAGAAACAGGGTGACGCCGTAATGCTGGATGCCGCCGACGAAGCCGAGCGCCGCGTTGAGGCCGATGCAGGCGATGAAGCCGTTGAGGCCGACATTGTTGAACACCCAGATGGCCGGGCCGGGAATGTGCCCGAAGGTACGCATGGTCGAGCGCAAGTAACCGCAGATGATACCAGCGACAATCGCGCCGACGGCGGTCCCGAGCGACAGCGGAATGCCGCCGATATGGATGGTGAAGGCGCCGATCAGCGAGCCGGCGACGATGCCGAAGGCCATGAATGCCATGTCCGAACCTTCAACCGGACGATCGGCGTAACCCAGTTCCTTGGCGATCGTGGCGACATCCGCCTTGGCGCCGAGAATGGTCAGCACATCGCCGCGCTGGATGCGGGTTTCGAGGTTCATTGGCATTGCGACATCGGAGCGGGTAAACTTGGTGAGAAATACCCCGCGTCCGGGTTCGCCGAACAGGGTGTGGATCAGTTCACCCAGCGTCCTGCCGGCATAGGCCTTGTTGGTGACGACCAGATCCAGCAGTTCCGTGGAAAAGTCCAGTAGCGGCACATCCTTCAGTTCCGGTCCGAACTCGCGGGTATAGGCAAGCAGGGCGGAGAGGCCGCCGGAGACGGCGAGGATGGCGTTTTCGGTCAGAATGGTATCGCGCTGGCAATCGATGATCGAACCGCCCTCTACGGTGCGCATGCGGCGGATGAAAATTTCGTGGCGGAACAACTCCTCCACTTCCGCGACGGACTTGCCGATGAGCGCTTCGCTCGTGAGGCGGACAGCGCGCGCCGAATATTCGCGATAGGCGGTGGTGCCGACCTTCTTGCCGCCATGGGCCGCCTCATATTCCTGGCAGACCTTGACAAGGTCGAAGCCGAGAATTTTCGGGGCGATGGCGGCGAGCATGTAGGCCGAGCCGATGGTCCCGAATGGATAGGTGACGGCATAGGCGACGGGCATCAGGGCCAGCGCGGCTGCCAGTTCCGCTGGTGGCAGACCCGACTGGTTCATGAGATCGGTCGCCACGCCCAACACGGTCGAGTTGGTGTAGCCGCCCGAAAGCAGACCGGCGGTCAGGGCTCCGTTATATCCGAGCGCCTTGCCGAGCAGGATGGCCGTTGCCGCGCCACTCAGACATATGATGATCGAGAAGATCACTTGCGCCAGGCCGTCGCTCTTCAAGGCACGGATGAACTGCGGCCCGACCGAATAGCCCACGGAAAACAGGAACATGGCGAAAAAGGTGGATTGGAGAACGCCGGGCAGCTTGACGCCGACCTGTCCGACGAGCAGCCCGGCGAGCAACGTGCTGGTCACGACGCCGAGGTTGAACTTGCCCATTTTCAGGTTGCCGATCCAGAAACCGATGCCAATGGTCAGGAAGAGGGCGATTTCCGGGTATTTCTGGAGCGTATCGACAAAATAGTGCATGACGGACTCTCTCCGGTTGTCCGGCCGTCATGGCGAAACCATGACGGCCGGAGTGCGCGGGTCGTTGGTGTCAATAGGCCGGGTTGTAGAGCAGGCCCTCGATCCAGGAGCGGATCTCGGCGGGTCGCTCGACCGTCGCGAGACCCGCGTCGAACATATATTCGACGATGCGAGTGGCGGTGGTGATCTCCGTTTCCAGAATATGGTCCTGGCTCGGGAAGAGCATTCCCTTGGCCTGCAGGGAAGGACCGACCTGATCCGCCGTGGCATGGGCGGCAACGATGAAGCATTCATCGTTCAGGCGCGTCGGACGCGCCGCATATGTCGCCAGGCCGATCGCCGGATAGATGTAGAAGTTGTTGGCCTGGCCCGGGCGGTAGGTTTTACCGTCATAGGTGACTTCATCGAACTGGACGCCGGCGGCGAACAGGGCCTTGCCTCCGGACCAGCTATAGGCTTCCTCTGCCGTGCATTCCGCCTTGTGAGTGGGGTTGGACAGCGCGAAGATGATCGGATGCTCGTTCAGGCGGCTGACGGCCTCAATGACTTCCTTCGTGAAAGCCCGTGCTTTGGTGGACACGCCGATCAGGATGGTCGGCTTGAAGTGCTCGATGACGTCGACGAAGTCCTTCGAGGGTGTTTCATCCTGCGCCCAAGGCTTCTGGGCTTCCGTCAAATCGGTGCGTGAGGATTCGAGCAGGCCGTTGACGTCGAACAGGCGGACGCGCTTGCGGGCGTCTTCGGCCGAAAGACCCAGCGTCTGAAGCTCGGCAGCGATCAGCTTGGCGATGCCCAGACCCGCGGAGCCTGCGCCGAGGAAGAGAATGCGCTGGTCAGCCAGCTTGCCGCCTGTCTGCTTCAGGCCAGCATCGATTCCGGCGAGCGCTACCGCCGCGGTACCCTGAATGTCGTCATTGTAGCAAAGGATGGTGTCCTTGTACCGTTCAAGCATCCGGATGGCGTCGGTACCCTTCCAGTCTTCGAAATGGATGCAGCATCCGGGGAAGACTTGATTGACGGCCTGAACGAATTCCTCCGTCAGTTCGTCGAGTTCGGTTTCGGTGACCGGGGCTTCACGCGTGCCGAGATAGAAGGGATCGGCCCGAAGATGCTCGTTCGTGGTTCCGATGTCGAAAAGAACCGGCAACAGGACCTGCGGCGGAACCGCGGCGCAGGCGGTGTAGAGTTGCAGCTTTCCGATCGGAATCCCCATGCCGTTGGCGCCTATGTCGCCCAGCCCCAGAATGCGGCCGCCGGTGGACACGCAAACGAAACGGACATCCTTTTCCGGCCAGTTGCGCAGCACTTCGGCCATCCGGCCTTTCATGTGGCGCGAAATGTACATGCCCCGCGGGCGGCGGTAGAGGTTGCCGAAAGCCTCGCAGGCGTCGGCGACAGTCGGATCGTAAAGGATCGGAATGAAGCGCTTCGGATCGGACATGATCGCCTTGAAGAAGACCGTTTCGTTGCGGGCTTCGAGGTCCATCAGATAGCTGTACTGATCGAGGTCATCCTTGACGCGATCAAGGTGATCGAGAACGCGTTCGACCTGACGGTCGAGCGTTTCGACGGCATGCGGCAAAAGTCCTTCCAGACCAAGCTGGCGGCGCTCGTCGCGCGTATAGGCCGTACCCTTGTTGCAGATCGGATCGTGCAGAAGAGGCACCCCGGAAAGGGTGCTTTGCGAAGCCTTGCTGGGCTTGTTAACGTTGCTGCTTGCCATTGCCATCTTCCTTCTTGGGGCTCTTTTTTGAGCTGGAAAATTCCAAGCCATCCGGCTCGTTCCCATGGAAAAGCAATGATCGTGCCAAGGTCGGTTTGTTATGATAAGTAGTTGATTTTGTATATTAAAAACATGGATCGCGACGATCGGGCGAGAGGATTATACGGATTCCCGAAGATCGGCGTCACGGCCGTCCGGTTGACCGAACAGGCGTGACGCAACACCAAGGATGGCCGCGCGAAGTACAACTGGCGCACGTCGGTGGGAGGCGGAATCGGGGCGAGGATTCCCTTGGCGCCCGAATTCCTATTTCATGGCTTGGACCGATGATCGGGGCGGAGCCGATATGATCCGAGCGTTCCGCGATGATCGACGCAGCCATGACCTGGCTATGTGACGGGGTAGCCTGTCTATGCGCTCGGCAACGCCCGATGGCGGATCGGTATTTCGGTGATTGCCGCGATTGCCATTGCGCGGCCCCGGGCCGTCGTGCCCGGGCAAGCGGGACTGCCGCACAGGCTCGCGGTGTTCTCGCCAGGATACGCTTGGCGGAGGGGAGGGATCCGTCAGGTTTCGCGAACGCGAATGTCGTATTTGCGGATCTTGTCGAACAAGGTCGTCTTGGCGATCGCCATCGCGTCCGCCGTTTTGGAAATGTTGCCGTCGTTGCGTTTCAGTTCCTCGACGATGAGGCCGCGTTCGAAATTCTCCACCGCAGAGGACAAGGAGATGCTGCCACCAGCGGCGTCATGGCCTGGCGCCGTCTTCAGGCCCAGAGCATAGCGTTCGGCCTGGTTGCGGAGTTCCCGCACGTTTCCCGGCCAATTGTGCGCCAGCAATTCGCGGATCACCGACTCGCGCACGGGTGGAGGCTCGCGATCGAGCCGTGAAGCCGCCTGAGTGACGAAATAGTCGAAGAGAAGGGGAATGTCCTCCCTGCGATTGCGCATGGGCGGTAGTTCGATGGTGATGACGTTCAAGCGGAAGTGCAGGTCGCTGCGGAATTTCCCTTCATCGGACAGTTCCAGCAGATCGGCCTTGGTGGCCGCGATCACCCTGAAGTCGACAGGAATCAGCGTGTTGGAGCCGAGGCGTTCCACCACGCGCTCCTGGAGCACGCGCAGGAACTTCACCTGCATCGCCATCGGCATGCTCTCGATCTCGTCGAGGAAGAGCGTGCCGCCATTGGCATGTTCGATCTTGCCGATGCGCTGTCTGGTGGCACCGGAAAAGGCCCCCGCTTCGTGGCCGAAGATCTCGCTCTCGAACAATGTTTCCGGCAGGCCACCGCAATTGAGTGCGACAAACGGACCGGTGCGCCCCGATAGATCATGCAGGCATCTGGCGATCAATTCCTTACCCGTGCCGGTTTCTCCGAGGATCATCACATCGGCGGGAACCGATGACACGCTCTGGACGAGTTCGCGCAGTTCCATCACCGCGGGTGATCGCCCGACGATCCGGTTTTCGAGGTCGCCCTTGGTCGTGAGCTGCCGCCGCAACCGCTTCACCTCCGTGGCAAGGCGTTGCTTCTCCAGCGCCCGCTGCACCACGCCGACGAATTGTTGGGAGGCGAAGGGTTTCTGGATGAAGTCGTAGGCCCCGTCGCGCATGGCTTGCACGGCGGTCGCCACGTCGCCATGGCCCGTAATCATGATGACGGGCAGGTCGGGGTCGCTTGCGGCCAGTTCGGCGAGGAAACTCATGCCGTCCAGCCCGGGCAGGCGGATATCGGAAACGACGACTCCGGGATAGTTCTTCGGCAAGGCCTTGCGGGCGTCCTCGACAGTCTCGAATCCGGTCGCCTTTATCCCTTCAAGGGCCAGCGCCTGAAGGCAGCCAAGCCGAACATCCTCGTCGTCCTCGATGACGATCACATCGGCGTCAGGCATTGGCGTTCTCCATGAGGGGGGCGGCGCGCAGGACCATGCGGAAGACCGCGCCGCCGCCTTCGCCGTTTCTTGCGGTCAGATCCCCGCCGAAACGCCGCACGATGTCTTGCGAGATGGCGAGGCCGAGACCGAGGCCGCTGGTCTTCTTGGTGGTGAAGAAGGGTTCGAACAGTTTTTCCGCGACCGCGCCGCTCAGGCCGTGACCATTGTCGGCAACCTCGACAATCACGCTGTCGCCCTGCGTGGTCAGGGTGATCCAAAGCCTGGGTTCGCCATTGCCATGAACGGCGTCCATCGCATTGCTGATGAGGTTGACCAGCACCTGTTCCAGACGCACCGCATCGCCATGCGCCCCGACAGGGCGCGCCGGCTTGTTGATATCGATCCGGATATGGCCCTTGCTGATCCTGTGACCGAGCAGGGCCACGGCGCTTTCGACGCAAAGCTCGAGATCGACCGGGCCGGTCTCGCCGTCGGTGCGCCGGGCGAAGGATCGCAACTGCCCCGTCAATATGCCCATGCGGCGCACGAGACCGCAGATGCGTTCGAGATTGTGGCGAACGGTACCGGTGTCGTTCAGTTCGAGAAACCGGACGGCGTTTTCCGAAAGCGTCGACAGCGCGGCGAGCGGCTGGTTGATTTCATGGACGAGACCGGCGGAAAGCTGGCCGATCACCGCCAGATTTTCGGTACGGATCAGTTCGTCCTGGAAATTCTGCAATTGCCTTGCCGCCTGGATTCGCTCGGCCACTTCATGGCGCAGTTCCTCGTTGGTCGCGCGCAATTGCTGGTTTCGCTCATCAAATTGCTGAATCAGATTATTATAAGCGTCCTGCAACGCCTCGCGGGTCATCAGCCGCTCCTGGACGGCAAGGTGACGCTGATTGATGATCCGCAAGATCAGCATCGCTACCAGGATCAGGATTGCGGCGATCGTCGCCCGTTCGGCGGCGCGCGCCTTGACGGCCGAATAATCGGAGAGAACCGTCAGCTTCATGCCGACGACCGGGACGAACCGCGCATAGGCGAGATAGGCGCGCGTTTCGTTCCCCAGACCGGCGGTCACGATCATGCCACCGTCGCCAGTGGCCTGCGAAGGCGTCCAGGAAAGCGCGCCCATGACGTGGCGGTTATATTGCTGCGTTTCGTTGAGCTCTTCGATCTTCTGGGGCGGCAGTGGACCGAGGCTGTGATATCTCCATCCGTCATTTGATGAAAGAACGACGATGCGGTTCGCATCCGTCATCAGCATGAGCTGGTCCACGCCGGTGAACCAGTCCTTTTCGAGCTGTCCCAGATCCAGCTTGATCGCCGCGACGCCGACGCGCTTGCCGTCGACCTCGACCGCGGTGGCGAGATAGTATCCCGCAATCTTGTCCGTCGTACCGATCGCATAATAGCCGTTCACGACATCGGGTCTGGCACGCTGAAAATAGGGGCGATAGGAGATGCTACGGCCGACATAGCTGGTTTCATCCCCCCAGTTGCTGGATGCGATGACCTTTCCCGCCAGGTCGATCAGGAAGACCTGGCGCGTCCTGGCGACATCGTTGAGACGGGACAGATAGCGGTCCATCGCATTGATCCGGCTCCTTCGGTCTCGCGACTGCATGAATGCGATGACATCATGGTCCATGGCGATGGTGAGTGGCAGGGTGCCGTGCTTGTCGATTTCCCGTTCCAGGCGGCTGATGGCGCCGTCGAGTTGACTTCCCCCCTGCCGGGTCAGCTCGGCAAGGCCGTGCCGCTGCGCCCAGAAATAGGTGGCGAAGAACCCGCTCGCCGTGAAAAACAGGGTAAGGACCATAAAGGTGAGAAAGCCGCGCCGCCGCTGCCGCCGTACGCAGTCCATTTCGGTGAAGATGTCGGGGTCGAGCATCCTGTCACCGGCGTGACGGCATTTCATCCTGCACCGCGTTTTATATCGGCAAGGTATTGTGCGCAGGTCGGACATGCCGCTCGCCCTATGATCCGATATTGCCGCCTTCATCTCTTCATTACTCGTTGTGGCGGGCCCTTAGAATGGCATTCAGGCCCGTTGTCACGTTCATGCAAATCATGTTCGATGATGCCTTGTCTCTCGATAAGCAAGGATCATGCCGTCTTTCGGTTTAGGCTATGTAATTGACAGATAAAATAATTTCCCGGCATCATCCGATGTGTTGTTCGGAAAACCGAATGATGGGGAAACAGCTATTCGGTTTTCCGACTGCATCGGTATGCCGTGCACGATGCGCCCATGAAGCGTCTCGCGCTCGACGGGATACCCCGTTTTCAGTGTATTGGCTTGGGGCAGAGGCTGTCTCTCCGACCAGATCATGGGCCAGTGAGGGCGGGGGAGGAACGCCGGGGCAACTGTTTGTTGCGACTACTTCTCAATCGCGCTATCGGCGTTGCATATCTTGGTAGACTGAGGTGGCGGGCCATGGCGGATAAGGCGTTGTCACGCCTCTATGCCGTCCATTGGCGCGGTATCAGGGCGTATTTGAACAGCAGGCTTGGCAATCCCGCCATGGCCGACGATCTGGCGCAGGAGACGTTCCTGCGCATGGTCGAAGGCGGGGCCGGGAATATGATCGTCAATGGCCGGGCCTGGCTCTATCGTACCGCGCATAATCTTGCTGTCGATCACCACCGGCAGGAAGCGCGGCGGCGCACCGATGCACTTGATGGCGAACAACTGGCAGCGATCGCCGATGATAGCCCACGACAGGATGACGTCGCCGCCGCCCGCGACGCATTGGATCAACTGCGTCACACTCTGGAAGAATTGCCCGAGCGGACGCAACAGGTGTTCGTTGCGGTTCGGATCGATGGATTGACCTATGCTCAGGCGGCGAAGCGATTGGGCATCTCCGACTCCTCCGTGCAAAAGCATCTTGCCCGCGCCGTTCATCACGTGATGCGGCACGCCAGGCCGCTATAAATATTTTAACCGCGACAATTACCGAATTGGCGCTGCTCGAACGTCCTGTGCAGAGAATGGGATGAGGTTGCCCGAATGGTGTCGAGAATAGGGGCTGTCATGGATGACGTCGGAAGCGGACCGCGTGGCGGACGATAAGAGCCCTGTCGACGATCCCGAGCTTGCTGCGGCGCAATGGGTCGTGCGCCTTGGAGCGGGGCCGCTCGACGCGCAGGATCGGCGGGCCTTCGACGCGTGGTTGATCGCCCATCCCGATCATGCCGCCGCGTTCAAGCAGGCACAGGCGGCGTGGCGGCATATGGGGGAATTGAGCAGGGTGCCCGGTTCGCTCGGTCGGCACAGTGTCTTGGCGGATCGTGCCAGGCCGGCCAATGATGCTGGTCGCCGCCGCTTTGCGTCATTTGCGGCGCTGGCCGCCAGCATCGTCTGTGCGATCGGCGTCGGCAGTGCATGGCTGGGCGATCCCGTGACCTATTGGCGCGCCGATTATCACACCCGCGTCGCGCAGATGGAGAGCGTGACGCTACCCGATGGAAGCCGCGCGGCGCTGGGGCCGTCGAGCGCCATCGCGGTCCATTATGGCCGGGATGAGCGTCGAATCGAGCTGCTCTCCGGTGTCGCCTATTTCACCGCGGTTCCCAGGGCGCAGGCTGGCGGAAGGCCCTTCATCGTGGCGGCATCCAACGGGACCGCTCGGGCGCTGGGCACCCGCTTTCAGGTTGATCGCGCGCGCGATAGCGTCGACGTGACGGTGATGGAGCATGACGTCGCCGTTTCGGCCGCCGATCGTGCGGGCCGCGTCCGGCATATTATTCTCTCGCCGGGGCAGGGGGTGCGTTACGATCGCGATGGCGACCTGGGCGAAACGGCGGACGTCAGTGCGGAGCAGGCGTTGGCCTGGAGGCATGGGCGGCTGGTGTTCGATCGTGAGCCGCTGGCACGGGTCGTGGAGGGTCTCAATCGCTACCGCGCGGGACGCATTGTCATCATCGGCGATCGGCTCGCGCGACAAAGGGTCAGCGGCGTGTTCGAGGCGAGCGATGTCGATGGCGCCCTGTCCGCCTTGGCGGTCGAGACGGGCGCGCGGCGGGTGAGCGGCCCGTTGTTCACCGTCCTCTATTGAGCCTGACGCCGCACTGCCTTTCCGGCGTTTCGCAAGAAAGTAGAAAAAAGCTTTACCGAATCCCGCACCCCCGGACGTCTATGATAAACGCTAATGAGAATGTTTAGCGCATTAGGCCCGGTACAGGCTTTTGGAAGGGATCATGATGGGGGTAATCGGCAATGGTCGCCGGGCGCGCGGCAGGCGGGCTGTTTTCGCGGTGGCGGCCAGCGCATGGGCGCTGGCGGTAAGTGGCACGGCGTTGCCACGGGCGGCCGCGGCACAAGGGCCGCAAGAGCAGATCGACGTGACCATTCCCGCGCAGGATCTCAATGCCGCGCTGCTCTCGCTGACCCAGCGCGCGGGCCTCCAGATCGCCTATGAAGCGGACAAGGTCGCAGGGCGGCGCAGCGCGGCCGTCCAGGGGCGTTTCGTTCCGCTCGAGGCGCTGTCGCATATGCTGGCAGGCACGGGGCTGACCTTCCGTGTGAGCGGCGGCAATCGGGTAACGCTCGAACCGGTGCCGCAGGCCGGGAATGGCGCGGTTCAACTCGGCACATTGCGGGTGGAGGATTTTTCGGGCGGCGGCGGCCGGGCGGGCGATAATGGCCGTGCCGCGGGTTGGGACGGCACGGCGCAGACGGTCTATGCGACGCCGGGTTCGGTCAGCGTCATCAGCAAGGAGACACTGGACGCCTATCCCGCGCAGTCGCCGGCGGACATGCTGCGCGGTGTGACCGGCGTCATTTCGGGCGAGGCGCGGACGAGCGGCGGCCTGGACGTCAACATCCGTGGCCTGCAGGGGCAGGGCCGTGTGCCCGTGACGGTCGATGGCGCGATCAACGGCACCACCGTCTACCGCGGGTATCAGGGCACCAGCAATCGCAGCTTTGTCGACCCGGACTTCATCAGCCATGTCTCGATCGAGAAAGGGCCGTCCAACAGCAATGCGATCGCGGGCGGCATTGGCGGTTCGGTCTCGATGAAGACGCTGGGCGCGGACGACATCGTTCCCCAGGGCGACACCATGGCCCTCCGCGTGAAGGCGTCGGTGTCCAACAACAGCACCGAGCCGGGGTCCAACATGACCCGCAGCCTGATCGCCCCGCGCACCCTTTACGGCGATCCGATGGCGGCCACGCGCGAGCGGGACCGCCCCGGCTTCCTCAGCCCGCGTGGCGGCGCGGCCAGCTTCGTCTTCGCGCGCAAGGATGATCGGATCGACCTGCTGGCGGGCTATTCTCTCCGGCGCACCGGCAATTATTTCGCGGGCCGCAACAGCCAATATGCGCCCAGGGAAACCGGCACGCCGTCGCCCTTCTGCGTGGCGGGGACCAATGAGACGGACCTGAAGCAGCTCTGCGATCGCGCGGTCGCCTTCTACGACAAATATGGATCGACCGCCTTTGCGGGTGGTGAGCAGGTGCTCAACACATCGACCGACACTGAATCCGTGCTGATGAAGGCGTCGATCCGCCCGGCGGACGATCACAGCCTCGAACTCGGCTATGGCGGCTATTGGAGCACGTTCGGCGAGAATTATCCGGGTGCCATGGGCGGGACGGCGTCGGCGGTCACACAGAATAACGTGCTGTCCCAGACCAGCCTCGATCGCTTCACCGCGCGCTATCGCTGGAACCCGGATGATGACGCCATCGACCTGAAGATCAATGGCTGGCTTTCCAAGATGCGGGAAAGCGCGCCGTCGCTTGCCAACAGCAATCTGGTGCGCCGCTATGTCGACAGTTGGGGCGCGGACGTCAGCAACAGCAGCCGGTTCGGCACGCCGATCGGTTATTTCTCGGCTGATTACGGCCTGTCCTATCTGCATGAAAAGGCAGGGCCGGTCGATCGGTGGATCAAGGATGCCTCCACCCCGCCGGGCCGGGAGGGCACGCGCAAGGAGGTCAGCCTGTTCACGCAGATGGCGTTGCTGGCAACCGACTGGCTGCGTCTGGATGGCGGGATGCGCTATCAGCATTATACGCTCGACGACCGGCAGTCGGGCACTGTCTATCATGGCGATATATTGAAGCGCAGCGAAGACGCGTTCAATTATTCGCTGGGCGCGGTCCTGATGCCCGTCGACGGGGTGCAGATCTTCGCCAACTACAAACATGCCGCCCGCCTGCCTTCGCTGATGGAGGCGACCACCGGCTTTTTCTATGTCGCCAATCCCGATCTGCACAAGGAAGTGGCGGACAATTGGGAATTCGGCGCCAATTACAGCATGACCAGCGTCGTGTCGGATGACGATAGCCTCGGTCTGAAGCTGGTCTGGTTCGACAATGATGTCGACGGCTATATCGCGCGCCGATGGATGCCGTCTATCGGCTCGATGCAGATGTTCAATATCGATGCGGCGCGGTTCCGTGGGCTGGAAGGCAATATCGGCTACAAGGTCGGTGGCTTCAGCCTCGACGCCGGAGCGACCTATTATGATCGCATAATATTCTGTCGCACGGCGGGCGCCGCCTGTGTCAACAGCTCGCTGGCATCCGATTTCGCGACCAACTATATCCCGCCCCGCTGGTCCGCCAATCTTGCGGTCAATCAGACCTTCCTGAAGGACCGGGCGATGCTGGGCGCGCGCCTGACCTATATGGGGAAGCGGGCCATCGGCGCCGAAAAGCCCGCCAGCGGCTTCCTGCCCCTGATTTCCGCGATCGAATGGCATCCTTACACGCTGGTGGATGTGACGGGCAGCTACAAGCTGAACGACGCGGTCGCCTTCAACTGGAGCATCGATAACCTTACCGACCGCTATTATAACGAGGCGATGAGCCTCGGCTACATCCCCGCGCCGGGGCGGACATTCCGTATCGGCATCACCAGCACGCTCGGCCGGACCAACGGCCTGTGGCCGGGGAACTGGTTCGGCGGGCGCGGCAATGCGGATGCGGTGGACTGGAGCGGCCCCTATGTCGGCGCGGACTTCGGCTATGGCATGGGCAAGACCAAGGGGAATATCACCACCAGCGCAGGGGTTGCCGCTGATCTGGAGAATGGCAGCCGCTATGACCAGACCATGCGAAATATGCTGGGCGGCCTGCATGCCGGTTTCAACCACCAATTCGCCAATGATCTGGTGCTGGGGGTCGAGGGCGACATCGCCGCCGGAAACATCGCAAGCTGGTCGGGCCTGTTGTTGCAGCAGACCGCCGATGACGGCTATTCGGTGGAAGGGTGTTCGATGCCGTTGTTGACCCTGCCGATCTGGAGCAGGGTCGCCGCGCGCGTCGGGCCCGAAAAGCTGTTGATGCTCGCTTATGGCTGGCAGGTGGCGCTGGCCCCGCTCGCGCTTCTGCTGCCGTCCGGGGCGGTAGTGCCGGTGACGCTGTTCCTGATGGCGCGCAGCCTGTTCTACGGCGTCGACTACCTGTTGTTGCGCGCGATGGTCGCAAAGGTCGCCCGCGATGCGGCCGTGAGTGGGTTGCGGCACGGCGCAAGCTGCTATTCGGTCAGCAACATCACCTTGCGGCTGGCGATGGGAGCCGGGGCGTGGCTGGCCCTGATGGCGATCGGCGCGGCGGGCAAGGAGGGCGCGGTGCCGGATGCCGAGATCCGGGCGATCCAGTTGGCCTTCACGCTGCCGCCGGTGCTTTGCGGCATCGCCGCGCTCATGGTGCTGAACTGGCGAACCGCCGAACGCCGGATGCGGCCGCTGGTCAGGCTGGCATCTCGGTCGCATGGCGCGCGGAGCGCCGGACCGACGGCCCCGCATGGCATGGGTCGCGAGCATGGCGGGCCTGTCGATCGCGACGATATCGGGGCCGTGGGGGACGTCGCCGCCTGAGGTGTTGGCGGGGACGACCGGCCTGTTCACGTGGCATCGCGCCAGGGCGGCGCGATAGGCCCGTCCTGGCGCCGCGGCGGGGCTGCTCGCGTGCTGCGGGCGTCTTTGAATCTCCCGTCGGGCGTCGTGTCGCGCGTCCAGTTCGCCGCTGCGATCATGCCGGCCATTTGGCCCATTCGATAAAGTCGTTGTCCCGCTCCAACATTCCTTGGGCCGCGAGAGGGTCCACAATGCGGGCAAGGTATCGCCACGAGCGATGCAAGGAATGGGAGAGGATCGATGAAGGACGCCATCTGGCGGATTTTCGACCCGACGCCTATGGCGTGGTCGTTGGGCTTGTCCGCAAGCCGGGGCACTGGATGCCCGACAGAAGCAGGCGATGGGCGCATTCGGCATCAACCGCTCCGGAGCGGGCGATGACGTCGGGCGACTCCGATAGTCTGTTGCCGGGTACGGGCCTGTCGGATCTGCTCGACGCGGCGGTCCGCCGGGCGGGGGATCGGGCTGCGCTCGATCTGGCCGGGCACGTCTGGACGTATCGCGAACTGGGTGATCTGGTCGCGCAGGCGAGCGATGGGCTGCGTCGCATGGGCGTCGGACCGGGGAGCCGCGTGGGGCTGTGCCTGCCCAATTCCCCCTGGTACGTCATCGGCTTCTTTGCCGCGCTCCGCCTCAGCGCGATCGTGGTGCAGTTCAATCCGCTCTACACCGCGCGTGAGATCGTGCAGATCGCCCGGGATTCGGGAACCGACACGCTGTTCGTCTCGGACCTGTCCATGCAGGTCGCGACGATGGCCGAGGTCCGTCGTCAACGGCCGGGGCTGGCGATCATCGGCTGCCCGCTGGACGTCGCGTCCGCCGGCGCGATGCCGTCGGACTGGCGGGATTTCGGCGCACTGATCGCGGAGGCCTCGACCTGTCCGGCGGTGCCGGTCACGGCCGACATGCCCGCCGTTCTGCAATATACCGGCGGGACGACCGGCGTGCCCAAGGGCGCGGTGCTGACCCATGGCAATCTGCTCGCCAATTGCGAGCAGATCCGGCTGCATCTGCACCTGGAGCCGGACGCCGACCATCGCACGGTCGCGGTGTTGCCGCTGTTCCATGTCTTCGCGCTGACCACGGTGCTGCTCCTGTCGGTCCGACTGGCGGCCCAGATCGTGCTGCTGCCGCGCTTCGATGTCGATGGCCTGTTGCGGACGATCGCGCGGACGCGGCCGACCCTGTTGTCGGCGGTGCCGACCATTTACGGGGCGGTCAACGGCGTGGCGGTGGAGCAACTCCCCGATTTCTCGACCATGGCGGCGTGTATCTCGGGCGGAGCGCCGCTGCCCTTCGACGTGCGCGAGGCGTTCGAGCGGCGCACCGGCACGCGCCTGGTTGAAGGCTATGGGCTGACCGAAGCGTCGCCGGTGGTCGCATGCAATCCCGTCGACGCACCGCCCTGCGACCATAGCGCGGGGATCGCGTTGCCGGGAACGCGGATCGAGATCCATGCCACCGACGAGGCGCGGGGCCCGCTCGGCCCCGGCGAGATTGGCGAGGTCTGCGTGCGCGGGCCGCAGGTGATGCGCGGATACTGGCAACAGCCGGAGGAGACCGCGCGGGTGCTGCAGGACGGCCTGCTGCGCACCGGGGATGTCGGATATCTGGACGCCGAGGGGCATTTGTTCCTGGTCGATCGGATCAAGGATGTGATCCTGTGCAGCGGGTACAATGTCTATCCGCGGATGATCGAGGAGGCGCTGTACGAGCATCCCGCCGTGGCCGAGGCGATCGCGCTAGGGCTGCCGGACGCTTATCGCGGTGAAAGCCCGCATGCCTTTGTCGCCCTGCGTCCCGGTGCGGAGGCGAGCGTCGCGGGGTTGCGCGCGCATCTGGCGGAACGGCTCAACAAGATCGAGATGCCGGTGACGATCGAGATCCGCGCCGCACTGCCGCGCACGGCGGTCGGCAAATTGTCGCGCAAGGATCTGCGCGAAACGGTCCGTGCGGAGGCCGCGCGAGCGGCCGACCTGCGGGTGGACGTGGCCTGAAGGACGGGTGGAGCCGCCCCGGTGGGGCGGGCGACACGGTGGAGGATGTTATGGCGAACGATCGGAACGCGGCGAATATGGGTGCGGCGGTGATGCCGCGTGCCTGTCATGAGGCGATCATTATCGGTGCGGGCTTTGGCGGGATCGGCATCGCCCATGCGCTCAGGGCGCGCGGCATCCGCGATTTCGTGCTGCTGGAAAAGGCGGCGGGGGTCGGTGGCGTCTGGCGCGATAATGTCTATCCGGGCGCGGCATGCGACGTGCCGTCACATCTCTATTCCTTCTCCTTCGCGCCCAATCCGAACTGGTCGCGCGTCTTCGCGCCGCAGGCGGAGATCCACGCCTATCTGGAACGCTGCGCGGCGGAGGACGGCCTGTATCCGCATATCCGCTTCGGCACCGAGGTGGCCGGCGCGGCGTTCGACGAGGAGGCGGACCTGTGGGTCGTCCGGCTGGCCGATGGCGGGGAACTGCGCGCGCGCCTGTTGTTCAGCGCGGTGGGGCAGTTGAGCCGACCCGCCGTGCCGCGCCTGCCGGGCAGCGAGGATCTGGCCATCCCCGCTTTCCATTCCGCCCATTGGGATCATGACATTCCCCTGGAGGGCAAGCGCGTCGGGGTTATCGGCACCGGCGCTTCGGCGATCCAGTTCGTGCCCGCCATCGCCGATCGGGTGGCGCATCTCACCGTGTTCCAGCGCTCCGCCGCCTATGTCATTTCCAAGGCGGATCGCCCTTACTCGGCGCGCGAGCGGCGTCGCTTCGCCCGAAGCGGCCTGGCGATGCGGCGGCATCGGCTGGGCATCTATCTGCGCTACGAGGCGCGCGCGCTGGCCTTCACCCGTTTCAAGGGCTTGATGGACGTGTTCGCGGGGCGACCGTTCCGCACGCTGCTCCGGCGCGAGGTGCCCGATCCCGCGATCCGCGCGAAGCTGACTCCCGATTACCCGATCGGGTGCAAGCGCCTGTTGCTGTCCAACGACTATCTCGGCACCATGTCGCGGCCCGATGTCGCGTTGGTCACGGACGGCATCCGGCGCCTGACCCCCCATGGGGTCGAGACGGTGGATGGACAGACGCGCGAGTTCGACGTGCTGATCTACGGCACGGGCTTCGCCGCGACCGAGTTTCTCAGCCCGATGCGGATCACCGGGCGCGACGGGCTGGACCTGAACCGCGTGTGGAATGCGGGGGCTTCGGCCTATCTGGGCATCACGGTTCCGGGCTTTCCCAATTTCTTCATGCTCTATGGCCCCAACACCAATTTGGGGCACAATTCGATCGTCTACATGCTGGAATCGCAGATCGCCCATGTCATGCGCTGTCTCGACCGGATGGAGGCGAGCGGCGCGAGCCGTGTCGAGGTCGCACCCGACGCCTTCGCCCGGCAGGATGCGCATGTGCAGGCGCGGCTGACCCAGACGGTCTGGAGCGGTTGCCAGAGCTGGTATGTCAACGAACAGGGCCGCAACACCACCAACTGGCCGGGATTCACCCTGACCTATCGCTGGCTCACCCGGCGCAGCGGACTGGAGGCTTATGTCTTCAGCCGGACGGCGGCGGCGGGGCGGCTGATCCTGGCACCCCGCGCGCTGGTGGAACGGGTGACGGCGAGTGCGTTGCGCGGCGTCCTGCGTAGCGCCTTCCGCCCGCTGGTCGGGCCGCCCGTGCCGGCCGGGGTACAGCGTGGCGTCGTCGCGGCCTTGTCGACGCTGATGCCCGGGGTGGGCGGCGTGCGGCAAGGTCGCGCCGACCTAGGACGCCTGCGCATCGACACCGTCACGCCCGACGCGCCGGCGGCCCAGCCGGGGGGCGCCATCCTCTATCTGCATGGTGGTGCCTTCTGCCTGGGTAGCCGCTGGACGCATCGCGCCATCACGACGCGCCTGGCGCGGGCCTCGGGCCTGCCGGTGTGGGTGCCCGACTATCGCCTCGCGCCCGAGCATCCCTATCCCGCCGCGCTGGAGGATGCCCGGACTGCCTGGCACGCGCTGCGGCGTGCGGGCCATGCGGCCGACCTGATCGTGGTGGCAGGGGACTCGGCGGGCGGGGCGCTGGCGCTCGCTCTGGCGCTGTCGCTGCGCGACCGGGATGGCGAATGCCCCGCCGGGCTTGCCTTGCTGTCGCCCGTCACCGACCCGACGCTTGGGGATCGGGGGGCGGGTGCGAGCGATCCCATGATCCGGCGCGGTTGGCTGGCGCAGGCGTTGCGCTGGTATCGATTGCCCGCCACGGCGTCGGAGCATCGTCCGTTGGAGACGCCGCTCGACCGCCTGCCGCCGATGCTCGTGCAGGTCGGCGAGCAGGAGATCTTGCTGGGCCATGCCACCGCGCTGGGCGAGCAGGCGCGTCGCCACGGCGTGGCGTGTCGGGTCGAGGTCCATGCCCGGCGCTGGCATGTCTTCCCGCTCCAGGCGGCCTATCTCCTGTCCGCGCGGCGCGCGCTGGGCACGCTGGCGGCCTTTGCGCGGCAGCGTGTCGCCGGGGCCGGGCGGCAGGAGGAACAGTCTCCGGTGGAGACGCCGGAACGCGCGCGGATCGACGCCTGACCGCCACGAGCCTAAAACAGACGAAAACAGAACAAGGAGCAGGATCATGAGCGATGTGGTCGATTATATCGTCGTCGGCGCGGGGCCGGGCGGATGCGCCACCGCCGTGCGACTGGCGCAGGCCCGCCCGGATCGTACCGTTGCGCTGCTGGAAACGGGGCCGGCCCGCACCTCGATCCTGTCCGACGTTCCGCTCGGCATTGCCGCGCTGGTCGCCTTTCGCGGGCGCCACAATTACGCCTATCAGACGGTGCCGCAGCCCGAACTGGGCGGCCGTCGTGGTTTCCAGCCGCGCGGGCGCGGGCTTGGCGGGTCGAGCCTCATCAACGCGATGATCTATGTGCGCGGCCAACCGGAGGATTATGACGGCTGGGCCGAGGCGGGATGCACCGGCTGGAGCTGGGCGGAGGTGCTGCCCTATTTCAAGCGGGCCGAGGACAATGCACGCGGCGGCGACGCGTTGCACGGTGCGGGCGGCGCGCTGCGAGTCGAGGATCTGCGCGAGGACAATCCCGCCACCGATGCCTTTGTCGAGGCGGCGATGCAATGCGGTTATCCCCATAATCCCGATTTCAACGGCGCGGTGCAGGAAGGCGTCGGCCGCTATCAGGTGTTTCAGAAGAATGGGAGCCGGTTCAACGCGGCGCGCGCCTATCTGGGCAAGGGCTATCCCAACCTGATGGTGATCGCTGACGCGCCCTGTGCGGGGGTGCTGTTCGAGGAGACGCGCGCGACCGGCGTGCGCTATCATCGCGAGGGGGCCGAGCATCGGCTGATCGCGCGGCACGAGGTCGTGCTGGCGGCGGGCGCGTTCGGCACGCCGCAATTGCTGATGGCGTCAGGCATCGGCCCCGCCGCGCATCTGCGCGACCATGGCATTCCCGTCGTGTACGACGCGCCGGAGGTTGGCGCGAATCTTCAGGACCATATCGACTATACGATCGGGATGCGCACCGGCGCCGACGGACTGTTCGGGCTCAGCGCCGCGACCGTCCTGCAAGGCGCGGGCGCGCTCGGGCCATGGCGCAAGCGCGGGCGCGGGATGCTGACCACCAATGTCGCCGAGGCGGGCGGCTTCGTCAAAAGCGATCCGCTGCTCGACCGCCCCGACCTGCAACTCCATTTCTGCCTGGGGATCGTCGACGACCATAATCGCAAGATGCATCTGGGACGCGGCTATTCGCTCCACGTCTGCGCGCTGCGCCCGCACAGCCGGGGCGAAGTCCGGCTGGCCAGTGCCGACACGCGCGTCGCGCCGCTGATCGATCCGCGCTTCCTCAGCGATCCGCGCGATATGGAGACGCTGGTCAAGGGCGCGAAGCTGGCGCAGCGGATCGTCGCCGCGCCCGCGCTGGCGGCCCTCAAGGGGCGTCCGCTCTACGGCACCGGCCGGGATGAGGAGGCGGCGCTGCGCGCGCTGATCCGTGACCATGCCGATACCATCTATCACCCGGTCGGCACCTGCCGGATGGGGGACGATCCGGCCTCGGTCGTCGATCCCCGTCTTCGCGTGCGCGGCGTGATCGGGCTGCGGGTGGCGGACGCATCGATCATGCCCAGCCTTATCAGCGGCAACACTCAGGCGCCGACCGCGATGATCGGCGAACGGGCCGCCGATCTGATCCTGGGCGTCAATGGCGGCGCGGGCGAGCGGCTAGCCGCCTGACCCGCCGTGCAGACGCTTGCGGTACAGGCTGGGCGCGACGCCGGTCCAGCGCTTGAACGCCTGGGAGAAGCTGGACAGGTCGCTGAAGCCCAGTTCGTCGGCGATGTCGCCGATGCTCAGCCGCGCGTCGGCGAGCAGCCGTTCGGCGCGCATCTGCCGCCCGTCGGCCGACAGCGCCCTGAAGCTCGTCCCCTCGGTCTTCAGGCGCCGCTTCACCGTGCGCTCGCTGGTATTGGCGAGCCGGGCAAAGTCCGACAGGCGGCCCGGCGCATGATCGGCATCGATGTTGCGATAGAGCGCGGACAGGGTGCTGGTCTTCAGGCCATGCTGCTGACGCTCCAGCCGGTCGCGGCACAGCGTCTCGCACATCGCCGCCGTGACCGGATTGGCCTGAGGTTGCGGGCGGGTGAGCACCGCGGGGTCGAAGACGATCTGGTTGGCGGCGGCCCCGGTCTCGATGCGCGTGCCGAACAGGTCGGGCAGGGGGGCGTCGGCATCGGGGCGGGGCCGCGCCGTCATCCGCACATGGCGCGGGGTGACGTCGCGGCCCAGCGTTTCGCTCAGCAGCGTCGCCGCCGTCGTCATGTCGCGCGCGACGATGAAATCGCGCACATCCGCGTCCAGGGCCGGTTCGGCGAAGGACAGGATCGCCTCGCTGTCGCGTGCGTCGCCGCGCTCCTCGAAGGTGATGGCGGTGAAGGCATGGGTCAGCGGCAGGAAGCGCAATGCGCGCGCGATCGCCTCGCGCCCCGTCGCGCTGCTGACCAGCGCCAGTCCCCACACGCCGAAGGTGGCGAAATGGAACTGCTGGCCGGCGGCGATGCCCAGCCGGACCGGATCGCCCAGCGCCGCGACCAGATTGTGCAGCACGCGCAACTCCTGCACCGCGGCGATCTCCACCTCCGGCGCGCGCAACTGCGTCCGGGTGATCCGGCTGCCCTCCAGCAACTGGGCGATGGGGACGCCGCGCCGCACCGCGAATTCGACCAGCACCACGATGCCGCCCATGCTGCGCGAATAATCCCAGTGCTCCACCGCGTCGCCCTTGTTGCCGATCTGGCCCCGAATATAAAACAACCTGGTCGCCGCGTCATGCGCCATGCGCGCGCGGCGACCGCAAGGAGGATGCCGTCATGGATCTGAACGCACGCCTTGTCGCGCAACGCGCGGCCTTCGCCGCCGAACCCTGGCCCTCGCTGGCGGTCCGGCGATCGCGACTCGACCGGTTGCTGGCGCTGACCGTCGATCATGAGGACCAGATCGTCGCCGCGATCGATGCCGATTTCGGCGGCCGGTCCGCGCATGAGACACGGCTGGCCGAGCTGTTCGTGGTGGCGGGCGGGATCCGCCACGCGCGCGCGCATCTGAAGCGATGGAGCTGCACCCGCCGCGTGCCGACCGCATTGCATTTCCGCCCCGCGCGCAATCGGCTGATGCCGCAACCGCTGGGCGTGGTCGGCATCGTCTCGCCGTGGAACTACCCGTTCCAGCTGGCGCTGGGGCCGTGCGTCGCGGCGTTGGCGGCGGGCAATCGGGTGATGATCAAGCCGTCGGAACTGACGCCGTGCTTCTCGGCGCTGCTCGCCCGGTTGATCGCCGCCGCGTTCGACCCTGACGAGGTCGCTGTCGTGACCGGCGGGGTCGATGTGGGACAGGCTTTTGTCGGCTTGCCCTTCGATCACCTGTTCTTCACCGGATCGACGGCGGTGGGACGGCAGGTGGCGGTCGCCGCCGCCGCCAATCTGACCCCGGTGACGCTGGAACTGGGCGGAAAATCGCCCGCGATCGTCGACCGATCGGCCGATCCGGTGCAGGCGGCGGAGCGGATCGCCTTCGCCAAGTTGCTGAATGCGGGGCAGACCTGCATCGCGCCCGATTACCTGCTGGTCCCGCGCGGGATGGCGCGCCCGATGGCGGACCACCTCGCCGCCGCGGTCCGGCGGCTCTATCCCGCGATGCCCGAGACACCCGACTATACCGCGATCCTGTCGCCCCGGCACCGCGACCGGCTGGCGGCGCTGGTCGAGGACGCGCGCGGGCACGGCGCGCAGGTGGTGGCGCTGGCCGACCCGCAACGCGCCGGCGCGAAATATCCGCCGACCCTGATACTGGACGCCACCCCCGCGATGCGCGTGATGCGGGAAGAGATTTTCGGGCCGCTGCTGCCGATCCTGGAGGTCGACGATATCGACGCGGCGATCGCGCATGTGGTCGCGGGGGACCGGCCGCTGGCGCTGTACTGGTTCGGGCGCGATGCCGGGCGGCGCGACCGTATCCTGCGCGAAACCCATGCCGGGGGCGTCACGATCAACGATTGCCTCTGGCACCTGGCCCAGGAGGACCAGCCCTTTGGCGGCGTCGGGGCGAGCGGGACGGGCGCCTATCATGGCGAATGGGGATTCCGCACCTTCAGCCATTACAAGCCGGTGCTGGACCAGCCGCGCCTGGCCGGGACCGCGCTGTTCCACCCACCCTATGGCAAGCGCTTCGACCGGCTGCTCGCTCTGTTGCGCCACATGTGATGTGAAAGGCGAATGGCCCGAAGCATAAAGTCTGCGGCCCGTTCGGTCATTTGGGATAGCCGCTGCCGGGCCTAGAATCGGTCTCCTGACAGACTGCCGATCGGGTAGCGCGGGAGGGGATGGACCGAGGCGTTTCGCGCGCGGGCCGGCGACGGCTGGTGAGCGCCGTCCTCGACCGGCCTCTTTCGCGTTGGCCCGGCGGCATCCGGCAGGTCAACAATATCGGAGGGCCGCAGGATGAGTGCCATCACTACCATTGTCGTCGCGGGATCGGGCGTGCTGGGCGCGCAGATCGCGTTCCAGAGCGCGTTTCACGGCAAGACCGTTCGCGTCTATGACATCAGCGACGCGGCGATCGACGCGCTCGATGCCAAGTGGCAGGGCCTGGCCACGGTCTATGCCCGTGACCTGGGCGCGACGAAGGAGCAAACCGATGCGGCGATCGCGCGCCTGACCGGCACGACCGATCTGGCGCAGGCGGCGCAGGGTGCGCAACTGGTGATCGAGGCGGTGACGGAAATCCTGTCGGTCAAGCGTGACTTCTTCGCCCGGCTGGCCGAAGTCGCGGACGCCGGGACGATCTTCGCCACCAATTCCTCGACGCTGGCGCCCAGTGCGATCGCGGATGCGACCGGCCGCCCCGACCGGTTCCTGGCGCTGCATTTCGCCTATGACATCTGGCTGCGCAATATCGGCGAGGTGATGGGCCATCCCGGTACCGATCCGGCGGTGTTCGAGCAGGTGGTCGCATTCGCGCGGTCGATCGGCCTGGTGCCGCTGATCCTGCACAAGGAACAGCCCGCCTATATCTTCAACACGCTGCTCGTGCCCTGGCTCCAGTCGGCGCTGGGCCTGGTCGCCAATGGTGTCGCGACCTTCGAGGATGTCGACCGCACCTGGATGATCGCGCAGCAGGCTGAGTATGGTCCCTTCGCGACGCTCGACATGATCGGCCTGCGGACGCCGTTCAACATCGTGACCGCGCAGGCGGAACGGGGTGAACCGAACGCGGCGGCGGTTGCCGCCTGGCTGAAGCGCGACTTCATCGACCAGAACCGGCTGGGTGTGGAAACCGGCCATGGTTTCTACCACTATCCCGATCCCGCCTATCGCGACCCTTCGTTCCTGAAGCCGTAAGCGACCGGGGCAGCGCGGGGGGCCTGCCGACAGGCGGCCGCCCGCGCCAAGGCCAGCCTCTTATCGCATCGGAACGGAGAGTGGCGTCCATTTGTCGTTCGAGGCGGCGTTGGCCAGCACCGCCTCGACAAAGGCCATGGTGCGCAGCCCCGGTTCTAGTCCGGGGAACCAGCCCGCGCCGCCAATCGGCTCGCCGTCCGTGGGGCCCTGCTCGCGCAATAGGCGGGCGACCGCGCGATAGAGATTGCCGAACGCCTCGATATAGCCCTCGGGATGGCCCGAGGGTGTGCGCAGGCGGGGCAGGGTGGTGTCGGCGAGGCCCGGCCCGCCCGCACGGACCATTTCCGCCGGGCGGTCGAGCCAGCGCAGCGTCAGCGTGTTCGGCTCCATCTGCGACCATTCGAGCCCGCCGCGTTCGCCATGGATGCGCAGCCGCAGGCCATTCTCCTCGCCCGCCGCCACCTGCGTCGCGCGCAGCGTACCCCGCGCCCCGCCGTCGAAGCGGACAAGCACATTGACGTCGTCGTCCAGCATCCGCCCCGCGACATGCGTCGTCACGTCGGCGGACAGCGCCTCGACCCGATGGCCGGAGACATGTTCGGCCAGTTGGAAGGCATGGGTGCCGATATCGCCAAGGCAGCCGCCAAGGCCTGCCCGCGCCGGGTCGGTCCGCCATTCGGCCTGTTTGTTGCCCTCGCGGTCGAGGGGGCGGCTGAGCCAGCCCTGGATATATTCGACATGGATCAGCCGGATCGCGCCGAAATCGCCGCGCGCGACCCGCGCCCGCGCCTCCTCGACCATCGGATAGCCGCTATAGGTGAAGGCGAGCGCGTAGAGTTGCCCCGAGCGGCGCACGGCATCGGCGATCGCCCGCGCCTCGGCGAGGTTCATCGCCATCGGCTTTTCACTGAAGACCGGGAAACCGGCATCCAGCGCGGCGATCGCCATGGGGGCGTGGAGATAATTGGGGGTGACGATCGCGACCGCATCGATCCGCTCGTCCGGTCCCCGCCCGCGTTCGTCGGCGAGCAGCGCGTCCAGCGTGGCGTGGACCCGGTCGGGGGAGAGCCCCAGTTGCGCGCCGGTGCGACGGTTGCGCCCGGCATCGCTGCTGAACGCGCCCGCGACCAGTTCCCAGTCGCCGTCCAGCGCGGCGGCCATGCGGTGGATCGCGCCGATGAACGCGCCTTCGCCGCCGCCTGCCATCGCCAATCGCAACTTGCGCCCGTTGGTCATCCTGTCCTCCATGTTCCCCGTTCGATCGGCGGGATTCGGTGCTTGCAAGACAGTGGTTTACCGCTAAACTTTCTCCCGAACCAGCGAGTCTGGACAAGAATATAATGGGAGAGCGAGGATGAGGCAGCTGTTTTGGCTGGCCGCGTTGCCAGGGACCGTGGCGTTGGTGGTCGCGGCGAACGCGCCCCTGACGGCGCAGAGCGCACCGGCGGCGGGCGCGCAGGCCTTTGCCGCATGCCGCGCCTGCCACACGCTGAACAAGGGCGGCCGCAACGGTGTCGGCCCCAATTTGAACGGTGTGTTCGGACGGGCGGCGGGATCGGTGCCCGGCTTCAACTATTCCCCCGCCATGAAGGCATCGGGCCTGAAATGGGATGACAAGACACTGGCCGAATTCATCGCCGCGCCGATGAAGAAGGTGCCGGGCACGCGGATGCCGATCGGTGTCGCCGATCCTTCCAAGCGCGCCGCGCTGATCGCCTATCTCAAGGCCGAGACCGCCAAGTGACTGCCGCGGCGGGCCCATCATCGGCCATGCGCGGGCCGGGCATTTTCCTGGCCCAGTTCATGGGCGATGCCGCCCCGTTCGATACGCTCGATTCGGCGGCGCGCTGGATGGCGGAGGCGGGCTATGCGGGCGTGCAGATACCCACATGGGACGCGCGCTGCATCGACCTGAAACAGGCCGCCGACAGCCAGGATTATTGCGACGATCTTGCCGGGCGCTGTGCCGAGGCGGGGGTCGCGATCACCGAGCTGTCGACGCATTTGCAGGGGCAACTCGTCGCTGTTCATCCCGTCTATGACCTCGCCTTTGACGGCTTCGCGCCCGAAGCGATCCGGGGCAAGCCCGCCGAGCGGCAGGCTTGGGCGGTCGACCAGCTTCGTCTCGCAGCCCGGGCCAGCCGGCGGCTGGGGCTGAAGGCGCATGCGACGTTCTCTGGCGCGCTGCTCTGGCCCTTTGTCTATCCCTGGCCGCAGCGTCCCGCCGGGCTGGTCGCGGAGGGTTTTGCCGAACTCGGCCGGCGCTGGCGGCCTATCCTCGACGTGTTCGAGGAGGAAGGCGTCGATCTCTGCTACGAGCTTCATCCGGGCGAAGACCTGCATGACGGCGTGACGTTCGAGCGGTTCCTGGAGTCGGTCGGCGGCCATGCCCGCGCCAACATCCTCTACGATCCCAGTCATTTCGTGTTGCAGGCGATGGACTATCTCCAGTTCATCGACCTCTATCACGACCGCATCCGCATGTTCCATGTCAAGGATGCCGAGTTCAATCCGACCGGGCGCGCGGGGGTCTATGGCAGTTACAGCGACTGGGTCGACCGGCCGGGGCGGTTCCGCTCACTGGGCGACGGACAGGTGGATTTCGGCGGGATTTTCTCGAAGCTGACCCAATATGGCTATGCGGGCTGGGCGGTGCTGGAATGGGAATGCTGCCTGAAGCACCCGGAGGACGGCGCGCGGGAAGGCGCGCCCTTCATCGCCGCGCACATGATCCGCCGCGCCGAGCGCGCCTTTGACGACTTCGCCGGTGGCGGTGACCCGGACGCCAATCGGCGCTGGCTGGGGCTGTAACCTGTTCTGGGGTTGACCATCCGCCCCGGAGGGTCAACTCTGACAAAAAAGATAAGCAGGAGAGGGGCGTGGAAGCGATACCGGAGAATCGGTCGCGTCTGTTCTGGCTGAGCGTGCTGGCCCTGTTCACGGCCGCCGCGAGTGCGGCCTTGCGCGCGGCGGTGGCGAGCAGCCTCAAGACGCAATGGATCGATCCCATCGCGCCGGTACAGGCGGGGGAATTGATCGGATCGGCGCTGGGCTCGGCCTTTCTGGGCTTTGCGACAACCCTGTTCGTGGCGAGCGCATTGCTCGACCGGATCGGCACGCGGCAGATGCTGATCGGCTGCGGCCTGTGTTTTCTGGTCGGCACGGTGGCGATCATCGGCGCTGGGCAGATCGCCAGCGGCATGGGCGTGTACCATATCGTCTGGGGCGGGATGCTGCTCAGCGGCATCGGCTGGGGCTTGGCGGAAGCCTCGATCAACCCGCTGACCGCGCGGCTTTACCCGGAGGATACGACGCACCGGCTGAACGTGCTCCACGCCTGGTATCCGGGCGGGCTGATCGTCGGCGGGCTGGCGGGCGTGGTCCTGGCGGAGGCTTTGCCGTGGCAGGCGATCATGGCATTGGTGCTGGTTCCCGCGCTGGGCGTGCTGGTGATGGCGGCGACCACCCGCTTCCCGCCGGTGCCGCGCGCGGTGCGCGACGTCGGGTTCGGCGGGATGATCGCCGAGGTGTTCAGGCGGCCCAGCTTCTTCGTCTGGTTCGGCGCGATGTTCCTGACCGCCGCGTCCGAACTCGCGCCGGGCCAGTGGCTCGACGTCGCGCTGAGCAGCCGGGTGGGGATGCGCGGTATCCTGCTGCTCGTCTATGTCAGCGCGCTGATGTTCGTATTCCGCCATTTTGCCGGGCGGATCGCGGGGCGGCTGTCCAATCCGGGGCTGCTCTGGGTGTCGAGCCTGTTGGCGGGCATCGGCCTGTTCCTGCTGTCGCGGGCGCAGTCGCCGGTGGCGGCGATCCTGGCCTCGACCGTGTGGGGGCTGGGCGTCTGCGCGATGTGGCCGACGATGCTCGCCTCGGTCGCGGAGCGCTATCCGCGCGGCGGGGCATGGGCGCTGGGACTGGTCGGGTCGGCGGGGGCGCTGGCCAGCTTCTTCGTGCTGCCCCGGCTGGGTGCGATGTTCGACGCCGCCAAGGTCGAGCTGGCGGGCGGGCCGGAGGCGTTCCAGCGCTTGACCGGCGAGGCGTTGCGGCAGGTCGAGGATGCGGCGGCGTCGCAGTCCTTTGCCCGGCTGGCGCTGGTGCCGGTGATCCTGTTGTTCGTGTTCGGCGGCATCTGGCTGGCCGAGCGTCGTCGGCCGCGCGCCGTGGCGGCGGAGACGGCGGCATGAGCTGGTCGCGCCGCACCGTGATGGGTGGCATCGCCGCCGCCGTTCCCGCCGCCGCGCTGGCGGGGCGGGCGAGGGGCAGGTCGTCCAATGCCGCACGCTTCACCCTCGGCTTCGCACCCCATCTGGGCAGCTTCGCCAGCCGGGGGAACAGTTCGGTCGAGCAGATCGCCTATGCCGCCGATCAGGGCTTCCGGGCGTGGGAGGACAATGAATATCGCCTTCGCCCGATCGCGGAGCAGGAAGCGATCGCCAGGGCGCTGCGCGATCGCAACATGACGATGGGCGTGTTCGTCGCCTCCATGCCCAAATGGTCGGAATTCCGCCCGCTGCTGGGCGGCGATGACGATGGCGAGCGGCAGGCGTTCCTCGCCGATGTGCGCAGCGCGGTCGAGGTCGCCAAACGCGTCGATGCCCGGCACATGACCGTCGTCACCGGCTTCATGGACAGGAAGCTGCACCCCGCGATCCAGCAGGGCCGGATCATCGATCTGATGCGCCGCGCGGGCGATATCGTCGCGCCGCACGGGCTGGCCCTGGTGATGGAGCCGCTCAACACCCGGACCAACCATCCGGGTGTGTTCATGCAGTCGATCGCGGAGGGCTATGCCGTCGCGCGCGGGGCGAACAGCCCCGGCGTCAAGGTGCTGGCCGACCTGTATCACGAGCAGATCCAGTCGGGGAATCTGATCCCGACGCTGAAACTCTGCTGGGACGAGATCGGCTATATCCAGTTCGGCGATAATCCCGGCCGCAACGAGCCGGGCAGCGGCGAGATCAACTATGCCAATATCTGCCGCTTCCTGAAGCAACAGGGGTACAAGGGCGTGATCGGCATGGAGCATGGCAATTCGCTCAAGGGCCGCGCTGGCGAAGACAGGCTGATCGCCGCCTATCGCGCGATCGATCCGACAGCATGAGGAGGGGAGCGATGCGGATAATACCGTTGGTCGTGCTGATGATGGCGAGCGGCACCACCGCGCAGGACAAGCCGGGGCTGGGGTTTCGCGACACGCCGATGCTGCCCGGCGGGAAGTGGCATGTCCATGACCCGGACCGGCCCGCGCCGAAAGTGGTGACACCCGCCGCGCAGCCGGGTGGCGCGCCGTCCGACGCGGTGGTGCTGTTCGACGGCCGCTCGATGGATGCCTGGACCGCGAGTGGCAAGCCATGGCTGCTCAAGGCCGGGGTGATGACCGTGCCGCCGCGCGACGGCAAGGCGGAGAGCGTGCTGGTCAGCAAGCAGAGCTTCGGCGATGTCCAGCTTCACCTCGAATTCCGCTCGCCCAACCCGCCGCAGAAAGCGTCGCAGGATCGCGGCAATAGCGGCATCTGGTTCATGCAGCGTTACGAGGTGCAGATCCTCGACGGCTATGGCAACCCGACCTATGCCGACGGCACGGTGGGCGCGGTCTATGCGTGGAAGCCGCCGCTGGTGAACGCCTCGCGCAAGCCGGGTGAGTGGCAGAGCTATGACATCGTCTTCGAACGGCCGCGCTTCGCAGCCGACGGCAGGCTGCTGCGCCCCGCCTATGTCACCGCGCTGCTGAACGGCGTGGTGGTGCAGAACCATCAGGCGATGCTGGGCACCACCGTCTGGCGGCAGGTCGCGACATATCAGGCGCATGGCGATGCCGCGCCGATCCAGCTTCAGGATCACGATTCGCCCGTTTCGTTCCGCAATATCTGGGTCCGCCCGCTGCCGCCCGAGGCGATCGCGCAGGACCTGCCGGAGGATGTTCGATGATCGACCGTCGATACGCGTTGGCGGGGATGACCGCCATGTTCGGTTCCGCGCTGTTCGCGCCCATCGCGCGCGCGGCGGGGGCGGTGGAACAGTCGCGCGGCAGCATTCCGGTCATCTCCGATGGGCCGCCCAGCGTCGCGGTCTTCACCCCGACGCAGCGCGCGACGATGACCGCGCTGGCCGAGCGGGTGCTGCCCACCACCGACACGCCGGGCGCGATCGCGGCGGGAGTGCCGGAATTCATCGAGAAGATGCTCGCCGACTGGTCGCTTCCCGCCGACCGGGTGCCGATCGTCAACGGGCTGAACGCGATCGAGGCGCGCAGCCAGAGCGTCCACCGCATCCCCGCCGCCAAGGCGACGGCGGCGCAGCAGGATCTGCTGTTGACCGAGGCGATGGAAGGCGTGCTGCCCGAGGGCCGGGCGTTCTTCGAGCCGTTCCGGCAACTGGTCATCACCGGCTATTACACATCGGAGATCGGCATCACGCAGGAGCGCGAATATCTGCCCGTCCCCGGCGAGTATAACGGCGCTTTCCCCTATTCCCAGGTCAACAAGGTCTATTCAGCATGATCGATCGTCGTTCCTTTGTCGGTGCCGGGCTGGGTCTTGGCGCTACCGTGCTGACCGGACTGGGGGCGGGGGCCGCGCAGGCCGCGCGACTGGGGCCGATCGGGTTGCAGCTCTATACGATCCGCGACCTGTTCTCGGCCGATCCCGTCAAGACGCTCGAGGCGGTGGCCAGGATCGGCTATCGCGAGATCGAATATGGCGGCGGCGGCTATGAGTCGATGGACCATGCCATGCTCCGCCGGACGCAGGACCGGCTGGGGCTGAAGGCGCCGTCGGTGCATATCGGCTATGAGAGCCTGCGCGACCGCTTCGAGCCGTCGGTGGCCATGGCCAGGACGTTGGGCGCGGACACCGTCGTCCTGCCGTACATGACCGACGAGCATCGGACCGAGGCGGGCTGGAACGCCGCGCTGCCCAACATCAACCGTTTCGGTGCGCAGTTGAAGAAGGCGGGGCTGGGCTTTGCCTATCACAATCACGATTTCGAGTTCACGACCAGGCCCGGCGGCATCAGCCTGTATGACCGGCTGCTCCAGGCGACCGACCCGCGGCTCGTGAAGATCGAACTCGATCTCTATTGGGCGATCCATGCGGGGCAGGACGCGGCGGCGCTGATCCGGCGGCTGGCGGGGCGCATCTATGCCTATCACGTCAAGGATGCGCGCGCGGACGGCAGCATGGCGGCGGTCGGTGCGGGCACGATCGATTTCGGCGCGCTCTTCACGCTCAACGCGGTGGCGGGGGTGAAGCATTTCTATGTCGAGAACGACCGGGCGCCCGCGCCCTATCTGCCCGACATCACGACCAGCTACCGGACGCTGCGGGCTCTGCGCTTCTGATACGACAAGAACGATATAAGGGAGGATGGCCATGGCGGCGACGGACCGTTTCGACGCGATCGTGATCGGGTCGGGCATCAGCGGCGGGTTCGCCGCCAAGGAACTGACCGAAAAGGGCCTGCGCGTCCTGATGCTCGACCGGGGCATCATGGTCGAACATGGCGAGGGCTATCCCTATGACGGCAAGCCGCCGTTCGAGGTGCCCGCGCGCAACATCATGCCCAAGCCACTGCTCGACAGCGATTATTTCATCGCCCGGCACGGCTATGTCGCGCCCAGCAACCAGAAATTCTACAATGACGACCGGCTGAACCCCTATGCCTATGACGAGGGGAGCAAATTCTACTGGATCCGGCCTGCGGCGGTGGGCGGCAAGTCTCTGATCTGGGGGCGGTGGTCGTTCCGCTGGAGCCCCGATGATTTCGAGGCGAACAGGCGCGAGGGCGTCGCCGCCGACTGGCCGATCCGGTATGACGACGTCGCGCCCTGGTACGGCTATGTCGAGAAATATATCGGCGTCTCGGGCTCGCGCGAGAACCTGCCCTATCTGCCCGATAGCGAGTTTCAGCCGCCCATTCCGATGAACGTGGCGGAGAAATGGTTGAAGGAACGGCTGGAAAGCCAGTTTCCGGGCCGCAAGCTGATCAACACGCGCCTGTCCAACATGACCGAGGACAAGCCCGACCAGAACCGCACCAAATGCCAGTTCCGCAACCAATGCGGCAATGGCTGTTCCTTCGGGGCCTATTTTTCGACCCAGGCGGTAACCTTGCCCGCCGCGCGCGCGACCGGGCGGTTGACGCTCCAGTCGGATGCGGTGGTGACGGGGATCGAGTATGACGCGGCGAAGAAGCGCGTCACCGGCGTGCGCTATATCGATGCCAAAACGGGGCAGGCGATGCAGGCGAGCGCCAATCTGGTCTTTGTCTGCGCTTCGGCCATGGCGTCGGTGCAGATCCTGATGAATTCGCGCGCGCCCGGATCGGACCGCAGCCATTTCGACAGCAGCGGGACGCTGGGCCGCTATGTCATGGACCATATCTTCCGGGTCAGTGTGTCGGGCGATATTCCGGGCATGGAGGACCTGATCGAATATGGCCGCCGTCCGGGCGGGGTCTATGTCCCGCGCTTCCGCAATCTGAAGGGCGATGAAGGCCTCGGCTTCCGGCGCGGCTATGGCTATCAGGGATCGGCCTTCCGCGTCGCGGCAAAGCCGGTCGGCTTCGGGGCAGAGATGAAGCATGGGATGCGCCGCTATGGCCCGTGGCAGTTCGGCATGGGCGCGTTCGGCGAATGCCTGCCCTATGAGGACAATCGCGTCTCGCTGCATCCGGACAAGGTCGATCGCTTCGGCGTGCCGTTGATGAAGTTCGACGTCACCTTCCGCGACAATGAGCTGAAGATGATGGCCGACGCCCGGCGCGAGGGGGAGGCGATGCTGCGCGCGGCGGGGCTGAAGAACGTCACCAGCGGCGAGCAGGAGCATGTGCCCGGCGACGCGATCCACGAAATGGGCGGCGCGCGCATGGGCGCGGACCCGCGCACTTCGGTCCTGAACAAATGGAGCCAGGCGCATGACGCGTCCAACCTGTTCGTCACCGACGGCGCGCAGATGGCATCGGTGTCCTGCGTGAACCCCTCCTTGACCTTCATGGCGCTGACCGCGCGGGCGGTCGACCATGCGGTGAAGGGGATGAAGGCGGGCGCGGTCTGACACGCGGGCCTATGGGGGATGGCCGGTGACGGAAAAGCCCGTTACCGGATTGTCCCCTATGACGATCCGTAAACCCGCAGGCGTCACCATCCGCGCGGTCGGCGCCCGCGCGGGCGTGTCGGCGATGACCGTGTCCAACGTCATCAACGGCGCGGGGCGGGTCGGCCCCGCGACCCGCGCGGCGGTGCTTTCGGCGATCGAGGAACTGGGCTATGTCCCCAATGTCGCCGCGCGGCGGCTGGCCAAGGCGCGTGCGACCACGCTGGGGCTGGTCTATAGCGACCGGGGCACGCCGTTCATCGACTCCGTCCTGCTGGGGGCCTTGCGCGCGACCAATGCGCGCGGGTTGCAGTTCATCGCACAGGCCGAGGAAGAACTGACGCCCGAGGATGCGGCGGCGGCGGTGCGCACGCTGGTGCGCAAGGGCGCGGCCGGGGTGCTGCTGGTCCCGCCCTTTGCCGAACTGCTCAGCGGATCGGGCCTGTTCGCCGAACTGGGCGTGGCGGCGGCGGCCATCGCGACGGGGCGGCCCATGCCCGACATCGCAACCGTACGGATCGACAATCGCGCGGCGACGGCCGCGATGACCGCGCATGTGGCGGGGCAGGGGCATCGGCGGATCGGCTTTGTCGCCGGGCCGGAGCATTTTTCGGTGACCGATCCGCGGCTGGCGGGTTTTCGCGACGGTCTGGCGGCGAGCGGATTGCCCGACGATCCCGCGCTGATCGTGCGCGGCCCGTTCGATCCCGTCGGCGGCGAGGTGGCGGCGCGGGTGCTGCTGACCCTGCCCGACCGGCCGAGCGCGATCCTGTGCAGCAGCGACGACATGGCCGCCGGGCTGATCGGAGAGGCGCACCGCATGGGGCTTCGGCTGCCCCAGGATCTTGCGGTGACGGGATTTGACGACACCGCGATCGCCGCGCGGCTGTGGCCGCCGCTGACCGTCATCCGCCAGCCTGTCGGCGACATGGCCTTTCGCGCGGTCGAGCAGTTGCTCGCCGCGCTGCGATCGCCCGCGATCGAGGATCTGGTGGTCGCGCATGACCTGGTCGTGCGCGACTCGGTGCGGCCTTTTCGCTAGCGCCGGGGGCGAAGCGGCCCGCGATCGGGGCGATCGGACGGGATGCCCGGCGTCAGGCTCCCGGCATCAGGCGACCGTCAGGCCGACATCGACATTGCCGCGCGTGGCGTTGGAATAGGGACAGATCTGGTGCGCGGTTTCGACCAGCTTTTCGGCCTGGTCGCGTGCGATACCCGGCAGTTCGACGATCAGGTCGGCGGTGATGCCAAAGCCGCCTTCCGTGCGCGGGCCGATGCCGACCTTGGCCGATACCGCGACATCGTCGGGGATCTTCACCTTCAACTGCTGTCCGGCGGCCTTGAGCGCGCCGATGAAGCAAGCCGAATAGCCCGCCGCGAAGAGTTGCTCCGGATTGGTGCCGGGGCCGCCTGCGCCGCCCAGTTCCTTTGGGGTCGACAGATTGAGGTCGAGCCGGCCGTCGGCCGTCGCGGCATGGCCTTCGCGGCCGCCGGTCACTCGCGCCTGGGTCTCGTATTTCACATCGATCGCCATTTCTGATCTCCGATAATATTTGTCGCGATAAATATATGTGAGGAGCATTCGGCCTTGTCCAGTCCAAATTCTATCGCGATAGATATTTTTCACCCGATGGGAGATTGCGGATGCCGGCCCCCTGGCCGCTCGACGACCAGCTATGCTTCGCGTTCTACACCGCGAACATGGCGATCCAGCGCACCTACAAGCCGCTGCTCGATCAATTGGGGCTGACCTATCCCCAATATCTCGCGCTGCATGTGCTGTGGGAGGAGGATCGGCGGACGATCGGCACGATCGCCCGGCGGCTGGCGCTGGAATCCAGCACCGTGACACCGCTGGTCAAGCGGCTGGAGAGCGGCGGGCTGGTGGTGCGCGAACGCGATCCGCAGGACGAGCGGCAGGTGCGCGTCCGCCTGACTCCGGCGGGATGGGATCTGCGCGAACGCTGCAGTTGCATCGGCGAGGAACTGGTCGCCCGGTCGGGCATGACGCTGGAGACCCTGAGTGAGCTTCAGGGCAAGGTCCGGGCGTTTCGCCTGGCGCTGGAGCGATCGGACGGCGACGCAGAGCGGACCGGCTGACCCCGCAGGACGACCGCGCAGGACCACCGGCCATGACAAACCCCGCCGATCCAGAGACCGGCGGGGTTTTCGTTGGCGCGTCCTCAGGCGATCAGACCAGCGCGTTGCGCCGGATCAGTTCCTTATACCACAGCGCGCTCAGCTTGGGCGTGCGCTTCTGGGTCGCGAAATCGACATAATGGATGCCGAAGCGCTTGGTATAGCCGTCGGCCCATTCGAAATTGTCCATCAGGCTCCACAGGAAATAGCCCTTGAGCGGATAGCCTTCGGCCGCCGCGCGGCGGAACTGGCCCAGATAGTTGCGCAGATACATGATCCGGTCGGAGTCATCGACCAGGCCCGAGGCGTTGAGCGTGTCGTCCGCCGAGGTGCCGTTCTCGGAGATGTAGATCGCCTTGGGCTTCCACAACTCGCTGACCGCGCGCACCCCCCAATAGGCCGCTTCGGGGCCGACATAGAGCCAGGGCGAAGCCATGCGCGGCGACTGCGGCAGATGCGGCAGCGTGGCATAGCCGCGCGGATCGTTCGCATCGGCCTTCACGAAGGTCGGCGTGTAGATGTTGAGCGCGACGAAATCGAGCGGGCTGCCGATCGCGGCCATGTCGCCCGCCTGCACCTTGGGCGCATCCGCCCCGGCCGAGGCGAGGTAGCTGTCGATATAGCGGCCTTCCATGACCGCGGTCAGGAACATCGCATTGTCCTCGCGCATCGCCTTCTTGGTCGCCGCGATGTGCTCGGGCGTCTCGATCGCGGGAACATAGATATTGGCGTTGTCGGCGATGCCCACCTCGGTCCCGGCCTTGGCATGGGCGCGGATCGCCTGGACGCCCAGGCCATGCGCCAGCACGCCATGGTGGCGGACCTGGTTCACCTGGGCGGGGGGCAGCTTCAGGCCCGGGGCGTGCGTCCCGACCATATGGCCGAGGTCGGTGAAGCAGCGCAGTTCGTTGACCGTCATGAAGCGGTGGACGCGGTCGGACAGCTTGCCCGCCATGAAGCCCGCATAGTCGGCGAACGCCTTGGCCGTGTCGCGATTCTGCCAGCCGCCGGGCAGCGCCTGCGGCAGGTCCCAGTGGAACATGGTGACGTTGGGCTGGATCCCCGCGTCGAGCAGCGCGTCGATCACACGGTTATAGTAATCGATGCCCTTCGGGTTGGGCTTGCCGCGCCCCTCGGGGAAGATCCGCGACCAGGCAAGCGACAGGCGATAGGCCTTGACCCCCAGATTGCGGAGCAGGCCGATATCCTCCCTGTAGCGGTGATAGCTGTCGCAGGCGATGTCGCCGGTGTCGCCGTTGGCGACCTTGCCGGGCGTGTGCGAGAACACGTCCCAGTTGGTCTGGCCGCGCCCGTCTTCCTTCACCGCGCCCTCGATCTGGTAGGAGGCGGTAGCGCAACCCCAGAGGAAATCCTTGGGAAAGCTCTGGTCCAGCGGCGTCTGCGCGGCGGTCTGCGCCGCGGCCAGCGTGCCGCCGCCGGTGGCGAGCGCGGCACCGCCCACCGCCATGCCATGCTTCATGAAATTACGACGATCCATATTCGGTTACCCCTCCAGACGATATGCTTATGAAACGGAAATCAGGGTTGCGGCTCGGCCAGCGCGCTGGCCAGCCAGACCAGGGGCGCGTTCCAGTTGATCGCGACCTCGTTATGCGCATAGGCGCGGATATCGTCGATCCAGCAGCGTTGCGGCGCGCACCGCCCCTTCAGCGGCAGCGAGGCGCTTTCGGGAAAGACCAGATTGTTCGCCCCGCCCGACAGCACGCCCGGCGGCGGGCCTGGATAGCGTGAGTCCATCGGATGCGCCCAGAACCGATGATGCGGGTTGCGCAGCGGTTTCCATCCGAACCCGCTGACATAGCTCTGGTCCAGCGGGTTGCGGCCGAGAACATAGTCCATCGCGTCGACGGCGGCATCGCGATATCGCGCCTGGCCGCTAAAGCGTGCCGCAAGCGACAGGATCATGCCGCGATTGAGCAGGTTGCTGTTCGAGCCCCAGGGATAATGGCCGCCGGCATAGGGCAGGTGATAGCCCGACTGTGCCTCTTCGGCGACGAAGCGGTCGGCGAGCGCCACCAGCTTGGCGCGCGCGGCAGCGCGGTCGGCGGGCATCACCCCGGTCGCGGTCGCCAGCGTGATCGTGCCCAGCGTGGCCACGCTGCCCCAGCTCGGCTCGCCCGCCAGCGGCGCGGCGTGGAGGGGCATCCGGTGCAGCGCCTCGGCCAGTTCGGGGTTGCCCGTCGCCGCGAACAGTTCGGCGGTCGCCCAGTATAGTTCGTCCGACAGATCGCCGTCGCCATAGCCACCGCTGCCGGTAAAGCCCTGTGCGGCATAGACGGCCGGATTGCGCCGTGCCGCGCGATACGCCCTGTCCGCCGCCGTCAGGCAGCGATCGGCAAAGCCGTTGTCGATCCCGCGCCAGATGCGCGCGCATTGCGCGGCAGTCGCCGCCAGGTTCAGCGTCGCGGCGGTGCTGGGCGGATAGAGCAGCCGATCCTCGCGATCCTCGGCGGGCGCGGTCGGAATTCTGGTCCAGTGGCGATCGGCCACCTTGTGATGCGCCATGCCGCTCGCATCGACCATCGACAGGGTCAGCGCGCCATGCCCCTTCTGCCCCACGGGCAGCGCCAGCCGCTGGCCATCGGGCACCTGCATCGCCAGCAGGAAGCGCATTTCCCAGCGCGTCTCGTCAAGCAGATCGTCGATCCGGTTCCCCGCCTCGGGCAGCGCGGCGCTGCCATCGGGGAAGGGGGGGCTGGCGGCGTTCACTTCGTAGAGATTCTGGAGCGTCCACAGCGCGATGCCGCCATTGACGACATATTTGCCGTGGTCGCCCGCGTCATACCAGCCGCCGGTGACGTCGAGGCTGTAGGAACAGCCGGGCCAGTCGGTGCCGGACAGGTCGACGCCCTTGAAACAGGTCGCGACCTCCTGCGGATGGCCTGCTGCGCGCGCCCATGTCGCGCCGCCGGCATAGGCCGCCTCGATCGCGATCCCGGCGCGCTGCTGGTAGAAGAAATTGAGCGCGGCGCGGGCGAGTGGGCGATAGACGTCGCGCGCGATGACGAAGGGGTGTCCCTGCCGACCCGCAACGTCCAGCCGATAGGTGCCGGGGGCCGCGACCCGGGTGAAATCGACCTGATGCACCGTGTCGCCCGAGGCGGCGTCGTCGCCGAACACGGTCGTCCGCCCCTTCGCCACCGGCTTGCCAGTGCTGTCGAGCAGTCGCCAGGGCAGCGGCGTCTTGGCGGCATCGGCGACGATCGCGCGCTTGGCCGTGTCGGGGCGAAACCCGATCTGGTTCATATGCGGCCCCGGCGCATCGGTCGCGCCGACGAGCAGCCATGCCAGCAGTGCGCAGGCCAGGTGCACCGGACGGCTCAAAAGGGCGATCCCGACGACGGAGCGGCGGCGGACCGGGCCCGGGCAAAGTCAAAATGTGCCTCGCCTGCCATGGCCGTCATGGCCGGGGCGAGCGGAGAGGGGGCGGCCATGCGCAGGAAATCGCCATGGCTGGGCAATTGCTCGGCCGTGTCGATATAGCCCGCGCGGATCTGGGTCATCGCTTGCGCCACCAGTTCTTCGTCCAGCGCGTCGGCGGCCGGTTCCCAGCGTTCCGGTACGATCCCCTGACCCAGGCAGACGGCGACCCAGCTGGGGGTGCTGAACAGATCATAGCCTTCGCGAAACAGCCGGCCCTTGCCCTGCCACAGCGCCAGCTTGCGCTCCAGGCTGTCGGGGATGGCCATGGTGCGCACCTGGTTCCAGAAGGGCGTGTCGTCGCGCCGCGTCGCCTTATAGTGCAGGATGATGAAGTCGCGCACATCCTCGTACAGGTCGCGCATCTGGCGATTGAACTCGGCGCGTTCTGCGGGATCGAAGCGCGTGTCGGGGAACAGCGCGATCAGCCGCTGGATCGCGGCCTGGACCAGATGGATGCTGGTCGATTCCAACGGTTCGAGAAAGCCGCTCGACAGGCCCAGCGCCACGACGTTGCGGTTCCAGCTTTCGCGCCGCCGCCCGGCGGTGAAGCGCAGGCGCCGTGGGTCGCCCAGCAATTCCCCCTCCAGATGGCTGAGCAACTGCGCCTCGGCCGCCTCGTCGTCGAGGAACGCGCTGCCATACACCAGCCCGTTCCCCATGCGATGCTGCAACGGGATGCGCCATTGCCACCCGGCCTCGCGCGCGGTCGCGCGGGTGAAGGGATCGGGCTCGCGCGGGTCGGGCAGGGCGCAGGGTGCGGCCACCGCCCGGTCGCAGGGCAGCCAATGGGCGTAGCTTTCATAGCCCGTCTCCAGCGCCTCCTCGATCAGCAGCCCGCGAAAGCCCGAGCAGTCGATGAACAGATCGCCCTCGATCCGGCGGCCATCGGCCAGCGTCACCGCCTCGACATAGCCGTCCTGCGCGCGCAGATCGACCGCGTCGATCCGCCCCTCGATCCGGGTCACCCCGCCGCGTTCGGCATAGCCGCGCAGATAGCGGGCATAGAGCGAGGCGTCGAAGTGGAAGGCGTAGAACAGCTCGCGGATCGGCGAGCGGGCATCGGCCTTGGCCCGGCCGAACCGGCCGCCGCGCGCCGCGACTGCGCTCATCGACCAGTCGGTGATCGCCGGGATCGCCCGCCGGCCGCGTTCGCGCAGCCAGAGCTGGTGGAAATGCACGCCCTGAAGATCCTGCCCGAGCTGACCGAACGGGTGGATGTAGCGCTCGCCCTTCTGCCCCCAGTCGAAGAACTCGATGCCCAGCTTGAACGTCCCCGCCGTGGCGGCGAGGAATTCGTTCTCGTCCAGCCCCAGCATCTGGTTGAAGCTGCGGATGGGCGGGATCGTCGCCTCGCCCACGCCGATCGTGCCGATCTCCTCGGACTCGACCAGCGTGATCCGGGTATAGCCGTTGTTGAGCAGCCGCGCGAAGGCGGCGGCGGCCATCCACCCGGCGGTGCCGCCGCCGACGATGACGACGCGGCGGATCGAATGGTCATGGACCGGCGGCGGCATCATCGGTCGAGGCGCCGCATCTGGGCCGCGCGCCATTCGGCATGGGCGGGCGCGGTGGCCAGCGCGGCCTCAATCGCCTCGTCCAGCCGGGTCATCGCCGCGCCAACCTGCTCCAGCGGTACGGTTTCGGCGAGCGGATCGGTCCGGCGTGGCCGATAGCCCTGGCCGAGCAGCACCGCGGCCCAGCTGTCGCGCGTGAACGTTTCTTCCTCATAAAAGGGCAGGCGGCCACGCTCGGCGAACTGCGCCAGCGAGTGTGCCAGGCTAGGGGGCGGGGGGACCAGTCGCACCGCGTGCCACATCGGCTCGTCGCGCCGCGCGGTGCGGTAGTGCATGGCCAGGAAATCGCGCACCCGCTCCGCCTCGGCCACGCACTGGCGGTTGAAATCGGCGCGTTCGACCGAGGCCATGTCGCGATCGGGCAGCATCGTGACCAGCCGGTCGATCGCGCTGAGCGCCAGATGCAGGTTGCACCATTCGAGCGGCTCGACCTCCGTCGCGGCGTCGCCGATCGCGATGCAATTGCCCATCCACGGCTCTGGCCGGGTGCCCGCCCGCACCGGGATCGGCCGCTCCGGCGAGGTGCCCAGCCCGGCGAGCATCGCGGCGGCCCGGTCGTCGTCCAGATGCGCGGCGGCATAGACCAGCCCCATCTGCATACCGCTCGACCAGCCCCAACCGGCGGCATGCGCCTCGACCGGGGTCAGCACGGGCGGATTGGCGGGCTGGTCGCGGGTCGCCAGCATGACCCGGTCGCAGGGGAGCGAGGGGCTCCAATCCTCCCGCGCCTCGTCCAGCACGCCGCGCAGCATCGCGGCCGGGCCGGTGGCGTCCAGATAGAGGTCGGCCGCCAGCGTCTCACCCTCGCCGAGCGTTACCGAGGTCAGGAATCCGCGCGCGTCACGGGCGACCAGCCCGATGGTCCCGACCACCTCCCGCACCCCGACATGCCGCGCGAAGGCGCGCATCATCGCGGTGTGGCGCGCGATGTCCAGCGTCAGGCCATATTCGTGCGCGGCCAGAATGCCGCCGGGCGCCGGCGGCACGAAACGGCCCGCGCGCGCCATGCGCGCGGCCGGGGCATAAGCATCGAACGGGCCGGCCACCCCCTTTTGCACCGCGCGGATCCAGTGCAGGTAAAAGGCCGCTGGCCCGATCGGCTGGCCATAAGGGCCATAGGCATGGACATAGTCCGGCAGATCCTCCGCCCAGCCCGAAAAGCGTGTGCCCAGCCGATAACCCGCCCCCGCGCGGGTGATCCCGTCATCCTCCCCAAGCCCCAGATCAGCCTGAAATCCGGGCAATGACGGCAGGGTGCAGGCGATCCGGTCGGCCAGCGCATCGGGCGCGCCCGGCGTTGCGAGCAGCGTCACGTCCAGGAACGGCGCGCGCCGCTTCAACGCGGCGGCGGCGCACCACGCGGTCAGCCCGGATCCGGCGACCAGGATGCTCCGAAGCGCGGTTTCGCGCATCACGCGGCCTCGTCCATCGGGCAGTAGCGATCGAGAAAGGCGCGGTGATCGGGGCGGCCGTCGACGTCGCGCGCGATGTCCGCGCGGAGTGTCGCGACGGCGCGCATCAATTCGGGGCTGCCCACCGCATCGGCGCGCGGGTCCCAACCCTGCGGCACGACGCCCTGGCCGAGATAGACCGCGATCCAGCTGGCATCCAGGAAGACGCCTTCCCGGTATTTCACCACCCGCGCGCGGCGGCGCCAGAGATCCATCTTCTCGGCCAGGCTGTCGGGAATGGGCATGGTGCGGACATAGTCCCAGAAGGGCGAGTCCGACCGCGTCGTTGCATGATAATGGAGGATCAGGAAATCGCGGATACGGTCATATTCCAGATCGATGATCCGGTTGAACTCGTCGCGATCGCTGCTGCTGTCGTCGCTATCCCTGCCCGGGAACAGCTCGATCAATGCGGTGATCGCCTGCTGCACCAGATAGATGCTTGTCGATTCCAGCGGTTCCAGAAAACCGCTGGCCAGCCCGATCGCGACGCAATTGCCGATCCAGCAGCGCCGCCGCCGTCCGGCCTTGAAGCGCAGGGGGCGCGGCGCGGCGAGCGGGTCGCCCTCGATCGCCTGTTCCAGCGTGCGTGCGGCATCCTCGTCGCTGATGAAGGCGCTGGCATAGACATAGCCATTGCCGGTGCGATGCTGGAGCGGGATACGCCAGCGCCATCCGGCGGGCATGGCGATCGCGCTGGTATAAGGGCTGACGGCGGTGCGGGTGCGACACGGCATCGCGACCGCACGATCGGCGGGCAGCCAATGCGACCAGTCCTCGAACGGTTCCTCCAAAGTCTGGCCGAGGAGCAGCGCGCGAAAGCCGGAACAGTCGATGAACAGGTCGCCCTCGATCTCCTCGCCGCTGGCCAGCGTCACCGACCGGATCGTGCCGCGTTCGCCGTCGCGCGCGACATCGACCACCATGCCCTCGGTATGTACCGCTCCCATCGCTTCGGCGAGCGTGCGAAGATAGGGTGCGAAGAGTTGCGCGTCGAATTGATACGCATAACCGAAGGTCGAAGACAGCGCTCCACGATCCTGTTCGGGATGGGTAAATCGCCCCGCGCGCGCCAGGGTGCAGGCATAGGACAGCGCATCGAGCGGAGGCAGTTGCTGCCCTTCGTCCAGCAGGCGCGCGTAATAATGGTGGAAGTCGATCGCCCCCGATCCGCGTCCGAAGGTGCCGAAGGGATGGATATAGCTATCGCCGATCCGGCCCCAGTCGCGAAACTCGATCCCCAGTTTGAAGGTCGCGCGGGTGCGCGCCATGAACTCGGCTTCCGGGATGCCAAGCCGTTCGTTGAAGGCACGAATATGGGGCAGGGTGGCTTCACCCACGCCGACGATGCCGATGGCCTCGGATTCGATCAGCCGAACGGTGCATTGTCCCGGGAGCAGGCGGGTCAGCGCGGCCGCGGTCATCCAACCCGCCGTTCCGCCGCCCACGATCACCACCCGCACCCTGTCGCGTGTCACCGGTCATCCCCTCCCATGGCATGGTGAAGCCCATGCCTTTTCCCGTCCATGCCGTTTCGGCGCCCGCGCTGCAATCCATCACCTCGCGCGATGCGTTGCAGGAATGTGACACCTTGTACCGGATCGGACTTTATTTTTGACAGCATCTTGCCGGTGTCGTTCTGTTAGCGCAATCATGTTTGCGTGAATCGTGATGGAATTCGCGATCACAGCCACGAAGAGCACGCCGATAGGGGCGAGCCAAGGGGGGGATCATCATGACCAAGCGCTGCGGTGCGCCGCGTGTTACCAATGCCAATCACTTTCATGGGCTGTTGTTCGGGGCGTCCGCCACGGCGCTCTGCATTGCGTCGCTGACGATGCCCGCCATGGCGCGGGCGGCCGGACCCGTCGCCCAGACCGGATCGGACCAGTCCGCCGCCGCGGCGACCGGCGCGCAGGCGACCGAGGGCGACGATGTCGCGACCCGCGAAGTGGTGGTGACCGGCATTCGCCAGAGCCTGGCCAACGCCCAGTCGATCAAGCGCAATTCGGACACGGTCGTCGATGCGATCACCGCCAGCGATATCGGCGCGCTGCCCGACCGTTCGGTCACCGAAGCGCTGCAACGCGTTCCCGGCGTGTCGATCAGCCGCTTCGCCGCCGCCAACGACCCCGACCACTTCTCGGTCGAGGGCTCGGGCGTCGCGGTGCGCGGCCTGACCTTCGTGCGGTCCGAGTTCAATGGTCGCGACACCTTCTCGGCCGGTATCGGCGGACAGGCGATCAACTTCTCCGACGTGCCCGCCGAACTGCTCGGCTCGGTCGAGGTGTACAAGAACGCCACCGCCGAACTGATCGAGGGCGGCTTGGCCGGGACGGTCAACCTGAACACGCGCAAGCCGTTCGACAACAAGGGCTTTCATCTCGGTTTCACCGCCGAGGGCAATTATGGCGACTTCAAGAAGAAGTGGTCGCCCACGGGGTCGCTGCTGGTCAGCAACACCTGGGATACGGGCATCGGTCGTTTCGGCCTGCTCGGCAATGTCTCCTATTCGCGCGTCCGCAGCCGTGCGGACAGCGTGCAGGTCACCAATTTCCAGACCCGCGATAACATGCTCGCGCTGGCGGCGAATTCGACGACCGCGACCGTTTGCCGCAATCCGCTGCCGGGCACGGCGGACAGCATGACGCTTCCCGGCGCGGGATCGGCCTGCGGGACGAACGGAACCGCCGGTGCGGACGGCTTCCTTGATCCGGCGTCGCTGCGCTATGCACCGATCGGCGGGCAGTTCCGCAGTCAGGAATTCGACCGCAAGCGTGACGGCGTCGCGCTTGCGGGGCAGTGGCAGAGCACCGATGCGCGCACGGTGCTGACGGCGCAGTACCTGCGCACCCATACGATCAACGATACGTCGGAGCGGACGTTCGAGACCGCCCCCGATCTTGCTGAATACAGCACCTATCCGGTCGGGTGTCAGCCCAATGCGGACGGCGCGGGTGGAACGGTTCGGGCCTTGTGTCCGGTCGGCTCGACCAAGAACTATGTCTTCGACAATAGCGGGCTTTTCCAGTCGGGTTTCATCACCGCGCCCGGCACCGGCCGTCGCGCGGCGTGCAACAACCCCGACAACGCGCCGAATCCGGCAACCTGCTTCGTCCCCAGCGGCGGCACGCAGCAGTCGCTGGCGCGCGGCATGACGCGCGATGAGAATTCGGTCACCGATTTCGGCCTGAACCTGAAGACGGAGTTGAACGATCACTGGTCGGTCAATCTGGACGGCGATTACACGCGGGCGAAGAAAACCAGCACCGATCTGCGCGTGTTCGGCTCGACCTTCGCGGATTCGGAGCTGGATATTTCCGGCAATCTGCCGACCGTGATCCCGCACAAGCCGACCACGCTGATCTCGAACGGCGGCATTATCAACCCCGGCCTGGCGGGCCAGACCGACGCGCAATATTTCGCCAATCGCGACGTCCAGTTCTGGCGCGCGGCGATGGACCATCTCGAGGAGAGCCGGGGCCGCGAATATGCGTTCAAGGCCGATGTCGATTACAAGTTCGACGAAGGCAGCTTCTTCACCCATGCCAAGTTCGGCGCGCGCTATGCCGATCGCTCGTCGGAAGTGCGCTACACGACGTATAACTGGGGTGCGCTGTCCGAAGTCTGGTCGGGCAACAACCCGGTGTCCTTCGCCCAGGCACCGGGGCAGACCGAGTTCTACAGCTTCCCGAACTTCTTCCGGGGCGCGGTCAGCCCGCCACCGGGGGCATATTACTATACCGGGGACATGACCGGTGCCTATCAGCAGTCGGCCGCGTATCTCAAGTCGATCGGTCAGTTGTGGAAGACCGCCAATGGTTCGAGCGCCGGAACCTGGGCTCCGCTTGCCGAGCGGGGCGGCGTGGTGCCCGGTACGCCCTATCTGCCGTCCGAAATCCAGAATGTGTCGCAACAGGACAAGAACGCCTTTGCGCAAATCAGCTTTGCGACGCCGGGCAACCTGTTCGGCAATGTTCGGATGAGCGGTAATGTCGGCGTTCGCTATGTGCTGACCGACCTGACGTCGTCGGGATCGATCGGAGCGCCGACCACGCAACAGACGCAGACCGATGGCAGCTACGCCGTGCGGTGCCTGTCGAACACATCGGCGACGCCGACGGGCATCTGTCGTCTTGGTGAGACGGCCTACAACGCCATTCAGCAATTCTCGACCGGCATCACCGTGCCCGACACGGCGCGTCAGCAATATCATTACTGGCTGCCGAGCGCGAATTTGAAGTTCGGCCTGGGTCGTGACGTGGTGCTGCGCCTGGCTGCGTCGAAGGTGATGACGCGGCCGGATTTTGCGAACATCCGCAACTTCCTGCAACTGGGCTTCGACGCCAATGGCGGCCAGATCACGGCGACGGCGGGCAATCCCTATCTGAAGCCCGCCACCGCGTGGCAGTTCGACGCCACGGTCGAATGGTATTTCGCCCGCGTCGGCCAGCTCTCGTTCGACGTCTTCTACAAGTCGGTGAAGGACTTCTTCTACCAGTCGGTCACCAACCGCAATATCACCAGCAACGGCATTACCCAGTCGGTACTGGTGCGCGGCCCCGCAAATTACGAGGGCACAGGCAAGATCAAGGGCTTCGAAGCGGCGTATCAGCAGACGTTCGATTTCCTGCCGGGCCTGCTCAGCGGGCTCGGGGCGAGCGGCAGCTATACCTATATCGACAGCTCGGGCCTGCCCAATTCGTTCCTCAACGGCGGATCGCCCGCCAACACCTCGAACATCAAGCCGGGCAATATCCCGCTCGAGGGGCTGTCGAAGCACACGGTCAATGCTTCGGTATTCTACGAAAAGGGGCCGATTTCCTTGCGCGCGGCCTATAACTGGCGCTCGAAATATCTGCTGACCCCGGCCGACGTGATCTTCCCGTACACGTCCATCTATCAGGATGCGGGCGGGCAGCTCGACGCCTCGGCGTTCATCAACCTGAACAAATATCTGAAGATCGGCGTGCAGGGCGTGAATCTGGCCAATCAGGTCGTCAAGACCCAGCAGGCCTATATCAGCGGTTCGACCGCGACCGCGCCGCGCTCGTACATCGTCAACGACCGCCGCTTCTCGTTCGCGCTGCGCGGCACCTTCTGATGCCGTGCGCCGGCCGGCTCTTTCGGGGTCGGTCGGGACATGATCCAGGATCGCCCGTCTCCCTCTTTGGGAGGCGGGCGTTTTTCATCGCTGGAAGAATGCGATCTCTGCTCACCCTGGGCGCAATCGAGGACCGTGCTGTACGGCTGTGTGCAGCATCATCCCGGCCTTTGCCGGTGCGGGGCAGGTGGTGAAGCAAGGGGGTGACCGGGACGGCGGCGCGCCGCCCCGGCCAATCGATCAGTTCCGCGGCAGCTTCGACCGATCGAAGCCCGGCCCCAGGTCGAGCAGGAAGGCGGGGCCGACCTCGATCACCTGCCTGGCGCCAGCGAGCTGGACCGAGATATTGGCCTTGCCCGCCGCATAGGCCTGTCCCGCGACACCCGAGACATAATAGCGTTTCCAGGCCTTGCCGATCTGCACCGGCTCGGTCGCGATCGGGGCGTAGGGCGGTTCGGAGCCGCCCATGCCGACCGGGATGGTGACGCTCGCGCCGTCCGCCGCGTCGGGCGCGCGCAGATAGACCATGGCCAGCATCGTGTCCCCCGCCGCGATCGGCTTGATCGTGGGATAGGTCGCCCCGCTGTCCCAGGCATTGGTTCCCGGCTTCGCGACCTTGACCTGCACCGCGTTGCCGCCGGGCACATCGGTGGCGGGAACCTGCTTGCCGCTCTGGTTGGGACCGTACAGCGTCCAGCCGATGCCGGGTTGGTTCACCGCCTTGTCAAAGATGCTGGGCGGTGCCGCCGCCGTGGGGGCGGCCTGCGCTGCCGCCAGCATCGTCAGGAATCCGATCATGCTCACTCTCCCTGTTGGACGGCCGGCCCTGTCTGAACGCCAGTTTGTCCGGTCCGCTCTCGTTGATGGCCTATTGGCCGATCACCTTGACCAGCGATCCCGATGCCTGCCCCGTGGGCAGGCGTCCGCTGGCGGTCAGGCGGCGACTGGCGTTGTCCCAGTGCAGCGTCGCGCTGCGCCCGCCATCCCTGTGATAGGCGTTGGTCGTGCCGTCGTCGTCGTAAAGGGTGAAGTCGGCATCGCGGCCGGGATAGACGCGGATGCTCTCCAGCGCTTGCGCGGTGGCCGTGCTGGACACCGGCACGCCCATCGGCACGATCGAACCCGCACGGACGAACAGCGGAATATGGTCGATCGGCGCCGCCGCCTCGATCCACTGCCCGCCCTTGTGGCGCGCGTCGGTCCACCAGTCATACCAGTCGGTGCCGGCGGGCAGGTAGACGCGGCGGCTCGTCCGGCCCTGTTCGGTCACCGGCGCGACCAGAAAGGCCGGGCCGAACATATATTCGTCGGCCAGATCCTTGGCCGCCGGATCGTTCGGGAAGTCCATGAACAGCGCGCGCATGAACGGCGCGCCGGTCCGGCTGGTCTGTCGCCCCAGGGCATAGAGATAGGGCATCAGCGCGTAGCGCAGCCGCAGCGTCGTCGCGAGGATCGGCTCGGCCGCCGTGCCATAGTCCCATAATGCGGTGCCCGGCCGCTGGCCATGGATGCGCAGGGTCGGGGTGAAGGCGTTATACTGGAACCAGCGGACGAAGAGTTCGGGATAGTCGCGATAGGACGGCGCCATCGCTTTGGCCCCCGCCGGATCGATCAGCACCGGCCGCTGCGCCTCCGGCCCGTTTGGCCATTGCCAGCCGCCCGTATCGCTCGACCAATAGGCGATGCCGCTGGCGGTCATGCCCAGCCCGGCGGGCACCTGTCGCCGCAGCGCGTCCCAGGTCGATTGGACGTCGGACGACCAGAAGAGGCAGCCATTGGCCTGCGTTCCCAGATACGCCGCGCGGCACAGGATCATGTTGCGCTTGTCGGGCCGGTCGCGCGCCGATCCTTCCGCAACGGCCGATGTGTGCAGCAGCGGGTAGACATTGCGATAGCGGTCGCCCGACCCGATGGCATAGAAATGTCCCTCGGGCACCAGATCGGGTTCGGTTTCGTCCAGCCACGCATAGTCGAACCCGTTTGAGAAGATATTGTCGCGGATCTTGCCCCAGAACCATGCCCGTGCCTCCGGGTTGGTGCTGTCGATCAGCGCGCCCGCGCGGTCGGAGCGGATGGGCAGGCCGTCGACGGGGTTGCCGTCCTTGTCCTTCATCAGCCAGTCCCTGGCCGCCAGCGTGTCGAACCAGCGGCTCTCCCGCTCGAAACGCGGCCAGATGCTGATGATGCTCTGCATCCCCATCGATTTCAGATGCGCGTTCATCCCCGCCGGATCGGGAAAGGCGGTGCGATCGATGTCGAGCTGTCCCATCCGGGTCCAGTAGAACCAGTCGAGCACCATGATGTCGAGCGGCAGGCCACGGCTGCGATAGCCATCGGCGATGCCGGTCAGTTCGCCCTGGGTCTCGTAGCGCGCCTTGCTCTGGATCAGGCCGAAAGCGGCCTTGGGGGGCAGCGGCGTCGCCCCGGTCAGCCGGGCGTAACCGGCATAGAGATCATCGGTCGTATTCCCCGCGATCACGAAGAAGGACACGCGCTCACCGACATTCGACTGGAACCTGGTGCTGCCCATCAACCCGGGCGAGACGATCGCGGCGGAGGGATTGTCCCACAGGATCGCATAGCCCTTGTCCGTCACCATGAAGGGGACGCAGACGGACTCGCCGCCAGGACGGTCATAATCGTGGCGGCAGTCGATGGTCCGTCCGCGCAGGGAGAGGACGCCGTCCTGATATTGGCCCAGCCCGTAATAATGGGTGTCGGGCGTATCGGAGAATCTGGCCCCGACGCGAAAGGTCTTTTCGCCCGAGACGGTGTGCGGGGCCATCTCCCACCCGTTCATGCGGGTCAGCGGCGCGCCGTTCGCGCGGGCAAAGTCGATCGACACGGGCGGCAGCGAGGATGCGAAGTAACGCTCCATCTGGCTGGGCGGCTTGGGCCAGGGCTGCGGGGCGATGGTGACCGTCATCATCGAAGAGGCGAAGACGTCGCCGCCGCCATCGGTGCGATGGGTCCAGCCGCCTGTATCGCTCTTGCCCGAAATGCCATAGCCGGGTCCGGCTTCCACCCCGGCGCGGTCGGTGGCGATGGTGACGCGCACGATGCCGGGACCATAGGGCTCGACCGAGACCTGCGCGCCGTTGCGCTCGACGATCGCCAGCGGCTCGGCGGACAGCGCCAGTGGTGCGACCCCCAGCAGCAGCGCGGTGGCCGAGGCCCCCCGCCTTGCGATCCATGCCCGATGCTTGCCCGACGCCACGGCGCGCGCTTCCTGCCGCATCACGACCATCCCCCCTCACATATTCGTTCTTGTGACCGCTACCCTATCGCTGCGGCCGGGGGTGGGGAAGGGGGTATCGCGGGCGCGTCGGGGCGACGCTCAGGCGAGGAACGGATCGCTGATCGTGGCGTGGCCCGGCCGGTCATGACGTCCGGTCAGGCGGCGGCGATAGGCCGGATCACCCGTGCGGGTCAGGGTTACGTCATACCAGCCCAGCGCGTCGTCCAGCGGCCAGTGATGCCGGCCGGGGCGAAGCGGCGCGGCCGGGCCGGGCTTTGCGCCGGGGCGCTGGCGAACGATCTGCAGGTCGCGCCAGTCGTCGGGAATGGTCAGGGTCAGGCCCTTGTCCGCGACCGACCAGAGCGGCGCGGAGGCCGGCGTCCCGGTACCGGCGAAATGGCGGTGGAAGCCGTTCGGCCCCAGCAACCACAGGTCATAGCGGCCCGCCTGGCCAAGATCCCAGATATCCTCGATCCGCGTTCCCGCCGCCACCGTGTAGCGGCGTGGTGCCTGGGTCAGGGCCAGGCGGTCATAGACGTGGAAGACCGCGCCCGCGCCATCGGCCTGGAAGCACAGGCGCAGGCCCTTCGGATCGATCCGCTCGCCCACCTCGAGCCGATAGGGCAAGGGGCGGGCGCGGCGCAGGCCGGGTTCCTGCCACGGCGTATCGATCGCGGCGGGTGCCTGCGGGCTGACCTGTCCCTTGATCGCGGCGGCGCGGGTCGCCGCGCCGCGCGGGTCGGGCAGATGGGGTGTCGCCGCATCGGTCGCCGCAAAATCGAACGCGCTGGTCAGGTCGCCGCACACCGCGCGCCGCCATGACGAGACATTGGGCTCGTGAAAGCCGAACCGCGTCTCCAGAAAGCGGATGACGCTGGTGTGGTCGAAGACCTGCGAATTGACCCAGCCGCCCCGGCTCCAGGGCGAGACGACGTACATCGGCACGCGCGGCCCCAGGCCATAGGGGCGCCCGCGATAGGCGGGATCGTCGACGTCATGGTCGCCGGTGGAGGGCATGACATGATATTCGCCCGCCAGGTCGACCGTCGCGCCGCCCAGCATCCGGCCATCCGGCGTGCGCGAGGGCGGCGCAGGTGGCGGAACATGGTCGAAGAAGCCGTCATTCTCATCGAACATGACCAGCAGGACGGTCCGCGCCCAGACCTTGGGATCGGCGGTCAGCGCGTCCAGCACCTCCGCGGTATAGGCCGCGCCCTGCGCCGGGCTGGAGGGATTGGGGTGTTCCGAACCGGCGGCGGTGGCGATGACGTAGGAAACCTGCGGCAAGCGTCCGGCCAGGACATCGGCGCGCAGCCCGTCCAGCCCGCGCGTGGTCAGCGCGCGGTCCTTCAATTCGGGGTGGTCCTTGCCATGATAGGCGTCGCGGAACCGGGCGAAGCCGACCAGCGGGTTGTCGGTGAAATTGTCCGCCATGTCCTGATAGAGGCGCCAGTCGATCCCCGCCGCCTGCATCCGCTCGACCACCGTGGTCCAGCGATAGGGATCGGCGGCGCCGCCCAGTTCGGCGAAATTGTCGTGCGAATTGCTGATCGCCGGGCCGCCCGCCTCGCCCCGGGGGTCGTTGGTTCCGGTCCACAGGAACAGCCGGTTGGTGTTGGTCCCGGTCTGGATCGCGCAATGATAGGCGTCGCAGATCGTGAAGGCCTCGGCCAGCGCGAACTGGAAGGGGATGTCCTCCCGCGCGTAATAGCCCATGGCGCGTTGCTTCTTGGCCTCGGGCCAGTGCGCCATGCGGCCTTCGTCCCATGCGGCCTGCGCGTCGGGCCAGGTATGGGGCGTGCCCTCCATCCGCATCAGGTCGAACGCCTTGCGCGTGTCGAGCCGGAACGGGGCGACCAGGCGCGGCCCCTCCGGCGCGGTGCGGTCATATTGCTGCCAGACATGGCGGGGGGCCTCGCCGGGACGCAGCGGGGCGAGCGGGATGGGCAGCCGGTCGCCAAAGCCGCGTACGCCGCGCAGCGATCCGAAATAATGGTCGAAGCCGCGATTTTCCTGCATCAGGATGACGACATGCTCGACATCGCGGATGGTGCCCGTCCGCCGGTCCGGTCCGATCGCCGCCGCGCGGGCGATGGCGGCGGGCAAGGCCGCCGATCCGGCGAGGCCGGCCCCGGCGGCCAGCAGCGAACGACGCGAAAACTCGACCATGGCATTGACATCCTTCGACCCGATGACGCGGGCAGCAAGCGCGCGGCCATGGCTGATATCCTTGACATTTTTGTGACGCGGCTTGTCATGCAAGGTGCCGCGCGCCGGACCCCCCCTCGCGCGCCTGAAAGAGCGGGCGGGAGCGGGGCGATCCATAACCCTTTTCACTATATGCGAACACTATGCGAAACCCGGCAATCGCCATCGCATTGCTATGGCCAGCGCGCCTAATTGCCTGCCCCTGGAGACCGCCCGAGCATCGGTGGCGGCCTGTCCATAGGGGCATATATGACAATCAGGATTTTGACGGCCGCCGCCTTGTTCGTCCTTCCCGCCGCCGCGTCGGCCCAGACCGCCGAGACCGCGCCGCCTGCGCCGCTGACCGTCAGCGGATCGGTCGCCGTCGCGTCCGACTATCGCCTGCGCGGCATTTCGCAGTCGGACGAGCATATGGCGATCCAGGGCGGCCTGAGGCTGACGCATGAGAGCGGCGCCTATATCGGCACCTGGGCGTCGAACCTGGCCGGTTGGGGCACGTTCGGCGGCGCGAACATGGAGCTGGACCTGATCGGCGGCTACAAGGCGAAGATCAGCCCGACCGGCACGCTCGACGTCGGCCTGACCTGGTATATGTATCCGGGCGGCGCGGCCAAGACCGACTATGCCGAACCCTATATGAAGCTGTCGGGCACCACCGGCCCCGTCTCGCTGACCGCGGGCGCGGCCTATGCCCCCCGGCAGCAGGCGATCGGCAAATGGTATGACAATGGCGCCAGCGCGAAGGCGGGTGTCTATGACCATCCCGGCGCGAAGAGCGACAATCTCTATCTCTGGGGCGACGGCGCGGCCGCGATCCATGGCACGCCGATCACCGCCAAGGCGCATATCGGCCATAGCTGGGGCATGAGTGGCCTCGGTCCCAACGCCACCGCGCCGACGCCGACCGGCGACTATTGGGACTGGTCGCTGGGCGCGGATACGAGCTGGCACAATCTGACGCTGGGCCTCGCCTGGGTCGATACCAGCATTTCCGACCGCGACGCCGCCTATCTGCGGCCGAGCTTCAGCAAGGGGCAGGACGGCCGCGGCAATATCGCCGGCAGCACCGTCCTCGCCTCGCTGACCGCCGCTTTCTGAGGAGCAGGGATATGGACGATCTGATCTGGCTGTCGGTCATGGCCGGGCTGGTGGCGGCGACGCTCGCCTATGCCCGGCTGTGCGACCACGCGTGAGGGGGGCGAGGGCATGACCATCGACCTGTGGCTGGCGGCGCTGACCGCGATCGGCCTTCTCGTCTATCTGGTGGCGGTGCTGATCCGCCCCGAACGCTTCTGAAGGAGGCGGCATCATGACGCTTCAAGGATGGGCCCTGATCCTGGGCTTCGTCGCGATCCTCCTCGCACTGACCAAGCCGGTCGGCGCGTGGTTGTTCGCGCTCTATGAGGGGCGGCGGACGCCCCTGCATGTCGTGCTCGGCCCCGTCGAGCGTGGCTTCTACGCATTGTCGGGCATCGACCCGGAGGCGGAGCAGGGCTGGCGGCGTTATGCGCTGCACATGCTGCTCTTCAACGTCGCGTTGATGGTCTTCACCTATGCGGTGCTGCGGCTGCAATATTATCTGCCGGGCAATCCGCAGGGGCTGGCCGGGATGGCGCCGCATCTGGCGTTCAACACCGCGATCAGCTTCACCGCCAACACCAACTGGCAAAGCTATGCGGGCGAGTCGACCCTGTCGAACCTCAGCCAGATGCTCGGCCTGACCATCCACAACTTCCTGTCGGCGGCGACCGGCATCGCGCTGGCCTTCGCGCTGTTTCGCGGCTTTGCGGGGCGCGAGACGAAGAATATCGGCAATTTCTGGGCCGATATGACGCGGGTGACGCTGTACCTGCTGCTGCCGATCTGCGTCGTCTATACCCTGTTCCTGATCGCCAGCGGCGTGCCGCAGACCATGGCGGGCGTCGTCCATATCGACACGCTGGAGGGCGTGCGCCAGTCGATCCTGCTCGGCCCCGTCGCCAGCCAGGAGTCGATCAAGATGCTCGGCACCAATGGCGGCGGCTTCTTCAACGCCAACAGCGCGCATCCGTTCGAGAACCCGACCGCGCTGACCAACATGGTCCAGATGTTGTCGATCTTCGTCATCGGCTTCGGCCTGACCTGGTGCTTCGGCAAGGCGGTCGGCAACACGCGGCAGGGCTGGGCGATCCTGGCGGCGATGATCCTGCTGTTCCTGGGCGGCGTCGCGGTCTGCTATTGGGCGGAGGCGGCGGGCAATCCCGTGCTGCACCAGCTCGGCGTCGCGGGCGGCAATATGGAGGGCAAGGAAGTGCGCTTCGGCGTCGCGGCCTCCGCCCTGTTCGCGGCCGTCACCACGGCGGCGTCGTGCGGCGCGGTCAATGCGATGCATGACAGCTTCACCGCGCTGGGCGGCCTGATCCCGCTGTTCAATATGCAGCTGGGCGAGGTCGTGATTGGCGGCGTCGGCGCGGGCATCTACGGCTTCCTGCTGTTCGCCATCCTCGCGGTGTTCGTCGCGGGCCTGATGGTCGGGCGCACCCCCGAATATGTCGGCAAGAAGATCGAGGCGCGCGAGGTCAAGCTGGCGGTGCTCGCCATCGCCGTCCTGCCGCTCGCCATCCTCGGCCTGACCGCCTTGTCCTGCGTCACCCAGCAAGGGCTGGCGGGGCCGCTCAACAAGGGGCCGCACGGCTTCGGCGAAATCCTCTACGCCTTTACCAGCGCGGTCGCGAACAATGGTTCGGCCTTTGGCGGGCTGACCGCCGCGACACCCTGGTATGACGGCTTGTTGGGCGTCGCCATGTGGGTGGGCCGCTTCTTCATCATCGTGCCGATGCTCGCCATCGCGGGCAGCCTGGCGGCGAAGAAGCATGTCCCCGCCTCGGCCGGGTCCTTCCCGACCACGGGGGCGCTGTGGATCGGTCTGCTCGTCGGCATCGTGCTGGTGCTGGGCGGCCTGACCTTCCTGCCGAGCCTCGCGCTTGGTCCTATCGCCGATCATCTTGCGATGATCCGCGGTCAACTCTTCTGATCGGGAGCGCCTGTCATGGCCCATTCCCCTACCAAGAGCCTGTTCACCGCCGAGCTGGCGCTCCCGGCGATCAAGGCGTCGTTCGTCAAACTCAACCCGCGCGAGCTGATCCGCAACCCGGTGATGTTCGTGACCGCCGTTGTCGCCACGTTGCTGACCGTCCTGCTGATCGTCGGGCATGACGGGCTGACGACGGGCTTCAAGCTGCAACTGGTCGTCTGGCTGTGGCTGACCGTGTTGTTCGGCACCTTTGCCGAGGCGCTGGCCGAAGGGCGCGGCAAGGCGCAGGCGGCGTCCCTGCGCGCCGCCAAGGCCGAACTGACCGCCAAGCGGCTGAAGGGCGCTGGCCCGGCGTGGGAGGATGTCCCCGCCAGCGCGCTGAAGATCGGCGATGTGGTACTGGTCGAGACCGGCGACCTGATCCCTTCGGACGGCGAGGTCGTCGCGGGCGTCGCCTCGGTCAACGAAGCCGCGATCACCGGCGAAAGCGCGCCCGTCATCCGCGAGGCGGGCGGCGACCGCTCGGCGGTGACGGCGGGGACGCGCGTCATCTCCGACGAGATCCGGGTGCGTGTCACCGTCCATCCGGGGCAGGGCTTCCTCGACCGCATGATCGCACTGGTCGAGGGGGCGGAGCGGCAGAAGACGCCCAATGAGGTCGCGCTGACCATCCTGCTCGTCGGGCTGACGATCATCTTCCTGATCGCGGTCGGCACCATTCCGGGCTTCGCCGCCTATGCGGGGGGCAGCATTCCGGTGGCGATCTTGGCGGCGCTGCTCATCACGCTGATCCCGACGACCATCGCGGCCTTGCTGTCGGCGATCGGCATCGCGGGGATGGATCGTCTGGTCCGCTTCAACGTGCTCGCCAAGTCGGGACGCGCGGTCGAGGCGGCGGGTGATGTCGACGTGCTGCTGCTCGACAAGACGGGCACCATCACCATCGGCGACCGTCAGGCGAGCGAGTTCCGCGCGGTCGGCGTGGCCGATGCCGATGTGCTGGCCGAAGCCGCGCTGATGGCCAGCCTGGCCGACGAGACGCCCGAGGGCCGCTCGATCGTGGTGCTGGCGCGTGAGCAGTTCGGCGTTGCGATCGCCGAGCTGCCCACCCATGCGGAGGTCATTCCCTTCACCGCGCAGACCCGCATCTCGGGCGTGCGGATCGGCGATCGGTTGATCCAGAAGGGGGCGGTGGACTCGATCCTGCGCGCGCATCCCGGACTGGGCGAGACGGCGGCGGCGACCCAGTTGCGCCGCATCACCGATGAGATCGCACGCGCCGGCGGCACCCCCCTGGCGGTGGCGGAGAATGGCCGCCTGCTGGGCGCGATCTTCCTGAAGGACGTGGTCAAGGCGGGCATTCGCGAACGCTTCGGCGAGCTGCGCCGCATGGGCATCCGCACGGTGATGATCACCGGCGACAATCCCCTGACCGCCGCCGCCATCGCCGCCGAGGCGGGGGTGGACGACTTCCTCGCCCAGGCGACGCCCGAGGACAAGCTGGCGCTGATCCGGCAGGAGCAGCAGGGTGGCAAGCTGGTCGCGATGTGCGGCGACGGCACCAACGATGCGCCCGCGCTGGCGCAGGCCGATGTCGGCGTGGCGATGAACACCGGCACCCAGGCCGCGCGCGAGGCGGGCAACATGGTCGATCTGGACAGCGATCCGACCAAGCTGATCGAGGTGGTCGGCCTCGGCAAGCAGTTGCTGATGACGCGCGGCGCGCTGACGACCTTCTCCGTCGCCAATGACGTGGCGAAATATTTCGCGATCATCCCGGCGATGTTCGTGGCGCTCTATCCGGGGCTGGGCGTGCTCAACGTCATGGGTCTGGCGACGCCGCAATCGGCAATCCTGAGCGCCATCATCTTCAACGCGCTCATCATTCCGTTCCTCGTGCCGCTGGCGCTGAAAGGCGTCACCTACAAGCCGATGGGGGCGGGGCCGCTGCTGGCGCGCAACCTCGCCATCTACGGGCTGGGCGGCCTGATCGCGCCTTTCGTCGGCATCAAGATCATCGACCTTGTGGTCGGTGGCCTCGGCCTCGCATAAGGAAGCATTGTCATGGGTAAGGATTTCACTTCTGCCTTGCGGCCCGCGATCGTGATGACGATCCTGTTCGCTGCGTTGCTCGGCATCGCCTATCCCCTGGCGATGACCGGCATCGGACAGGCGATCTTCCCGCATCAGGCCAATGGCAGCCTGATCGAAGCGAACGGCCATGTCATCGGCTCCGAGGTCGTGGGCCACGCCTTCACTAGCGACCGCTATTTCCAGACGCGCCCCTCGGCGGCGGGCAAAGGCTATGACGGGCTGGCTTCGTCCGGCTCGAACCTCGGCCCGACATCGCGGGTGCTGGTCGACCGGGTGAAGGCGGATGTCGCCAGGCGCCGGGCCGAGGGCGTGATGGAACCGATGCCCGCCGATCTGGTGACGGCGAGCGGCTCGGGCCTCGATCCCGACCTGTCGCCCGACGCGGCGCAGGCGCAGGCTGCCCGGATCGCGCGGGTCCGCAGCCTGCCGGTCGAGCAGGTCCGCGCGCTGGTCGTCGCGAAGACCGAGGAATCGATGCTGGGCGACCCCCATGTCAACGTCCTTGCCCTCAACCGCGCGCTGGACGCGCTCGGCACGCGATGACGGCAGGCGCGCCGCGCCCCGACCCGGATGCCCTGCTCCGCGCCGCCGAGCGCGAGGGGCGCGGCCGCCTGAAAATCTTCCTCGGCGCGGCCCCCGGCGTCGGCAAGACGTTCGAGATGCTGTCCGAAGGGGCGGGCCGTCGCCGCGACGGCGTGGACGTCGTCGTCGCGGTGGTCGAGACGCATGGCCGGATCGAAACCGAGGCGCTGGTCCGGGGGCAGGAGGTCATGCCCCGCCGCGCCGTCCCCTATGAGGGGCGGACGCTGCACGAGATGGACCTCGACGCGGTACTGGCCCGCGCCCCCCGCCTCGCGCTGGTCGACGAACTGGCGCACACCAATGCGCCAGGCAGCCGCCACCCCAAACGCTATCAGGATGTCGAGGAACTGCTGGCGGCGGGGATCGACGTCTATACGACGGTCAATATCCAGCATATCGAGAGCCTGAACGACGTCGTCGCCAGCTTCACCCGCGTCCGCGTGCGCGAGACGGTGCCCGACCGTATCCTGGAGGCCGCCGAGATCGAGGTGGTCGACATCCCGCCGGACGAGCTGATCGAGCGGTTGAAGGCGGGCAAGGTCTATCTGCCGCAGGAAGCGACGCGCGCGCTGTCGCATTTCTTTTCCAAGTCCAACCTGTCGGCGCTGCGCGAACTGGCGCTGCGGCGGGCGGCGCAGGCGGTCGATGCGCAGATGCTCGACCATGTCCGCAGCCTCGGCGTCGGCGGGCAATGGGCGGCGGGCGAACGGCTGGTCGTCGCGGTCAGCGAGTTGCCGGGGGCCGACGAACTGGTCCGCGCCGCCAAGCGCACCGCCGATGCCCTGCGCGCGCCGTGGACCGCCCTGTTCATCGACACCCCGCGTACCGCGACGCTGGGCGAGGCGCAGCATCGGCGGCTGGCCGCGACGATGACGCTGGCGACGCAGCTCGGCGCGGCGGTGGCGACCGTGCCTGCGCCCAGCGTGGTCGAGGGCATCCGCGCCTTCCTGACCGACGCGCGCGCGACGCAGCTGGTGGTCGGCAAGGCCAAGCGGTCCCGCTGGTTCGAGCTTCGCCACGGCTCGGTGGTCGACCGGCTGGTGCGCGAGACGCCGGGCGTCACCGTCCATGTCCTGCCCGTCGGCGACGCGCCCGACGACGCGCGCGAGCGGGTGCGGCGGCGCGGGCAATGGGGATCGCCGATCGGCTATGCGCTGACGCTGATTGCGGTCGTGGCGGTGACGGCGCTGGCGAGTGCGCTGTTCCACATCCTGAACCTCGGCAATGTCGCGCTGCTCTATCTGCTGCCGGTCATGGCGGCGGCGAGCCTGTATGGCTTGCGCACCGGGCTGTTCGCGGGGGTGGCGTCGAGCCTGGCCTATAATTTCTTCTTCCTGCCGCCGGTCGGAACGCTGAGCGTCAGCAACCCGGAGAACGTCATCTCGATCTTCGTCCTGCTGGGCGTGGCGATCGCGACCAGCCAGCTGACCTCGCGCGTGCGCGCGCAGGCCGATCTGGCGGCGGCGAGCGCGCGCGACAATGCGACGCTGGCGGGGTTCCTCCACCGGCTGAGCGGACTTGCCGACCCGGCCGGGGCGGCGCGGGTGATCTGCGAGGACATTGCCCGGCTGTTCGAGGTACAGGCGGTGCTGCTGACCCCGTCGCCCGCGGGCCTTGCGGTGCAGGCGGCGACCAAGCCCGACTATCGGCTGGAAACCATGGAGATGGCCGCCGCCCATTGGGCCTTCGACACCGGCACCGCGGCGGGTAAGGGATCAGCGACGCTGGCCGCATCCGAATGGCTGTTCCAGCCGCTCAAGGCGGGGGAGCGGACGCTGGCCGTGCTGGGGCTGGCGCGCGAGGCGGGGGGCGAGCCGGTGCGCGCAGACCGCCTGCCGCTGTTGGTCGGGCTGATCGATCAGGCGGCGTTGGTGCTGGAGCGGCTGCGGCTGGAGGCGGAGGTACGCGACGTCGACGCGGTGCGCACCCGCGACCGGCTGCGCGCGGCGCTGCTCTCCTCGGTCAGCCATGACCTGCGCACGCCGCTGACCGCCGTGATGGCTGCCGCCGCGCAGTTGCGGCAGGGCGCGACGCCCGATCTGATCGCGACGATCGAGGGGGAGGCGGCGCGGCTCAACCGCTTTGTCGCCAATCTGCTCGACATGGCGCGGGTCGAGGCGGGGGCGTTGAAGTTGAAGATCGAGGCGATCGACCTGAGCGACGCGGTGACGGGCGCGGCGCACGACGCCCGCCGTGCGCTGGAGGGCCATGCGGTGCGGCTCGACGTGCCGCCCGACCTGCCGATGGTCCGCGCCGACCCGCAATTGCTGCACCATTGCCTGCTCAACCTGCTCGACAATGCCGGGCGCTATGGCGATCCGGGGACCGATATCGTGATCGAGGGGCGGCATCGCCATGGGAGCCTGCGCCTGTCGGTGCTCGACCATGGCCCCGGCCTGCCGCCGGGTCGCGAGGGCGAGGTGTTCGAGACGTTCCGGCGGCTGGAAGGGTCCGACCGGGTGGCGGGCGGCACCGGGCTGGGCCTCGCCATCGTCAAGGCCTTTGCCGAAGCGATGGGTTTGACCGTAGAGGCGGGCAATCGCGAGGATGGGGCGGGCGCGGCATTCACGCTCTGCTTCCCGCGCGAGCGTATCATGCGCGACGGCGCGCCGGAGGGAATGGCCTGATGCCCGCGACGATCCTGGTGGTGGACGATGAAGTCGCGATCCGCCGCCTGCTGCGCAACACGCTGGAACAGGCGGGCTATCGGGTGGTCGAGGCGCGCGACGGGCGCGAGGCATTGGCGCGCGCGGCGGCGGATCATCCCGATGCGGTGCTGCTCGACCTGGGGTTGCCCGACCGCGATGGGTTGAGCCTGATCCCGTTGCTGCGTGGGGCCGAGCGGGTGGTGCTGGTCGTCTCGGCACGCGATGCGACCGAGGAGAAGGTGGCGGCGCTCGACCTGGGCGCGGACGACTATGTTACCAAGCCGTTCGATAGCGAGGAATTGCTGGCGCGGCTGCGCGTCGCGCTGCGCCATGCCCGCGCGGCGGAGGCGGGGCCCAGCGTGGTGCGCACGGGCGATCTCGCGATCGATCTCGACCGGCGCAGTGTCACGCGGGGCGGTGAGGCGCTGCATCTCACGCGCAAGGAATATGACGTGCTGGCGATTCTGGCGCGGCATCCCGGCCGGGTGGTGACGCATGACCGGATCATCGACGCCGCCTGGGGCGGGGACGAAGACCCGCGCATCGACTATCTGCGCATCGTCGTGCGTAACCTGCGCCAGAAACTGGAAGCGCCGCAGCCGGTGGGGAGTGTCATCGCCAATGAGCTGGGCGTGGGCTATCGGTTGCGGGTGGACGCCTGACCTTCCCCTGCCACCCTGGCCTTCGCCGGGGCGGCGCTCAGTTTTTGGGTGGGGTTTCCCCCGTCCGCAGCGTCAGCACCTCGACCCCGGTGCGTGTCACCGCGACCGTGTGTTCGAACTGCGCCGACAGTTTCCCGTCGTCGGTCACGACCGTCCACCCGTCATCCGATGTCGAAACCCCGCGCGTGCCCTCGTTGATCATCGGCTCGATGGTGAAGGTCATCCCCTCGCGCAGCACCTCGCCCGTGCCCGCTCGTCCGAAATGCAGGACGTCGGGCGCCTCGTGCATTGCGCGGCCGATGCCGTGGCCGCAATAGTCGCGCACCACCGAATAGCCGTTCGCCTTCGCGTGTTTCTCGATCGCCGCGCCGACATCGCCCAGCCGCGCGCCGGGCCGGACCTGGCGGATGCCCTTCCACATCGCCTCCCGCGTGACGCGGAGCAGCCGCTTTGCACCGGGCGACACGTCACCGACCATATAGGTCTTGCTGGAATCGGCGATGAAGCCGTTCTTCTCCAGCGTGATGTCGAGGTTCACGATATCGCCGTCGCGGACGATCGCGTCCGCGCTCGGCACGCCGTGGCACACCACGTCGTTGATCGAGCTGTTGAGGACATAGGCAAAGCCATATTGCCCCTTGCTCGCCGGGCGGGCGGCAAGATCGCGGGTGATGAAATGTTCGACCCGGTCGTTGATCGCCAGGGTCGACATTCCCGCCAGGTCGAGACCGTCGAGCATCTCGAACACCGGGGCGAGCAGGCGGCCCGACACGCGCATCAGCGCCAGTTCGTCCGGGGTCTTCACCATGTCAGGCGACGCGCATCGCGGGCAGGGGTGTCTCGGCCGCCGCCATCTGTGCCTTCACGATCTCGTGGAAGGTCATCGTCGGATGTGCCTAGGCCAGCATGCCCATCTTCATCCAGAATTCGGCTTGCGCGTTGATCGATCGGCACATGACCGCGCTGGCGCGGCGGACCTCCTCATGCAGTTGCTCGTCGATCTTCACGATACCCATAGCCGTCCTGTCTCGAAATATATGGATCATGCATGGTCCATATGGCGAAGGCGCGCAAGCGTCAGGGGCGCGCGGTCGGGCGGGACAGGATGAAGAGCGCGCAGCCGACCATTGGCACCGCCACGCCCAGCGCCAGCCACGGCCCCGGCCAGGCGGTCAGCAGGAACAGGATATAGCCCAGCGTGATCCCGCCGCACGCCATCGTCTTGGCCCTTCGCCCGATCGCCCCGTCCTGTCGCCAGGCGCGCAACGTGGGGCCGAAGCGGGGATGGTCGAGCAGCCACGCCTCCAGCCGGGGCGAGGAGCGCGCGAAGCAGCCCGCCGCCAGGATCAGGAAGATCGTCGTCGGCATCAACGGCAACAGCGCGCCGATGATGCCGAGCCCGACGAACAGGCATCCGAGGATCAGCCAGCCGAACCTTATCATAGCGCAATGGCCAGGACCGGATCGCGGGGAAAGGATGGATGCCGCAAGCGCCGCCCTTTCCGCGATCCGTGCCCCTTACGCGCCCGCGACGCCGAGTTGCGACAGGATGAAGGCCTGCCACTCGGCATTCTGGCGCAACCGCTCGAACCGGCCCGACTTGCCGCCATGCCCCGCCTCCATGTTCACGCGGAACAGCAGCGGGTTGGCGTCGGTCTTCCTCTCGCGCAGCCTGGCGACCCATTTGGCGGGTTCGTAATATTGCACCTGGCTGTCCCATAGGCCGGTGCCGACATACAGCGCCGGATAGGCCTTCGCCGCGACATTGTCGTAGGGCGAATAGCGGAGCATATAATCGTAATAGCGCTTGTTCGCCGGATTGCCCCATTCGTCATATTCGAAGGTGGTCAGCGGGATCGAGGCGTCGAGCATCGTCGTCACCACATCGACAAAGGGCACCTGCGCCACGATCGCCTTGTAATCCTGCGGGGCCATGTTGGCGACGCCGCCCATCAACAGCCCGCCCGCGCTGCCCCCCATCGCCGCGACGCGGCCCGGCGCGGCATAGTTCTGCGCCACCAGATAGCGGGTGACGTCGATAAAGTCGGTGAAGCTGTTCTTCTTGTGCAGCAGATGGCCGTCATCATACCAGCCGCGCCCCATTTCCTGCCCGCCGCGGATATGGGCGATGGCATAGACGACGCCGCGGTCGAGCATCCCGATCCGGCCCGGATCGACCGAGGGATCGGTCGAGATGCCATAGCTGCCATAGGCATATTGAAACAGCGGGGCGGTACCGTCGCGCTTCACGCCCTTGCGATAGACCAGCGACACCGGAATGCGGGTGCCGTCACGCGCCGGAGCCCATAGCCGCTCGGTGACATAATGGGCGGGGTCGTAGCCCGGCACCGGCATGACCTTCAGCGTGCGGCGCTCGCCTGTCCGGGCATTCACCTCGAACGTGGTGGTCGGCGTGACGAGCGAGCCATAGGTGTAGCGGACCCAGGGCGTGTCCGGCTCCTCATTGGTCGACAGGCCCATGCGATAGGCGGGTTCGTCCGCCCTGACCGGCACCGACCGGCCCGCATCGGTCAGCAGGCGGACCATCCGGTTGCCGCCCTCGCGCTGTTCGATCGCGACGAAGCCGTTGAAGGGCTTGAACCCCTCGATGAACACGCGGTCGCTGGCAGGCACCAGATCGCGCCAGCCGCGCGCGCCGCTGGCGATATCGGCATCGGCCCATGTCACCAGCTTGTAGTTCTTCGCATTTCGATTGGTGCGGATGATCCAGCGGTTGCCGAGGTGGTCGGCGTCATAACGGAATTCGCGTTCGCGCGGGGCGATCACGGTGAAGACGGTCGGCCGGACGGCGGGGGCGCAGCGCTGTTCGTCGCTGACCGTGCTTTCGACGCTGATGCAGATATAGCGGTCGTCGGTCGTCCGACGGATCGCCATCTGGAACGTGTCGTCCTTCTCCTCGTACAGCAGGCGATCGTCGCCGACCGCCGTGCCCAGCACATGCGCCATGACGCGGTAGCCGCGCAGCGTCGTCGGATCCTTGGCGACATAGATCAGGGTGCGATTGTCGTCCGCCCACAAGACATTGGGCTCGGCATTGGCGATGGTGTCGGCATGGATCGCGCCGGTCGCCAGATCCTTGACCTTGAGCACATATTGCCGCCGCCCGACCATATCCTCGGCCCAGGCGACCATCCGGTTGTCCGGGCTGACCGCCCAGTCGGACAGGGCGAAGAAGCCCTTGCCCCTTGCCATGGCGGGTTCGTCGAACATCAATTCGGCGGGCGCGGTGGCGGTGCCGCGCCGCCGCTCGATCAGCGGATAGTCCGCGCCGGTGACATAGCGCGAGGAATACCAATAGCCATTCTTGCGATAGGGGACGCTGCTGTCATCCTGTTTGATGTGCGCGACCGTCTCCTGATACAGCATCGCCTGCAGCGGCTTCAGCGGGGCGAGCCGGGCGTCGGCATAGGCATTCTCGGCGTTGAGATAGGCCAGCATCTCCGGATTCTTGCGGCTATCGTCGCGCAGCCAGTAATACTCATCCTCGCGCGCGCCGTTGGGCGAGGTCACCTGGAACGGCTTCTTGGCGGCGCGGGGCGGGGCGGGCGCCCGGTCCTGGGCCAGCACGGGCATCGCCAGACATGCCAGACCCGTCAACGCCATCCACCGCATCATCCACTCCCACCCCGATCCTTCCGGCGCGCAGGATGGTCGCGCCGGGACGGCTCCGCAAGGGGGCTAAACGCCGTGACCCGGCGATCGCGGCGCGGCCCGGCGCAGCAGCGCATAGCCGAGCAGTCCGGCCAGCAACGAGCCCATCAGCACGCCCAGCTTCGCCTCCGCCTGCAACAGCGCGTTGCCAGGAAAGGCGAGGAGCGTGATGAAGATGCTCATCGTGAAACCGATGCCGCACAGCATCGCCATGCCCAGCATCTGTACGGTCGTCGCCTGTGCCGGAGGCTCGGCGAGCTTCAGCCGGATGGCGAGTTGCATCAGCCCGAATACCCCGGTCACCTTGCCGATCAGCAGTCCGCCCGCCACCCCCAGGGTCACCGGCGCCCCCCAGGCGGCGGCCGGCAGGCCCAGCAGCGTGACGCCCGCATTGGCCAGCCCGAACAGCGGCACGATCAGCAGCCCGACGGGGCGGTGGAGCGCATGTTCCAGCCGGTGGAGCGGACTGCGCATTCTATCGCCGGCCAGCGGGATGGTGAAGGCGAGCAGGACTCCCGCGATCGTCGCGTGGATGCCCGAACGCAGGACAAGGACCCATAGCGCCAGCCCGAGCAGCAGATAGGGCGACAGCCGCCGCACGCGCAGGCGGTTGAGCCCGATCAGCAGCGCCAGCACCAGCCCCGCCCCCGCCACATCGGCGAGCGCCAGTTGCTGGGTATAGAAGAGCGCGATGATGACCACCGCGCCCAGATCGTCGATGATCGCCAGCGCGGCGAGAAAGACGCGCAGCGAGGCGGGCACCCGTGGGCCGAGCAGCGTCAGCACCGCCAGCGCGAAGGCGATGTCGGTCGCCGCCGGGATCGCCCATCCGCCCGCCGTCGCTCCCCGGTTGAGCGACAGATAGAGCAGCGCGGGTACCACCATGCCGCCGATCGCGGCGATGCCGGGGAGGATGCGTCGTGACCAGCCGGCCAATTGCCCGTCCAGCGCCTCGCGCTTGATCTCCAGCCCGACCAGCAGGAAGAAGATCGCCATCAGGCCGTCATTGATCCAGTGGAGCAGGGACAAAGGGCCGAGATCCCGATGCAGCAAGGCGTCATAGCCCGCGCGCAGCGGCGAGTTGGCGAGCAGCAGCGCGGCGAGTGCGGCGGCGATCAGGATCAGGCCGGACGCGCTCTGCCCTTCGAGAAATTCCCGTAGAGCGCCGAGCCGCGATCGAAGAAGAGCGGGCATGGGTGGTCCTTCGCACAGCAATGGTCGGCGCTGGCGGCCCGACCAGCGCTGTGAAACCTGCCCATCGCCCCGAAGGAGCACGGACACCCGGCACGAATCCTAGCGGGATTCCGCGCTCCGGTCGATGCTTTCCCGCCCGGCCAACGCCGTGCAATCGCTGGCAGATCATCGATTAGGCCATGGACCTTTCGGCCATATTCCCTATGGAGTCGCCGCATGATGCCGATCGAACCCCTGGCGCTGAACCATAGCTGGCCATTGTTCGAACAGGGTCTGCGGTTCGATCTGGGGCTGGCCAGCATAGCCGATATGGGCGCCGTGGCCGGGTGGGATGACGATCGGCTGGCGGAGCATGGCATCGGCCGCTGGTCGTGCGATCTGGACCATGACGAACTCGCCTGGTCGCGTGGCGTGCGCGAAATTTTCGACTGGCAACCGGATCGTCCGACCGTGCGGGACGACGTGCTGGGCCTCTACCGCGAGGACTCGCGCGCGGCGATGGAGCGGTTGCGTGCCTATGCCATTCGCCATCGGCGCGGCTTTACCCTGGATGTCGCGCTGCGCGTCGGTGCGACCCGGGAAAACCGCTGGATGCGGTTGATGGCCGCGCCGGTCTGTCGCGGTGCCCGGACCATCGCGCTTCAGGGGCTGAAGATCGATATCACCGCCGACTACCGTTGAATGATCGTGCGTCCCGGCCATGATTTCTGGAACGCGGCTTGTCGTGGGGCGGCTGTGGCGGTTATTTCATTGCCATGAGAGAGAGGATCGACGCCGACCGGCGCGTGCGGACCATCGCCGATCTGGCGCAATTGGCGGGCGTTTCGCCGGGCACGGTGTCGCGTGCGCTGGCGGGCAAGACGCTGGTCAATGACGAGACGCGGCGGCGTATCCAGGCGCTGGCCGACGAGCATGGCTTTCGCCCCAACCAGATGGCGAGCCGGTTGCGCACCCGCCGGACCGGGGTGATCGGCATTGTGGTGCCGCTGGGCCATGAACGGCGCCAGCATCTGTCGGACCCGTTCTTCATGACGATGCTCGGCCATCTGGCCGATGCGCTGACCGAAAACGGCTATGACGTGATGCTGTCGCGCGTGATCCCCGATGCGGGGGACTGGCTGGACCGGGTGGTGGACTCGGGAATGGTCGACGGCGTGCTGCTGATCGGTCAGTCCAACCAATATGACGCGATCGAGCGGGTCGCGCGCCGCTATCGGCCGCTGGTCGCCTGGGGCGTGACCTTGCCCGGGCAGGTCCATGCGGCGATCGGCACCGACAATCTCGCCGGAGGCCGGCTGGCGGGCGAAAGGCTGATCGCGCGCGGCTGCCGCCGGATCGGCTTTCTGGGCGATATCCGCGCGCCGGAGATCCGCTTGCGACATGACGGCGTGGCGGCGGCGATGGCGGCGGCGGGGCTGTCCGAAGGGCCTGTGCAACAGCCCGTCCATCTCGCCTCCGATGTGATGGAGCAGGAGATCGCCGGGCATATCGACCGGCTGGTCGGGCAGGGGGACGGTGCGGCGACGATCGACGGCATCGTGGCCGCATCCGACATGATCGCGATGACCGCCATGCGCGTGCTGGCCGACCGTGCCATCATGGTGCCCGATGCGATGCCGGTCGTCGGCTATGACGACCTGCCGCTCGCGGCGCAGGCGGTGCCGCGCATCACCACCATCCGGCAGGATATCGCGACCGGCGCACGGGCGATGGTCGACGCGCTCTTCGCCCGGATCGCGGGCGGGGAGGCCGGCTCGGTGGTGCTGGAGCCCGAATTGGTGGCGCGCGATTCGGCCTGATGCCGGGCGTCAGCCCTGGGCGATCGTCACCCGGTCGCCCGCGAAATCCAGCCGGAACCACGGCGCCGCCGTGCCCCCGAAACGGGCGCGGCGCAGCACGGGGTCGGCGGCGGCATCGCGGCCCTCTAGCCCCCAATAATCGACGAAGCTGATGACCTGGCCTTCGCCCGTCACCCACCAGCAATAGGCCTGGGTCGGTTCCTCGGCCGGATTGGCCGCGACCAGCCCGGTGCCGTTGACCGGCCGCCATGGTCCTGCCATTCGCTCCGCGACCATCGCATAGAGCCCGGTCGGCGCGCCGATGCCCGGGGCGAAACGTTTGGCCTGGGTCGACCAAAAGCAATAGTAACGGCCGTCGCGCAGGATGATGTGTGGCCGCTCCAACTCGCTGTTGACCCCCAACGCGTCGATCAGCGGCGGTCGCAGCATCCAGCGTCCTCGCTCGCGCCTCGCCACGCCGATCACCCCGTCGCGCGGCTGGTTTACCCAGCCCGCCGAGCCGGTGAACAGCAGATAGTCGGTTCCGTCCGCCGGATCGCGGAAATAGCCGGGATCGCGAAACCCCTTGATCCCGCCATTTTCGGGTTCGGCCTGGTTGGCGACGATGTAATGATGGCCGTCCGCCGCGACGCTCTCGACCGGCGTGCTCCAGCCTTCCAATCGGGCATGCTCGCCGTCGAGCATGAAGCGGCCCGTCGTCTCGAACAGGCGTTGTTCGAAGGTATGCGGGCCGTCCCGCCGCCCCGAGGCGGTGAAATACAGGGTCAGCGTCGCATCGTCCTCGCCCAGCACCGCCGAGCCGGACCATTCGCGGCTGCCCGGCGTGAACCCGTCGGGAAAGGTGACGCCGTGATCGCGCCAGCCATCCGCGCCGTGGCTGGTCAGGCGGATGCGCGCTGCGTCGTGCCGCGTCTCGGGATCGTCGAAGCGCGGCGTCGCCAGGAAGAACCACCAGCTCCGCCCGGCCAGAAAGGCGGTGCGGCCATCGGCATAGGCGATCGGCCACATGTCCCACAGGTCATGGCCGGGCAGGATCGGCACGACATCGGCGGCGGTGAGGATCGGCAGCCGGGCATCGGCCTGGGCGGCGATCCCGGCCAGCGCGTCGGCGGACCAATGGGCGGGGGTCAGGGTCATGCTATCTCGGACAGGATGTTTCGGGGGGAGATCAGGCCGGGCGCGCGGCATCGCGCGGCATTCCCGTGGCCGGACAGGGGCGGACCGAGACGACCGCGATGGCGGCCAGCACCATCAGCACGCCGCACAGGCTCAGCACGTTGCGCGGGTCGCCGCCCAGCCAGCCTTGGTAGACGAGCGGCAGCGTCACGCCGAAGATCAGCATCGGAATGACGATCATCATGTTGAAAATGCCCATATAGACGCCGGTGCGCGCGGGCGGGATCGATCCGGCAAGGATGACATAGGGGTTGCCCATCATGCTGGCCCAGCCCAGCCCGATGCCGATCGCGGGCAGGAACAGCATCGCCTTGCTGGTCATGTGCGGCATGGCGATCATGCCTGCGCCCGCGATCACCAGGCAGAGCGCATGGAGCGGCGCGGCACCCCAGCGTCGTGCGAGCGGCACCATGGCGAAGGCCGCGAGGAAGGCGATGCCGTTGTAGAAGGCCGCGACCTCGCCATTGGTCAGCACCGCGGCGTGAAAGCCCGACGAGGTTGCGTCGGCGGTGCGATAGACCGATCGGCCGATCGCGTAGATGACATAGTTCCAATAGGCCATCATCGCATACCATTGGAACAGGCTCATCAGCGCCAGCTTGCGCATCGGCAGCGGCATGGCGCGGATCGCCCCGCCAATCTCCTTCAGCGTCGCCCCGATCCCCTTGGGCACGGCCGCGATGCGCGCGCGATCCTCGGGCGACAGCGGCAGTTCGGGCACGCGCCGGATCGACCAGATGATGGTGACGAAGGACAGCACTGCCCCGATCATGAAGACCACGCGCGCGGTATAGGGGATATGATGCCCGTCGACCCCGTCGGGGTTCATGCCCGCCCAGACGAGGATGGACGGGGTGAGGAAGGCGAGCATCTGCGCCAGCCCGGTAAAGGCGCTTTGCGTCAGGAAACCGATATTGTGCTGGGTCTCGTCCAGCCGGTCGGAGACATAGGCGCGGTAGGGCTCCATCGTGATGTTGTTGCCCGCATCGAGAATCCAGAGCAGCGACACCGCCATCAGCAACGACGAGCTGAGCGGCATGAAGAACAGCCCCAGCGCGCACAGCACCGCGCCGACCAGGAAATAGGGGGTGCGCCGGCCCCAGCGGCTGTCCGTCCGGTCGCTCATCGCGCCGATCAGCGGCTGGATCAACAACCCGGTCATCGGCCCCGCGAGCTGCAACAGCGGGATCTGCGCCTCGGACGCGCCGAGATAGCTGTAGATCGGGGCCATGTTGCCCTGTTGCAGCCCGAAGCTGAATTGCAGGCCCAGAAAGCCAAGATTCATCTCCAGAATGCGGACGAGCGAGAGGCGGGGCTTGGACCGGGCCTTGGTTCCGGCGGCGGAGGTGGACGGGGTCATCGGATCCTCTCGCGCGGGGTTGGGACCGTGTCTCTGGCACCGGCTTGCCGCGTCGGTCGCTGTCATGGCGCGTCGGTCGGCCGATTGCAACAAACGATTGCAAGGATTGTGGTGAACGATGCTCTGCCGCTCCATCGCCGTCCCGGCGCGGGTCAGCGAGGCGATTGGGGAGGGGTGAGAGAAGGCGGAGCGAGCCTCAATGCCCGCCGGGCGGCAGGTTCGTTTCCAGATAACGGGTCATCAGCGAATAGAGATGGATGCTGGTATTCTCGCCCTCATAAATGCCATGGCTGCGATCGGGATAGGCCATCATCGTGAACGGCTTGTTGAAGTGGATCAGGCGATCCACGAGCTGATCCTGGTTCTGGTAATGGACATTGTCGTCGCCGGTGCCGTGGATCAGCAGCAGATTGCCCTTCAGCCGGTCGGCGAAGGTGATGGGCGAGCCGTTCCTGTACCCGTCCGCATTGTCCTGCGGCAGGCCCATATAGCGTTCCTGATAGACGGTGTCGTAGAGCGTCATGTCGGTCGGCCCCGCGACCGCGATGCCGGTCTTGTAGAGGTCGGGATAGCGGAACAGCGCGTTCTGCGTCATCGCGCCGCCGCCGCTCCAGCCCCAGATGCCGATCCGGTCGGGATCGATATAGGGCCGCGTCGCCAGCATCCTGCGCACCCCCGCCGCATAATCGGCCGAGGCGAGGATGCCGACCTGGCGGTAGATGCTCTTGCGCCAGTCGCGTCCGCGCGGGCTTGCGGTGCCGCGCGGATCGAGGCTGGCGACCAGATAGCCCTTTTGCGCCAGCATCCGGTGCCACAGCCCCTGCGATCCGGCCCAGCGGTCCGCGACCGTCTGGCCCCATGGCTCGCCATAGACGAAATAGAGGATCGGATAGCGTTTGGCGGGGTCGAAGCCCGGCGGCCTGATGAGCCAGCCGTCGAGTTGCGTGCCCTTGCCGATGTCGACGCGAAAAAACTCGGTCGGGGCCAGTTGCGTGTCCTTCACCACCGCCGCGAGCGGCGCGTTGGTGACGAGCGTGCGCAGCGGCTGCTGGCGCGTCATGTCGAGCATGTCGGTCACCGGCGGTGCGTCGAAGCGCGAGACGGTGTGCAGCGCCCAATGCTCGCCGGGCGCGATGTCATAGCTGTGCGTGCCCGGCTGGTCTGCCGGGGTCAGTCGCTCGACCCGGGGCGTCCCGGCCAGGGTGGTGCGGTAGAGATAGCGCTGGGTTGGATTTTCGGGCGCGGCGATGAACCAGGCATAGCCCGCCTTCGCATCGACCTTGAGCAGTTCGATGACGTCGAACGCGCCCGGCGTGCGCAGCGTCGCGCGGCCGCTGGTCCGGTCGACGGTATAAAGATGCCGCCAGCCGTCGCGCTCCGACAGCCAGGTGAAGGCGCGACCGCCGTCGAGCCATTCGGGCGTCGGATTGGCCTCGACCCAGGCCGCGTCCCTTTCGGTCAGGACCGGGCGCACCGCGCCGGTCGCGGGGTCGCCGAGCAGGACTTTATAGATATTCTGCAGGCGGTTGGACTGCTGAATGAACACCGCATCCGAACCACCCGCCCAGCTCATCTGCGGCACATAATGCTGGCGTGGATCGCCCTCCAGCCGGAACCAGCGGGTCTGCCCGCCATCGATGTCGACCGCGCCGACCGTCACCGCCGAATTGGTCGTGCCCGCCTTGGGATATTGCAGCGGGATGATGCTGGAATATTGGCCGCCGGTATTCTTGATCATGTAGAAGGTGCCGACGCCGCGCGTGTCGAACCGGAAAAAGGCGATGCGGCGCGAGTCCGGGCTCCACGCGAAGGCGCGGTGGAGCGAGAACTCCTCCTCATATACCCAGTCGGCCAGCCCGTTGACGATATAGGCATCGCCGTCCGTGGTCAGCGCGACCGGCGCGCCGCCCTCGACCGGCTGCACATACAGATTGTTGGCATGGACATAGGCAATGCGACGGCTGTCGGGGGAGAAGCTGGCATAGAGGATGGTGGAGGGCGCGGCATCGCCACCGACCTTGGTCAGCGCGTGCGTCGTCATGTCGAACAGCCAGTAATCGGACAGCGCGCTGGTCCGGCGAAAGCGCTTGCCATTGGTACGGATCAGCAACCGGCGATGGTCGGGCGACCAATCATAGCCCTCGATCGACAGCGGCGTCCTGCTGCCCGGCGGGACCAGATCGGCGGCGGCGACCATCACCGTACGCTGGCCATCCACGATGCGATAGCGAACGATATCCTGCCCGCCCTTGGCCGCATTCTCGATCGCCAGATAGCTCTCGCCGTCCTCGCTCCACCGGCTGGCGCGAACCGCCTCGGTCGGGACCGCCCCGGCGCCGAAGATCGTTTGGACGGACAGGGCGCGGGGCGTCGGGGCTTCGGCCGACGGGGCACCGGATCGGGGCTGGGCGGCGATCGGTGCGGCCAGCGTCAGCGTGGAAAGCGAGAGGAAAACGCCGGAAACCCGCCCAAAAAATCGCATCGAACCGTCCATGAGAAAAGCCATGAACCGGCAGCGTAACGGGGCTCCGCAACATCGTATACCGAAATCGTGATGGCGTCGGGCGGCAATCCGATTAGAGCATGGGGCGGCTCGAGACGGTAGGGAATGGATCGGATCATGACATCGGGTGTCGATCATGTCGCGATCATCGGCGGCGGTTTTGCGGGGAGTTTGCTGGCGATCAACCTGGTCCGCCATGGCGGACCGCGCGCGACGTTGATCGAACGGTCCGCCACCCGGTTGGCGCGTGGCGTCGCCTATAGCGCGGCCCATGCCGAGCATCTGCTCAACGTCCGCGCGGGCAATATGAGCGCGCTGCGCGACGATCCTGACCATTTCGTCCGCTGGTTGCAGGCGCGCGGGGCGGGCGATGGCCGGACCTTCGTGCCGCGCCGGGTCTATGGCGATTATCTGCGCGACCTTTTGATGGAGACGATCGCGGCCGATCCGACCCGGCTGACGCTGGTCTCGGGCGAGGTGGTGGCCCTGGCGCGCGACGGCGCGCGATACCGGCTCGACCTGGCCGAGGGAGATGCATTGACGGCGGATGTGGCGGTGCTGGCGCTGGGCAATCTGCCGCCGCACACCCCGCCCGGCATCGATCCGGGGCGATTGCCCGAAGGGTGCTATCGCGAAGATCCCTGGGCGGGCGATGTCGCCGCCGGGCTGACGGAGCGGGACAGCGTGCTGCTGGTGGGCAGCGGCCTGACTGCGATCGACGCCGCTTTGCTGCTCGATTCCAGCGGGTTTGGCGGGCGGATCGTCGCGGTCTCGCGGCGCGGCCTCGCACCGCGCCGTCATGCGGAGACGCCGCCGGTGACGCCGCTGCGCGAACGTCCGGCCACGTCGCTGTCCGGGCTGGTCCGCCATGTTCGTTGCGCGGCGGCCGAGCAGGGCTGGCGCGCGGCGGTCGACAGCCTGCGCCCGGTGACCCAGAGGATGTGGGCGGCGGCGGACGACGAGACGCGCGCGCGCTTCCTGCGCCATTTGCGGCCCTATTGGGACGTGCATCGCCACCGGCTGGCCCCCTCGATCGCGGCGCGGGTCGACACGCTGGTCGAGGCGGGGCGGCTGAGCATCGCGGGCGGCAAGCTGGTCCGGGTCGAGGCCGATGGCGATGGCGCGCGGGTCGATTGGCGGCCGCGCGGGACCGATCGGGTCGCGACGCTGCGGGTTGCGCGGATCGTCAACTGCACGGGGCCGCAGGGCGACCTGCTGCGCTCGCGCGAGCCGCTGATCCGGCAGTTGCTGGCGACGGGCATGATCCGTCCCGATGCCCTGCGCATCGGGCTGGACGTCGATGCGCAGAGCCATGTCGTGGCCGCCGATGGCCGCGTCGACGACCGATTCTATTGCATCGGCCCGATGACGCGCGGCGGCTTGTGGGAGGTGGTCGCGGTGCCCGATCTGCGTCAGCAGAATTGGGACCTCGCGCGCCGCCTCGCCCATGCCCAATGGGTGGGGGGCGAGGGGCTTTAGGTCGTCCCCTCGCGCCTTATTGCGTCCACCCACCGCCCAGCGCACGGAACAGCGCGACACTGGCGGACAGCCGCTGGGTTTCCAGCGCGATCGCCGTCTCCCGGTCGCGCAGCGCCGCTTCCTGGGCGGTGGCGACGTCCAGATAGGTCGCCGCGCCCTTCACATAGCGATCGAGCGCGATCCGTTCGGTGCTTGCCGCCGCCTGCACCGCCTGGTCCTGCGCGGTCTGCGCCGAGCCCAGATGATGGAGCGACGCGAGCGCATCCTCGACATCCTGGAATGCGCCCAGCGCACGGCCGCGATAGTCGGCGCTGGCGGCGTTCCAGTCGGCGCGCGCGGCGGCGACGTCGGCGCGGCGCTTGCCGCCATCGAACAGGTTGAGGATCGCCCCCGGCCCGATCGCCCAGAACAGATTGGGCGCCGTGACCAGCCCGGCCAGCGCCGTGCCCTGGAAGCCGCCATTGCCGCCCAGCGTGACCTGCGGGAAGAAGGCCGCCTTGGCGACGCCGATCCGCGCATTGGCGGCGGCCATTCGCCGCTCCGCCGCCGCGACATCGGGACGATGGGCGAGCAATGTCGAGGGCAGGGCGGCCGGAATCGCGGGCAGGGCGAGCGCGGTCTGGCTCCGCGCGATCGAGAAGGTCGAGGCGGGCTGGCCCACCAGGCTGGCGATCGCATGTTCGGTCACGGCGCGCGCGGCCTCCACCTCGGCATATTGCGCCCGCGCCTCGCCCAGCAGGGCACCGGCGCGTCCGACATCCATGCCGGTCGCGATGCCCCCCGCAAAGCGGTTGCGGGTCAGCGCATCGGCCTTGGCAAAGGCATCGATCGTCTGGGTCAGCAGCGCGAGTTGACGATCCTGTCCCCGCAAGACGATGAAATCGGACGCCAACTGGCCCTGCAGGGCCAGCTTCACCGCGGCCAGATCGTCGCGGCTCGCTTCCGCCAGCGCCCGGCCCGAGGCGACCGAGTTGCGCACCCGGCCCCATAGATCGGCTTCATAGCCGACATCGCCGCCCAGCGTCGCGGCGGTGTAGAAATCCGGCCCCGAGCGGTTGAGGCGCAATGGGCGCGTATCCGACTGGCGGTTGCGGGACAGGCCGGGGGTCAGCTCGACATGCGGGAACAGCCCCGACCTAGCGCCGGCGAGCGTGGCACGGGCCAGGTCATAGCGGGCCAGCGCCCCGGCCAGCGTCGGATTGTCCTGCGCGATCCGGCCTTCCAGCGCGTTCAGCGCCGGATCGTCGAAGCTGGTCCACCAATCGGCGCGCGGTGCGGCGGCGAGGGTGTCGGCGGGCTTCCACACCGGGTCGGCCACCGCCTCCTTGAAAACGGGCGGCGCGGGCATGACGGGAGGATGATAGGCGGGCGCCATCGAGCAGCCGCCCAGCAGGCTTAGCGCGGCCCCCGCCAGCCAGCGTCGCGCGCGGCGGGACAGGGGATCAGCCATGACGATCGGTCCCCACGCGCACCAGTTCGCCCTGCGCGAGCGAGTCCGGCGGATTGTCGACGACCTGCGCGCCCGCCGCGATGCCCGACAGGATCTGCACGGTCGGCCCGTCGTCGCGGCCGATCTGCACCGCATGCATCTGCACCCGGCCATGCGGATCGACGGTGGCGAGCTGTGCGCCCTTCGCCCCGTACAGGATGGCGCTGGACGGCACCTGGACCGATCCGGTGCGACGCGGCAGATCGAAGCTCGCCTGCGCATAGCCGCCGGGCTTCAGGGCGCCGTCGGGATTGTCGGCGAAGAGCTGGACGCGGAATGCGCCAGTTTGCGTGTCGACCGCGCTCGAAAGGCCCGCCACCGTCGCGGTGAAGGTCCGCCCCGAAAAGGCCGGGACGGTCAGCGCCGCGGTCATGCCCGGCTTGATCGTGGCGGACAGCGATTGCGGGACGCTGACATAGACGCGGATGCGATGGGTGTCGGCGACATCGAACATGGGATGCTGCGCCGCCGCGCCGGGGCCGACCAGATCGCCGACCTCGGCATTGCGGGCGGTGACGAGTCCGGTGAACGGCGCGCGGATGACCGCATAGCCCTTCATCGCCAGCAGCCGCGACAGCGCCGCGCGTGCCTCGGCCACGCCCGCCGCCTTGACCGCCAGGTCGCTATTCTTCTCATCCACCTCCTGCTTCGACACCGAGGCGGTGGTCAGCAGGTCGTTCCAGCGCGCGGCGGTGCTGCGCGCCAGTTTCTCATGCGCGATGGCGCTGGTCAGCGCGGCGCGCGCCTGCCCGATCTGTTCGTCCAGTTCCGGCGTGTCGATCACGCCCAGCGGCTGGCCCGTGCCGACCCGCGCGCCAATGTCCTGCGACCAGCTGCGCACATAGCCGCTGACGCGCGGGAAGAGGTGTGCTGCCTCCCACGCCTCCAGCGTCGCGGGCAGGTCGAGCATGTTGTTGGCGGCCCCACCCGTGACCGGCACCAGATGCACCGTCGGGATGGCGTTGGTGGTGGACCAGTTCGCCGCCGCCTCGACGTCATGGCTGCGGGTCAGCGCGCCGAAGCCGACCACGCCGATCGCCACCGCCACGGCGGCGATCCCGGCGAGTTTCAGGCCCTTGGGGGCCGGGGTGTCGGTCGACACGATGGGGGCCGGGGCGGCGTCATGCATGGATCGCATCTCCGATGGTGCGTTCGTTGGATGGGGTATTGGCGTTGGATGGGGTATTGGCGTTGGTTGGAGCGTCGGACGTGTCTTCGGGCGTCGAGGACGCGGCCTTGCGGCGATGGGCGATGGCGAAGACGACGGGGACGAAGACCAGGGTGGCGAGCGTCGCGCAGATCAACCCGCCGATCACCGCACGACCGAGCGGCGCGTTCTGCTCGCCGCCTTCGCCCATGCCGAGCGCCATGGGGGCCATGCCGATGATCATCGACAGCGCGGTCATCAGCACCGGACGGAAGCGGGTGGCCCCGGCCTCCATCGCGGCCTGGATCGCATCGCCGCACGCCGCCAGCCGTTCGCGGGCGAAGCTGACCACCAGCACGCTGTTGGCGGTGGCGACGCCCATGCACATGATCGCGCCGGTCAGGGCAGGGACGCTGAGCGGGGTGTGCGTCGCGAACAGCATCCAGACGATCCCGGCCAGCGCGGCGGGCAATGCGGTGACGATCACGAACGGATCGACCCAGCTCTGGAAGTTCACGACGATCAGCAGGTAGATCAGCACGATCGCGCCCGCCAGCCCCAGGACCAGGCCGGTGAAGGCCGAGTTCATCGTCTCCACCTGACCGCGCAGCGCGACGGTCGTCCCCTTGGGCAGTTGCGCCTTGGTGTCGCTCAACACCTGGCGGATGTCGGCGGCGACGGCACCCAGGTCACGGCCCTGCGTCGTCGCATAGACGTTGAACACCGGCTGCACCGCATAGTGGGAAACCAGCGCCGGGCTGGGTTCGCGGTGCAGCGTGCCCAGCGCGCGCAGCGTCTGGACATTGCCGGGCGTGCTGCCGGTGATCGGCAGGTTGTCGAGCTGCTCGACGGTGCCGGCCCGATATTGCGGGGCCTGCACGACGATCGGGTAGGACACGCCGTTCTTCGGGTTGAGCCAGAAGGTCGGTGCGATCTGCGCACTGCCCGCCAGGTTGACGGTCAGGCTGCGCGTCACGTCGTTTTCGGTGATGCCCATCCGGCTTGCCTGCTGGCGGTCCACGTCGACGGCATATTCGGGATAGTTGGACGCCTGTTGCAGGTGGACATCGGCCAGGCCCGGAATGCGCGCCAGCCGGGCGACGAGCATCCGTGCATAGGCCTCTCCACCCTTGATATCCGTCCCCGCCACCTGCACGTCGATCGGCGCGGGGGCGCCGAAATTCAGGATCTGGCTGACGATATCGGCGGGCAGGAAAGCGAAGCTCGATCCGGGAAAGGCGTGCGGCAGGGTTTCACGCAGCGTCCTGACGAAGCCGGCGGTGGGGCTGTGCCCCTCCTTCAGCGTGACCAGGATGTCGCCGTCCTGCGGACCGACGCCGCCGGTGTTGGAATAGGCGCGGTTGATGCCGCTGACCGGCAGGCCGATATTGTCGACGATGGTGTCGAGCTGGTCGGCCGGGATGGTCGCACGGATGCGGCCTTCGATATGGTCGAACAGCGCGGCCGTCTCCTCGATCCGCGAACCGACCGGGGCGCGGACGTGCAGGCTGATCTGGCCGGCATCGACGGCGGGGAAAAAGTTGCGACCCAGCATCGGCACCAGCGCGAAGGACAGCAGCACCACGGTCATGAAGGCGATCACGAACGGCTTGCGCCGGGACAGCGCGTAGGCGAGCAACTGCGTGTAATAGGCGCGCACCGTTTCGAACCGCGCCTCGAACCCATGCTGGAAGCGGCGCAGCGGATTGCGCGAGGTCGGCCGTCCCGCCTGGGCGTCATGCGTCACCATCACCTCGGCGGTGTGCGGCCCGGCATGATCGCGCAGCAGGTAATTGCCCATCGTCGGCACCAGCGTGCGCGACAGGACGAACGAGGCGATCATCGCGAACACCACCGCCATCGCCATCGGCGCGAACAGGAAGCCCGCGACGCCCGGCAGGAAGAACATCGGCAGGAAGGCGATGCAGATGCACAGCAGCGAGACAAATGCCGGGCCGACGATCTGCTTGGCGCCGTCCAGGATCGCCTCGCGCACCGGCTTGCCCTGTTCCAGGTGCCAGTTGATATTCTCGATCGTCACCGTGGCGTCGTCGACCAGGATGCCGACGGCCAGCGACAGGCCGCCCAGCGTCATGATGTTGAGCGTCTGCCCGGCGATCGACAGTGCCGCGATCGCGGCGAGGATGGCGAGCGGGATCGACGCCGCGATGATGATCGTGGAGCGCCAGGAGCCGAGGAACAGCAGGATCATCAGGCTGGTCAGCACCGCCGCGATCACGCCTTCGCGCATCACGCCGGAGACCGCGGCCTTCACGAACATGGACTGGTCGGACAGCAGCTTGACGTTCAGGCCGGGGGGCAGGGTCGCCTCCAGGCGCGGCATCAGCGCCTTGGCCTGATCGACGATCGCGATGGTCGAGGCCGAGCCGCTTTTCAGCACGGTCATCAGCACCGAGCGTGCGCCGTCGACCCGCACTTCATTGCGTTGCGGCGGCGAACCGTCGCGGACATGGGCCACGTCGCGCATCAGCACGGTCGTGCCGTCCACCGTCTTGATCGGGAGGGCGTTCAGGTCATCGATCGCGTCGGGGCTGTTGTTCAGGCGCAGATTATATTCGAACGCGCCGATCTTGGCGGTGCCCGACGGAATGATCTGGTTCTGCTGCGCCAGCGCGTTGGCGACGTCGGTAGCGGACAGGCGGTGCGCCTGCAGCGCGGCCGGATCGATGTCGATCTGGACCTGCCGTTCCTTGCCGCCATAGGGCGAGGGGATTGCCGCGCCCTGGACCGAGGCCAGCGCCGGGCGGATCATATTCTGTCCGAGATCGTAGATCTTCTGTTCGGACAGGCCCTTGCCCGACAGGGCGAGTTGCAGGATCGGCACGGTGGAGGCGTTGTAGTTCAGGATCAGCGGTGGCGTGATGCCTGGCGGCATCTGTTTCAGCACGGTCTGCGATGCCGCCGTCACCTGCGCGGTGGCGGTGCGGATATCGACGCCGGGGCGGAAGAAGATCTTGACGATGCCGACGCCGAGCAGCGACTGACTTTCGATATGGTCGATATCGTTGACCGTCGCGGACAGCGAGCGTTCGTAATAATAGATGACGCGCCCCGACATGTCGCGCGGCGGCAGGCCCTTATAGGTCCAGACCGCGGCGATCACGGGAATGCGGATGTCGGGAAAGATGTCGGTCGGTGTTTCGACCGCGGCGATGCCGCCGCCCAGCACGATCAGGATGGCCAGGACGACGAAGGTATAGGGCTTGCTGAGGGCGAGCTTGACGAGCTGGAGCATGGGCATCCCGATGAGCGGCGCGGACAGGTGTCGGCGACGGCGCGGGGTACAAGGGGGTGGGGAACCCGCGACACGCCGCCGACCCGCGCCTCATCGCGCCGATCGGGAAGCGAGGCGACTTAAATGAATTTCACGCGCGCGGCGCGCGGGTGTCGATCCGTACGGCGAGGCCCGGCCGCGCATCGGACAGGTGCAGCGAGAACCCATGCAGGTGCAGGATCGCCACGACGACGCTCAGGCCCAGGCCGCTGCCGGGCACGCCCTGTATCTCCGATCCGCGGTAGAAACGGCGCAGGACCGCGTCGCGTTCGCCCTCCGGGATGCCGGGGCCGTCGTCCCGCACCTCGATGCCCGCGCCCGTCGCATCCCGCCACGTCGCGATCCGCACCTGCCCGCCGGTGTGGCCGAATTTGAGGGCATTGTCGATCAGGTTGCTCAGCGCTTCGAACAACAGCTTTTCGTCGCCTTCGATGGACAGCGGCGATGCGGCGACCGACAGGCTGATCCCCCGATCCTCGGCCAGCGGCTCGTACAGCTCGCACAACTGGCGCGCGAGCCGCCCCAGGTCGAGGGTGCGGAACCCGGCGCGCCGCCGCCCCGCCTCCAGTTCGGATATGCGCAGCAACGCGGCGAACCGTTCCAGCACCAGGTCGAGATCGGCGGTCGCCCGCGCGATCCCGGTGGCTACTTCCGCCGCGTCGTCGGGGTGATGGCGCAGCGTGTTGAGCGTCGCGCGCACGCGGGTCAGCGGCGTGCGCAGGTCGTGCGCGATGGCGTCGGTCACGCCCTTCACCTGGGCGACGACGCGGCCGACCTCCTCGACGGTCGCATTCATCGTCGCGGCGAACTGGTCCAGTTCGTCATGCCGTCCGGCGATCGGCATCCGGACCGAGAAATCGCCCGCCGCGATTTCACGACTGGCGCGCTGCAGCGCGCGGACCCGGCGCAAGGGGGCCAGGCTGAACCAGATGGCGGCGGCGGTGACGCACAGCAGGATCAGCACGCCGCTGACGATCAACGTTTCCAGGAGGGTGTGGCGCAGGTCGTACAGCAGGCTGATGTCGCGTCCGACCAGCAATGTCTCACCATCGGGGGTGCGCAATGCCATCAGGCGGAACGGTCCGCGCTCGCTGTTGTCGACATCCACCGGACGACCGGGCGCCAGCATGACCAGCGGGCGGACATTGCCGACGATCATCGTGCCGTCCGCCGCGATCAGCGCCATATAGTTGAACCGGGCGCCGTCCCTGCGCAACTCGGCCCGGATACGGTCGGGCAACTGGTCGGCGGGCACGTCGCGCAGTTGCGCTGCCAGACTGTGCAGGATGCGGTCGCTGCGCGCGGTCAGGTCGTGGGCGATGGCGATATAGACCACGCTCAGCATCACGATCAGCCCGGTGACGAACACCGCGCCCAGCATCGCGGACAGGCGAAAGGTGCTGATCCGCACCACTTCGCGCAGGCGAAGCCGGTCAACCGCCATCGAACAGATAGCCTTCGCCCTTTACCGTCTGGATGGGGGAGGGTTGGCCGGGCCGATCGATCTTCTTGCGCAACCGCGCGATATGCACGCTGATGAGGTTGGCGCCGGGATCGAAATAATAGCCCCAGACCTGTTCGAAGATGATGCGCCGGGTCATCACCTCGCCGCGATTGCGCATCAGGAATTCCAGCAGGCGGAATTCCATGTGCAGCAACCGGATGGTGTCGCCGTCCACCCGCGCCGTGCGGCGGACCAGGTCCAGCTCGATCCCGGCGGCGCGCAGGGTCACCGCCTCTGCCTGTTCGCGTCGGCGCAGCAGGACCTCGACCCGCATCGCCATCTCGGCAAAGTCGAACGGCTTGGTCAGGTAATCGTCGCCGCCCGCGCGCAGCCCCTCGATCCGCTGGTCGACGTCGCTCAGCGCGCTGAGCATCAGCACGGGGATGGCGACATGCCGCTCGCGCAGCCTGGCGACCAGCGACAGGCCGTCCAGGCCGGGCAGCATCCGGTCGAGCGTGATCGCGTCGAACGCCTCGCGCGTGGCGAGGTCCAGCCCGGTATCGCCATCCGCGGCGCGCTGCACCTCATGCCCCTGGCGCGCCAGTTCGGCCACGATCGCCGCCGCCGTCGCGTTGTCGTCCTCGATTACCAGAATATGGGCCATGATGACGGCATAGCCGTGCCGTTACCGTAAGGCCATGCGCGCAGGGTCGACGTGAAATTCATTTAAGTCGGAGTCGCGGCGCGCTTGCGCGAAAGAGGAGGGGTTCCGTCCCTTCCTCGCACAAGGATCGTGTCATGCTTCGCCGTTGCCGATGGATCGTCCCGATCGCGCCCATGCTGGTTGTCCTGTCCGGCATGGCGTCGGCCGCGCAGGCGGAGGACGCCGATGATTGCTTCGATGTCGCCGCGCCGATGGCCGAATCGACGCCTTGCTATGTGCCCCATCGTCACAAGGCGAAGCATCGCGACCAGCAGGACGCGCGCGGTCATGACGTGCCGCGGCGCGAGAATGGGCAGGGCCGGTTGAGCCAGGAAACTGCGTCGACGGTGCGGGGCTGATTGCGGCGCTCTGGTCCGGGGAGATGAAACCCGGCGCGTCGGCCCTATGATGCGGTGCTGCGGGGCAGGATGATGCGGAACATCGCCCAATCGGCCGAGCGGGCATAGGTGGCATCGCCGCCATGCGCCCGTGCGATCGACTGCACCACCGCCAGCCCCAGTCCCGATCCGCCGGGCGTCGGCATGCCGCGCGCGAACTGGCGAAAGGCGTGGTCCTGAAACCCGGCGGCAAGGCCGGGGCCACGATCGGCGACGGTGATCGCCGCCGTCTCGTCGGTCCATTCGGTCGAGATGCGCAGCACGCAGGGGTCGGCATGGCGACGGGCATTGTCGACCAGCGCGAGGATCGCCTGGCGGATGCGCGCGGGATCGGCGCGGACGGTGCCGGGCCGCAACGCCATGTCCAGGCCGAAGCCGGCGGGGGTCAGCATCGATGACAGGATCGGGGTCATCTCGGACAGTTCGGCGGCCAGGTCGACGTCGCTCAGCATCAGGTGCAACTGGCCGCTATCGGCCAGGCTGACGCTGCGCAGATCCTCGACCAGCCGGGTCAGCCCTTCCACCTGCTGCATCAGGCCGACGATCAGCGCCTCGTCCAGCGCGAACACGCCGTCCCTCGCGCCCTGAAGCCGTCCGCGAAAGATGGTCAGCGGGGTTCGCAATTCATGTGCGATCTGCGCGTTCCACACCTTCATGTCGTCGGACATGCGTTGCAGCCGGTCGGCCATCGCATTGAAATCGGCGATCAACTGCGCGGTTTCGCCATGCGCCTCGCCGATCACGGCGACGCGGGTGGCTAGGTCGCCCTCGGCGATGCGGTGCGCGGCCTCGCCCACCGCGCCCAGTGGCCGGACGATCCGGCGGGCCAGCCGAACCGCGACCAGCCAGGCCAGCAACACGCCCACGACGCAGACCGACAGCGTGATCGTCACGTCGAGCCAGGTCGTATCCTCCACCCCGGGCGGCAATGGCGAGACGATCCGTTCGCGCTCCAGCACGCCATAGACGATGTAGAAGGCGGCGGTGCTGACCATGGTCGCGATCGTCGCCTGCGCGGCCATGGCGACCGCCAATTGCCGGGTCAGGCTGATCCGGGGTTTCATCCGCGCGACGACAACCGATATCCGACGCCCCGCACGCCCTGCGGCATGTCGGAGGCACCGGCCTGTTCCAGCTTGCGGCGCAGCTTGCTGATATGGCTGTCCACCGTCCGATCGAGCGCGTCCGATCCCGGCAGGCATGCATCCAGCAATTCGCTGCGCCCAAAAACGCGGGTGGGGCTGCGCGCCATATGGGTCAGCAGGCGGAATTCGGTCAGCGTCAGCGCGACCTCGCGCCCGCCGATGCGCACGATATGCGCGGTCGTGTCGATCTCGACCAGGCCGACGCGCAACAGGCCGGTCGCCCGGCTGCCGTCCGTGCGGCGCAGCACCGCCTTGACGCGCGCGACGACTTCGACCGGGTTGAACGGTTTGACGACATAATCGTCCGCGCCGATGCGCAGCGCCTGGAGCTTGTCGATATCCTGGTCCAATGCGGTCAGGACGATGACCGGGCTGTTCCCGCGCCGCCGGATTTCGGACAGCGCTTCCCACCCGTCGACCAGCGGCATGGTGATGTCGAGCAGGATGATGTCGGGCTTCAGGGCCAGATGGAGGTCCAGCGCAGTGCGACCGTCGCCGGCGTGGACCGTGCGAAACCCCTCGCGTTCCAGATAGGCGCGGATGATTTCCGAGATATCCTTGTCATCCTCGGCGATCAGCGCGAGCGGGGTCATCGGGCGGCGGCTTTGCTGGACATGGGGGCGATCATATCAGCGAGCCGGGCGAGGGGACTAGTCGCTCTCCACATGATCTCCACGATACCTCGACGCGGCGGGCACCGAGCGGGAGGCGTCGATGGGCGTGATCCTGTCCGTCGGCGTTTGCGGAACCGGACGCGCTTGCTCGATGGACTGCACGAGCCATTAACCTGTATATCGTTGCGAATGATTGCGAGTCGCAATAAGTCTGTGTGCAAAGAGCCCTGTCCGGCGTGCGGCGCGGATCATAGGGTGCTCAGCCGCAGCGCCTGTCATTGAGGACGTCATGGACCATCAATGCATCCTCGCCTTCGCCCTGCGGTTGCCGCCGCGGTGGAGCATCGGCAGGATGCCGGCGATTGGCCGGGAGCGCCGCCCTTCCTCGCCAAATTCCGGATCGCCCCACCGCACAGCGCTGCGGGGTCATCCGAGACTCGGCGTTCCCGTTGCGGCATGGTCGGAGCCGTGATCGCATGGCCGAACCGCGGCATTGATGATGGATCGGCCCACAACCCGTTTCCTCGCGCTGTTCACCGGCCAGCGGCGACGGCTGATCGCCGAGGCGACGCGCCTGACCGGCGATACGGCATCAGCGGAGGATGTCGTTCAGGAGGCGTGGATCCGCCTGTCGCAAAACGCCGCCGGGACGCGCATTGCCGAGCCGATGGGCTATGTCCGACGGATCGTGCGCAACCTGGCGCTGGACGAATATCGGCAACGCCAGCGGCGCGAACAGGTGACGACGCTCGACCCCGGAATCGATCATGGCGACGATCCCGATAGGCTGGCCTCCCATGCCGCCGGAGCGGATCACGCCCTGATGGCGAGGCAGGACTTGGCGCTGGTCACGGCGGAGCTGGCGCGGATGCCGCCCCGGATGCGCCGTGCGGTCGAGCTTCATCGCCTGTCGGGTGCCCCGCTGCGGGAGATCGCCGCGCAACTGGGCGTGTCGGTGACGACCGCCCATGCGCTGGTGACGGACGGGGTAGAGCGGTGCCGAAAAGCGCTTCGATGGAACCGGCATTGACCGACGATCCGAAAAATACAGCATGCCGTTCGTCTTCCTGCATAAGCGAACCGGTGGGGGACGGAATGGACGGGACCGGATGGGACGGGGACGAAGCCTGTCAGCGCGAGGCGCTGGACTGGATGATCCTGTTGCAGGAGCGCCCAGACGACGACGCGGTGCGGGCGCAGTTCCGGCAATGGCGTCGGGCACCGTGCTGCGATGCGGCGTGGCGCGAACTGGATCGTGTCGACGCTCTGATCGCGCAGGCCGGACCGTTCGCCGTCGTCACGCCCGTCCGCGCCGCCCGTCGCTGGAACCGGCTTGCCCCCTTGGCGATGGCGGCCTGTGTCGCCTTGCTGGTCACGTGGCAGGCGGCGTCACCGTTCGACCGCGCCTGGCCGACGACCGGGACCGGTGAGGTCCGGATCATGCGCCTTGCGGATGGCAGCCGCGTGACCCTGGCGCCGCACAGCGCGGTGGCGATCGATGGTCCGTCCGCCCGCGAGGTGCGGCTGTTGCGCGGCACGGGTTTCTTTGAAGTCCGGCATGACGCCGCCCATCCGTTCCGCGTCCTTGCGGGGGAGGCGGTGGCGACCGATCTGGGGACGGCCTTCGAAGTGCGGCGCGAGGAGGATGTCACCCGCATCGCGGTGCGCGAGGGGCAGGTGCGCGCATCCTGCACCCATGATGCGGTCGTGCCGGTCGAGCTGAACCCCGGCGACACGGTGGCGCTCGACTGCGCGGAAGGGCGGTCTCGCACCTCGTCCGCGCCGCCCTCGGCCATGGCGAGCTGGACGCAGGGCCATCTGCTCGTCACCGACCGGCCGCTGGGCGACGTGGTCGAGGCTTTGCGGCCCTGGTATCGCGGCCTGTTGGTGGCTCGCGGCGCCGGGATGGCGCGGCATGTGACGGGTGTCTACGACCTCCGCCATCCCGATCGGGCCTTGGCCGCCATCCAGATGGCGCATGGCGTGACGGTACGGCAGGTCACGCCGTGGATCATCATCGTCACCGCCGACTGAGCGATTTTTTCACCCTAGCCAAAAAATTTCCGAAAATTCCCGTACGCCCTTCGTCTACCCCATGAATGCGAATCAGATGCATTAGCGATTACATCATTCTAACACATGGGGGGACCGTGACGGACGATTACAGGGAATTTCGGTGGAAGCGTATGGGGCTGGCGCTGGCGCTGACTGCCTCGGTCCTTCCCGCGATGGCGACACCGCTGGCCGCGCAGGCGCAGCAGGCGACCGTGAATGTGAGCATTTCGGCGCAGCCGCTGGGCGATGCGCTGGCCCAGTTCGCGCAACAGGCCCATGTGCAGCTCAGCGTCGATGCGACGTTGCTGACGGGGCTGCGATCGGGCGGTGTCGCCGGGCGGATGGACCGGGCGCGGGCGCTCGATCGCCTGCTGGCGGGCACCGGGCTCGACTGGCGGTTGGCGGACGGCGTGCTGACGCTCCGGCGTCGGCCGGGACAGGCGGTTGCCGGCGCGCAGGGGCCGTTGGTGACCGATGCCTTGCGGGTCGAGGGCGACGAGGCACCGCGCGACATCGCCGCGACACGCGCCGAGCGCGGCCATGACGCGGTGTTCGATCGGGATTATTCCAGCGGCTACAAGGATCGCGAGGAGATCGAGCGGTACAAGGGCGTCACAACCTCCGACCTGTTGACCGGCATGGTCAACGTGCTGAGCGGCGATGCCCGGAACAGCGGCGCGCTCGACCCCAGCATTCGCGGCATTCAAGGGCCGGGGCGCGTGCCCGTCGTGATCGACGGTACGGAACAGGCATTGACCGTCTGGCGCGGCTATAATGGCGCGAGCAACCGCGCCTATGTCGATCCCAACCTGATCTCCGGGCTTCAGGTGCTGCGCGGGCCCAGCGACCAGGGCAATATCCGCAGTTCGACCGGCGGCTCGGTCGTCATCAACACGCTGGACGCCGACGATGTGCTGCGTCCCGGCCGCAACTTCGGCCTCGATGTGCGGGTCGAAGGCGGCAACAACTCGACCGATCCGCGCCTGCCCACGCTGCTGACGGGGCGGGATTACCGCACCGTACCGGGTTTCCCGCAAAGCTCGCCCAGCTTCACGCTGGAGGACCCGTCGCTGCTCATCGTGCCGCGGACCAGCACGAGCAATCACTTCGTCTCGTTCGGCGATCGCGCCGTGCGGGTGGCGGGGGCGGTGCGGATCGAGGGGCTCGATCTGTTCGGCGCCTATGCATATCGCGAACGGGGCAATTATTTTTCCGGCAAGGGCGAGCCGGGCTATTATGAGCAGACGCAACTGCCGTCGAGCAACCTCAATCGCATCCGCCGCATGGCGCTTGGCTTCGCGCCGGGCAGTGAAGTGCCCAATACCTCCAGCAATCTGGAATCGGTGCTGCTGAAGGCGACCTGGCACATCGCCGATGACCAGTATCTGCTGGTCAGCCTGCGCGACAGCGTGACCCGATATGGCGAAATCATGCCGTCGCGCATCCAGGTCGACAAGGGCAATGTGCAATGGCCGCTCAGCAAGGTCCATGCACGTGCCTATAATGCCGAATATAAGTGGCAGCCGGAGACGCGCTGGATCGACCTGAAGGCCAATCTCTGGGCCACCGACACCCGGAGCGACAGCTATAATTCGGGCGGCATGCCCAATTTCGCGACGTTCGCCGATCCGATCCTGATCGACAATGCCCGGGCCAATGCGATCAACAATCGCTATGGTTTCAACGCCACCAACACGATGCGGCTGGGTTCGACGCTCGACCTGACGTTGAGCGGCAACTGGCAGCATGAGAAGCTGGCGTCGCACGACGTCTATGACCCGTCGCGGTTCGAGGGATGGCGGCAATATCCGCGCGCGGGACGGCGAGAGGAGTTTCTGGTCCGGCTGGACGGCGAGTGGCGGCCCGCCAGCTTCCTGAAGCTGAATGCCGGTATAAGCTATGCCGGTTATTGGGCGGTGGACGATTTCGCCCGCAGCCAGATCGCCAAGGGCAACAAGAACCTGAGTGCGACGGCCTATCGGGGGTATGGATCCTGGTTCAACGTCAGTGGCACGGGTGCCGATTTCTTCAAGCGATACTGGCGCAGCCTGCTGACCGACCTCGATTCACAGCAGGCCGACGCCCTGATCGGCGAGTTGTTGCCCGAATATCTGGCCAATCCTTATAAGGTTTCGTTCAATGAACAGGGGCCGACATGGCGCCCCGATGCCCTGGGGCGCTACGCCCGCTCGGACAATCCCTGTCTGAACGGGACGATCAACGGCGTCTCGGGCAATGACGGGACGTGCCGTCTGCAAAGCATCACGGAGTCGGTTCCGATCACCGCCCCGCGTCGTTCTGACCATCGCTGGGCACCCAGCGTCTCGGCCACCGTCTATGCCGACGAACATACCCGCGCCTATGCCCGCTATATCGAGACGTGGCGGTTCCCGAGCATGTTCGAAAGCACGCTGGGCTTTTCGGCTTCGTTCAACCCGCTCGCCCCACTCCAGCCCGAACATGCCAAACTCTATGAGTTCGGCGTGGTCCGCGACCTGCGCAGCCTGTTGCGCCTTAACCGGGAAGACCAGCGCTGTAGCGCGACATCGTCGGTGACTGGTCAGCGACATTGATGGTGATGTGTCAGCGGTGACGTTGGGGATAGTGTCACACGAGGTTGGCCTGGATCAAGAGGCGTTGTCGCGCAGCGATGTCGCTGGC